>JAISRZ010000046.1 GCA_031273455.1 Deltaproteobacteria bacterium | reverse complement strand
GGGCAAGCAAACTTATCGACAATTCAAGAATATATCCGTCAACAAGGTTAACTCAGACATAAGACGCATTCATCCGCTAGACTAAAGTCTAGCGGTTTTCTGCGAAAGACCTTATAAATCGCTAACGCCTGATTAATTAATAGAAAAAAGCGTTCCACATTAACCTCATGGCCCCTGGCTTGGGCTTCACAAATATTTTACAAATTTTTTACATTACATCTTTGAGAACCGGGAAATCATTAATATGACTACTAAATTCCCTTGACCCCCTTTAGAGCGGTTAGGACTAAAAGATCTTTATGGACCTATTAGGCCCATTTTAGGCTGGCTAAAGATCGGCTCAGTTGGCCGGAGGGCGCCGCTAAGATCCCTGACCGCTACCCCTAAGGCGATGGCCAGGCGGAATCGATTAGACCCTTAAAGAACCATTAATTTAAATTCTTATATTTGTTTTTAAAGTATTTAGGCTTAAAAAATAGTCTATTTTTTGCTTAAACTATTTTTAAGAGTTAATAAAATATAAATTATGACCACCAAAGTCGCCCGACCAGTCTCCCCAAAGACTTGAATAGTCTGGTCAGCGGCCCTTTTAAGGGCGATAATCTAGACGCAATAGGCTTTATCGCCATAAAAAAATTGAAAATTTTTTCATGGCGATAAGACCCATCTTGGCCGTCAACCAAAGTTTTCTGGAGCGTTAGTGAGGAAAATATGCGGTCTAAGGCGATTTTTTGAAGAAAACAAAACTTTAAGGCCAAAAAACGAAAAGTAAGGCGGGAAATAGCGTGGATTATGGGTTTAAAATCGGGATATTTATAGTTGGGTTGGGGAAAATAATTGGCCAGGAAACATAATTTTTTGACAAATCAAGAGCTTAAAGGAGAAGAATGACCCCCTCTTTATGATCTAAAACTTTACGCGCCAAAAAAGGAAACTTAGTTAGAAACCGCCCTAAAATAAAGGTCTTTAAGCTAACTTAACCTTCATCTTGGGGTTTGTCCACTTGGTCGCAAAGTTGTTTCCGCAAAACGCCAGAAAGCTTAAAAGTCACCACCCGCCGAGCTCGTAGATCCAAAGGCTCACCGGTCTTCGGGTTACGCCCCTGACGGGACTTTTTATTCTTGACCGCGAATTTGCCAAAGCCGCTAATCAAAACTTCCTGGTCTTTGGCCAGGGCGTTTTTCATAATTTCCAAGAGTTTTTCCAAGTGAATCCGAGCGAGGTCCGATGAGATTTCTAGCTCTTCAGCTATTTTGGCGGAAATGCGTTCTTTGGTTATTGACATAAATTAGGCTTTCCAGTTGAGCGGCTTAAGGGACCAATCTTTTGCCTATTCCCCGAATAAACCGCGACGCCGAAAGTGTTATTTAGAGCCAATGGCCCTTTTTAGACGTGACAAAAAGTGGATCTTTTGGGCCTTCCCCGCGCCCATGATGGACCTAACCAATAAGCCCTGATCTGGTCTTACCGCTATTATACCCCAAAAATCATCGTTAAAGACCTTAAGAAAACCAGCGAACTCGTAAGGAGTTTGACGCCTTAGGCCCCATTGTAACCCCAAAGGCCCCTAGTCGCAAACGCTTAAAAAACTAAAAAAAACCCCAGCGGACAGAAAAAGGCCGCCCTTTTGAAGAGCGGCCAAGAAATAATAGCCGTCGCCGGCGCGAAGAGCCAGGGTCAATCCCCCGAAGGTAGCGAACAAACGCCCCCTTGGCAGACCATCTGGCCCTCTTCTTTGGGGGCCTTTTTAGCTGGGGCCTTAGACGCGCATGTTTTGGGGGCGCTCTTCTTGGGAGCCGCCTTAGAAGCCGATTTGGCGGCCGGTTTGGCGCTGGCCTTGGTCGCCGATTTGGCTGGGGCCTTGGGCGCGTCCTTGGCCGCGACTTTAGTCGCTTTCGGGGCGGCGGGTTTTTGGCGACCGCAGGCTTTGGCCTTGGGGGCCGGGGTTTCCGGGGCTTCCGCCTTGGCGGCGGATTTGGTTGGGGCCTTAACGGCGGTTTTTTTGGCGGTCGCGCTAGCGGCTTTGGGCGCGGGTTTGGCCGTCTTCGGGGCGGGCTTCGCCTTATCGGACGAAGCGGTGGGGGTCTTGACCATCTTCACACCTCCGGCTAAGGGAGAAATATGCTTTATTTTACCATAGAAACAAGGTAAATCAAGTTTTTTTTTACTTGTTGACCCGTTAAAAAAGGGGTTAAGAGCCGCCTTTTAAACCGGCTCCCCTAAATTATTAACTTCTATTTTGAATCTCCATTAACGACAATTCTATTTATAATGATAATTTTTTTCCCTTTTTATCGTATGATATTGGCCACCCAAAATTTAAAAATCTACCCCAAAAAAAATTAGAGCGCCTCGGAAAACCCCTAGAGAACCCCTCTTTAGGAAAATAATTTTTAAGTAAACCCCCTTTTAGACTCCTCAGCCTATAAACCACTAGCCAAGGAGGATCGGTTTACGGGAAAAAATGTGAATATTAAATAAGGAAACTTAAAAAAAACTATTGTCAATAGCGGCTTTTCGGTCTATACTATTCACTTATTGGCCATTAACCCACGCTTTCCTTTAGGGACTTTTCATGACGCCGCCTTTCCGTTGGCTATACCCCCTCTTTATTCTCTGTCTAGCTTTGACCGCTTGCGGCAAGGCTAACGATGAGTTCCCGGTTTTAAGCCGAGAAGCCCAGGTCTCCCCGGAAGGCGAAAGTTTAGTTAAAAGCGACCCAGCTGGGCCCATCCCCCAACCCCAAGTCCCAAGTCTATCTTCCGAGGAGGCCGCCGACCCGGTTTTCCCAGCGGAGGTCATTAAGTACCGGGTGGAGATCCGGCCCGAGAAAAAACACCAAACCATTGAGGCCATCTTTCGGGACACGGCTGAGCTATTTGTCTTGGCCGATAAACCAGTCACTAACCCCATGACTTTAACCAGGCGCTTACGGTCCTCCTTGGAGAAAGGCCAAGAGATCTTGAGGTCCCAAGGCCATTACGAAGGGAAAGTCACTGGGTGGACCGAAAAAAACGATAAATCCCCGGACATGGTGGTGGTCATTAACTTTGACCCGGGCCCGGTCTACCACTTAGGGGAAAGCTGGGTGAAAGTCGGAAAGGACCCGGAGCCCGAGCCCGGGGCTCAAGACCCGAAAGCCCCGGTTGAGCCCCCTGTTGTTAAGGATCCCGCCGCTAAGGTCCTGCCGCCCGTGGACGCCCCGCCGCCTTCAACCGATCTGACCAAATCCGGTTGGGTGGCTGGGGAACGGGCTTTAGCCGACCAAGTTTTGGCCATGGTGGAAAACAACGTGAGCGTCTGGACGGCCAAGGGTTACCCTAAGGCTAAGACCATCGAGACCCACTACTTTTTAGATCCGGATAAGAAGCTTTTGAACGCTGAGGTGACCTTAGATCCGGGGTACTACGCCTTAATGGGCCCCTTGGTGGTCGAGGGCGATGGGGCCGTGGAAACGGCTTATATCGAAAACCTAGTCACCTGGCAAGTTGGGGAGGTCTGGGACCAACGGTTATTGGACCGGTTTGTGGACGCCATGTTTCAGACGGGTTTGTTTAAAACCGTGGACCCGGTCATTGGCGAGGAGGACGATTACGGCCATCGGCCCATCTTAGTGACCTTATCGGCCACCCCCTTTAAGACCGTCAGCGGGTCCGTTAACTTTGACTCGGACTTTGGCCCGGGGATCATCTTGTCCTGGGAGCATCGAAACTTTACGGCCCGAGGCGATCGCTTACGTTTGGAGTTTCCGGCTTGGGCCGATCTTATCCAGTTTGGGGCCTCTTATGTGCGGCCCTACTTTCTCTCCCCCAAGCAGAACCTCTTATTGGATTTTTCAGCCATCCATGAGCGGGCCCAAGCTTACGCCTTAACCGCCGTCTCCGCGGCCGGGGGTATTGAAAGGCAGCTGACCCGCCATTTATCCGGTCTTTTCCAACTAAGTTTAGAGGCTGGGCGCTTAGAGGAAGACGATAAACCCCAGTCCGAGTACACTATCTATGGTCTCCCCTCGGCTCTATCGTGGGATTTTTCGGACGACTACTTAAACCCGACTAAAGGCAGCCGGGTCAAGATTAGCGTCGAGCCCTACACCGGGACTTACTTTGACTCGTTTAACGTCATTAAATCCCGCTTGGACGCGAGCCACTATTTTCCTATCACCGACGCGGGCCGCTTGGTTTTCGCCGTGCGCGGGGCCGCGGGCGGGATCTGGGGGGCTGAAAGGACCAGCTTACCGGCCACCTTACGCTTCTACGGCGGCGGCGGGGGGTCCATGCGCGGTTATGAGTACCAATCGGTCGGCCCCCGCAATGACCGGGACGAGCCGGATGGCGGCGGGGCCATGGCCGAGGTCAGCGGCGAAGTGCGGGTCCGTTTTGGCGAAAGCTTGGGGGCCACGGTTTTTGTGGATGGCGGCATGGTCTACGATCGCCCGGATTTCGATAAAATAGGCCAGTCCTTTCTCTGGGGCGGGGGCCTTGGGTTTCGCTACTACACCCCCATTGGGCCGTTTCGCCTTGATCTGGCCACCCCTTTAACCCCGAGAAAAGATGACAATCCTTTGCAATTTTACTTAAGTCTTGGCCAAAGTTTCTGAGGCGGCTATGAAAAAACCCCGTTTTAAGACGGTCAAAATCCTTGTTTTAAGCGCTCTTCTTCTGGTCATAGTTAGCCTTAGCGGGGTTTTCCTCTTCTTACGCTCCAAGGCCGGGGAAAAACTGGTCTTCGAAGAAATCCAAAAAGCCCTAGCGGCCCAAGATCTAACCTTAACCGTTAGCTCCTTTATAGGACCCTTACCCTTTAAGGTCGCGGCTAAGGACGTTAGCTTAGCCGATAAAAATGGCCCTTTTTTAACCGTGGGGAGTTTGGATCTGGACATCAAGGGCCTAGCTTTACTAAAAAAACGCTTAAGCGCGGCGGTGACCTTAGACGAGGTCGATCTATTAAGACGCCCGGAGCTAAAACCTAAGCCTAAAGATAAGTCTAAAGAACCCTTTGCCCTCCCTCTGGACATTGAGACCCAAGTCACCCTCACCAATAGCTTAATCGAAGGGAAAGCCATTAACCCGGCCCAGCCTGGGGACCAAGCTTTAGTGGGTTTAGACGCCCAAGTGGCCTTTATCGATAACCAACTAACCTTTAACTTAGACGCTAGCTTAAAGGACGCCACCGGTCGGGGGTTAGTTTTAAAGGGAATATTAGACCGACTTAGCCCCAATGACCCGGAGACCTTTGATCTTAACTTAGTTTTTAAAGATCAAGATGGTTTTTTCACCGGCCCTCGGCCTGATTTACCGCCAATCTTAACCTTAACGGTCTTAGGTCAAGGTCCCTTAACCAACTGGGAAGGATCCTTAGCCTTAGTCGGCTCCACCGGTTCTATCGCTAACGAAACCGCCGAGCCTCAAAAGACCGCCCTAGTCACGGCGGATCTTAAGTTCCAAGGGAAGACCGGCTTATTGTTTCAGGATATCGCCCTAACGCCGGATTATAAGGCTAATATTGAGCTAAAGACTTTAGCGAAAATCATTCCCCCAGAGTTTTTACTCCTTATCCCCGAATTAGGGCCCCTTGATCCCGAGTCCCCTTTAGTTTTAATCGCTAAGGTTACGGCCCAAGATAAGGAGTTTAGCGGCCAATTATCCGCTTTAAATCCCTTGGTTAAACTGAATAGCCCAGCTTTTAACCTCGCTTTTAAGGACTCAAATCTCGCCATTAATTTTGAGGCGTCCTTCACCCCTGGGGAGATGTGGCGGGGGAATGAGGAGCCGATTAACCTCGTGGTCGCGGCCCGGAATCAAGAGGATATTTGGGAAATTAACCATTTAGACTTAACTTCTTTCGGGTTTAGCGCTATAATTAATGGTCAGGTTGGGCCGGTAAAACAAATTGTTTCGGCCAATATTAAGGTCGAGGAAAAGAACGCTCTTTATCCTTTATTAAGTAAAATAGCCCCCACCGCGCCCCAACCAGGGGCCTTTGAAACTGATTTATCCTTAACTCGCGAGGTTAAAAGCGGCCAATTAACGGCCAATGGGGACCTTAAACTCGCCAATCTTTCGCCCTTAGCCCCGGGCTGGGAGGGGCCGATTAAGGCTGATTATAAGGTTAAGGGCTTAATTAAGGCCTTGGATTTTGAGTTAAGTTTAACGAGCCCGAAGCTCAATAACCCGAGCGGCCCGTTCACGGATCTGGACTTGTTTTTACGGGGCCAATACCAAAATAACAGCCCTAATACCCATTTAAAGGCTGATTTAAAAGCTAAGGCCACTAACCCTAAAGCTCCCTTAGATCTAACGGCCAAGGTGGATTTAGCCGTGAGCCCCGGGGATTTTTCTTTGGATTTAAGCGGTTTTAACTTATCCGCCCCTGGGGTTAGCGCCCAAAGCGATGACCTTAAGCTAGCCGTTAAACCCGGGGAACCGCCCTTAGTTAATGGGTCTTTAACGGCCCAAGTTTTAGACTGGAAGTTACTGGGCGATTTAACGGGCCAACCTTTAGCCGGGGCCCCGGCTTTACTGGAAATTAAGGTGGCCAAAGGCCTGAGCCCTTTACTTGAGGCTAGTTTGGATCTGCCGGAGGTTAAGTTAGGCGAGACTCTGGCGTTAAAAGGGACGAGCTTAAAGGTGACCTCCATAGTGGCCGAAAAAGCCAACTTAAAGCTCGATTTAACCCAAGGCCCGGGTCAGATCGGGCCCCTCGCCCTAAAAAGCGGGGAAATCCACTTAACCGGCTCCGGGCTCTGGCGGGAAGGTCTAATGGGGGACCTTAAAGCCCGCTTAATTGGCCCGACCGGGGATCTTCTTAACCTTGAGGGCGGTTATAACTTAAAAGACCGGACCGTAGCGCTTAAAAAGCTCTTGGTGGATCCCCCGCAGATAAAAGGATCCCTGGCCTTAACCCGGGAGGCTCGCTTGGATCTTCAAGACGGGGTTAGCTTTAGCGATTTGGCCTTTAGCCTTAGCCAAGGCGGGCGGATTAACCTAACTGGCCATACCGGCGGGGTAACGCCCTTAACGGCCAAAGTGGAAGCCACTGGGCTCCCCTTAAACCTTTTAAGCGAGGATATTTTTTCCGGCCCCAATGGCCAAGTGGATCTCAAAGCCAACTATAATAATGGCCGGGGCGGTTATGAGCTGAAAACCGTTTTAGCGGGGCCGCCCATCTTGACCCTAACCTCCAAGGGCGAGTTAGTTAATGGGTCCTTAAAGGGCGAGGCCAAACTAACTTGGCCCAGTAGCCCTAAACCCATCCAAGCGACCTTCCAGGCCCCCTTTAAAGCGACTGGCGACTTAGTGGAGCCCAACCCTAGTGGGCCCTTAATCGTGGACGCGGCCTTTCGGGGGCCAGCCAGTCGCTTATGGTTATTGACCGGCCAAGAGGACATGGCCTTAAAGGGCGAAGTCGATCTCAAAGTTAAGGTCACGGGGTCCTTGGCCCAACCCAAAACGGCTTTAACCGCTTATCTGGTTAAAGGGGGGTTCCAGGATCCGGCCACGGGTTTAACCTTAACGGGCTTAAACTTTTCCGGGCAGCTGGATGAGAAAGGGGAAATTAAGCTCTTAGCTGAGGCTCGGGACGGGGGCCACGGTCGCTTGGGTCTTGAGGGAACCATTAGCCCCAAGGCCTCGCCGCCGAGCTTAAAGGCCCGGGTCCAGTTGGATCACTTAAGCCCCTTACACCGCGATGATTTGGTCATGACCGTCTCGGCCTTGGCCACTTTAGAGGGCCCTTTAACGGCCTTAAAGCTGACGGCCCAAGCGGTGGTGGAAAAAGCCGAGATCTCTTTAGCCCAAGGGTTTGGCGGCCCGGCGGTTAAAACCTTGGAAATCGGGGATAAAGAAAATAACGGTGGCTCCCCATTGGATCTGGATTTAACCATTGATTTTCCTAACCAGTTCTATATCCGGGGTCGGGGTTTAGACAGCGAGTGGCGCGGGCGGTTGCGCTTAACCGGCTCGGCCAGCTCCCCCATGATTTCCGGTTATATCCAACCGGTTCGAGGGTACCTAGAGTTACTGGCTAAGCAGTTCACCATCGCCCAAGGGGAGATCCGTTTTTACGAGTCCACCGTCATTAACCCCTCTTTAAACTTAGAGCTAACCCGCCAGGCCAGCGAGGTTTTAGCCATGATTAGAGTCTCCGGGACCAAGGACTCCCCTCGGGTTAGTTTAGAAAGTCAGCCCCCCCGGCCCCCGGATGAGATCTTAGCCCAGATCCTCTTTGGCAAAAGCTCCTCCCAATTAAGCCGAGTGGAAACTTTGCAATTGGCTAATAGCTTAAGAACGCTTACCGGGATTGGCCCGAAGATGGATCTTTTAACGCCCCTAAACACCGTGCGGGACACTTTAGGGCTTTCGGTTTTACGGGTCGGGGAAACCAGTACTGGAAACGACCAGAGGATCTTAAAGGGGAATAGCTTTCGGGAAAACTTAAACTTAGATAACGACCGCAAAGAGGAGTCCACCTCCCAGACCACCATTGAGGCCGGGAAATACTTAAGCGAGCGGGTTTACGTGGGCTTAGAGCAGAACCTCGGGCAAAACAGCACCGGGGTCCGCGTTGAGGTGGAGTTAACCCCCAGCGTTAACCTGGAGTCCAAGACCACCACCCGTTCCAGCCGGGTGGGTTTGGGTTGGAAAAAAGATTATTAATCACTAATTGTGGCCTTTATTTGGCTTACTAGAATAACCATTTCTGTTTTTAACTCCCTTTTTTGGGAGTTAACTTTTTTCTCTAAACACCATAAGGCGCTTATGACTGGACACGTTTTAATCATCGATTACGGTTCCCAATACACCCAACTTATCGCCCGCAAAATCCGCGCCGCTGGCTATTACGCCGAGATCTGGCCCGCCGGGTCGCCGGTGACCGAACCCTTGGCCAAAAAGCCCGGGGCTTTGATCTTATCCGGGGGGCCCGACAGCGTGGAGGCCCCTGGGGCGCCCCAACTGGATGAGGCCCTTTTAGAGGCTCATCTTCCCATCTTAGGGATCTGCTACGGTATGCAACTTTTGGCCCGGCGTTTAGGCGGGGAGCTCGCTTGTCAGACCCAAGGCGGCGAGTATGGCCCAGCCCGCTTAACCGTCACGGATTCCCCTTTATGGGCCGGCTTGGGTCAGAAGACCTTTTCCGTCTGGATGTCCCACGGGGATCGGGTTAAACGGCCCCCCAAGGGTTTCACCACCATCGGTCAGACCCAAGATCTGCCCCAAGCGGCCATGGCCGCCCCGGATAAGGCCATTTACGGGCTCCAGTTCCACCCCGAGGTCCACCACACCTTTGGCGGGGAAAAGATTTTAGAGAACTTTTTAAAGATCGCTGGTCTCTCCCCAGACTGGCGGCTCGATTCCTTTGTGACAACCACGGTTAAAGCCATCCAGGAAAAAACCCAAGGCGGCCGGGTCCTTTGCGCCTTATCCGGCGGGGTGGATTCCACCGTGGCCGCGGTCTTGTTAGCGAAAGCCGTGGGCGAGAACTTGCGCTGCGTCTTTGTGGATAATGGGCTCCTTCGGCACAATGAGGCCATCGAAGTGGAAACGGCCTTAAAGGCGGCCTTTCCTAAGCTTAACTTAACCGTGGCCAAAGCCCAAAAGTTCTTTTTAGATCAATTAAAAGGGGTGGTTGACCCCGAGGAAAAGCGGCGGATTATTGGCAAAGCCTTTATCGAGGTCTTCACTAAAGAAGCCGCCAAACTAGGGCCCATTGACTTTCTGGCCCAAGGGACCTTGTACCCGGACGTGATTGAGTCCATTTCCCCGCATGGCCCCTCGGCCATGATTAAAAGTCACCATAACGTTGGGGGTCTGCCGAAAGATCTGCCCTTCGCTTTAATTGAGCCTTTACGCGACCTATTTAAAGACGAGGTTAGGGCTTTAGGCGAAGAGTTGGGGGTCCCCAGGGAGTTATTGTGGCGGCAACCTTTCCCGGGGCCCGGGCTGGCTATTAGAATCGTTGGCGAAGTGACCGAGCCAGACTTGGCCATCGTGAGGCAAGCCGATCTCATCATCCGCGAGGAGCTGGAGAAAAGCGGTTTAGCCGAGGACATCTGGCAAGCCTTCGCGGTTTTATTGCCAGTTAAAAGCGTTGGGGTCATGGGCGATGGGCGGACTTACCAAAGAGCCGTGGCCATCCGGGCGGTCACCAGCGTGGACGCCATGACCGCCGATTGGGCTAGGCTCCCGGATAGCTTATTGACCCGCTGGTCCAGTCGGCTCATTAACGAGGTTAACGGTTTAAATCGGGTTTTATACGACATTTCCACTAAACCCCCTAGCACCATTGAATGGGAATAATCATGGCTAGACCCAAGCGCGCGAAGTATATCATCGTCACGGGCGGCGTTTTGTCCTCCCTCGGAAAAGGTTTAACCGCCGCCGCCTTAGGGGCTTTATTAAAGGCTAGGGGTCTAAAGGTCTCCATGCAGAAGCTGGACCCTTACCTTAACTTAGACCCGGGCACCATGAACCCCCATCAGCATGGGGAGGTTTACGTCACCAACGATGGGGCGGAGACGGATCTGGATTTGGGCCATTACGAGCGGTTCTTGGACGTGCCCATGACCCGGAAATCCAGCTTCACCGCGGGGCGGATCTATAGCCAAGTCTTGGCCAAAGAGCGCCGGGGCGAGTACTTGGGCGGGACGGTCCAGGTCATTCCCCACGTCACCGATGAGGTTAAGGCGGCCATTTTATCCATGAGCGAGGATGATCTGGACGTGGTCTTGGTCGAGGTCGGGGGGACGGTCGGGGATATCGAAAGTCTGCCCTTTTTAGAGGCCGTTCGGCAACTAAAGTTCGACCTTGGCCGCAGCCATTGCTTATTTATCCACTTATCCTACCTACCCTTCCTATCGACCAGTGGGGAACTTAAGTCCAAGCCCACCCAGCATAGCGTGAAAGAGCTACGGTCCATTGGGATCCACCCGGACATCATCATCTGCCGGGGGCCGATGACCTTAACCCCGGAATCAAGGGCCAAGATCGCCTTATTCTGCGATGTCCCGGCGGACGCGGTCTTTTCGGCGGTGGACGTCGGGAACATCTATGAGCTCCCGGAAAAGCTGTATGAGGAGGGTTTGGAAAGGAAGGTCTCGAAACTACTAAACCTTGGCGGCCAAGAGCCGGATATCGCCCCCTGGCAAGCTTTGGTGGCTAAGCAAGCCAAGCGCTCCAAAAAGGTCCCCATCGCTATTGTCGGTAAATACGGCGAGCTAATGGACTCCTACAAAAGCTTAAAAGAGGCTTTGGGCCACGGCGGTTTGCCCTATGAGGCCGAGGTCGAGTTTAACTACTTTAACGCCGAAGAGGTTCGACCGGACAATGTGGCGAAACTCCTAAAATCGGCCTACGGGGTTTTAGTGCCTGGCGGTTTTGGGATCCGGGGGATTGACGGCATGATCGCGGCCATCCACTACGCCCGGACCCAAGAAAAGCCCTTTTTAGGCATCTGCTTAGGCTTACAATGCGCGGTCATTGAGTTCGCCCGAGCGGTGGCCGGCTTACCTTACGCCAATTCCGAGGAGTTTAAAGAAAAAGGCCGAGATAACGTTATCTTTCGGATGACTGGCTGGTATGACCCCAACACTGGTTTACGGGCCATCCGCGACCCCAGTGACGATTTAGGGGGCAGTATGCGCTTAGGGTCTTACCCCTGTCGTTTGACCCCTGGGACCAAAGCCCGGGCGGCTTACGGGGTGGATCTTATTCATGAAAGGCACCGGCACCGTTATGAGTTTAACCCCAGGTACTTAAAGACCTTAACCAGCTGTGGGTTAGTGGTGAGCGGCCAAGGCCCGGAGGATCCTTTGGAGAACCCGGCCATGCCGAGACCGAAACTCGTGGAAATCATTGAGCTGGCCGATCACCCCTGGTTTGTGGGCTGTCAGTTTCACCCGGAGTTTAAATCTCGGCCCATGAACCCCCATCCTTTGTTTAAGGCTTTTGTTGGGGCGGCTATAAAACAAAACGCCAAAAAGAGTTAAGTGCGGTAATAGGCCTGGTTTCAGGGTCTATGAAGTTAGGGGGTCAGCTTAGCCTCTGGCCTTTAAGGGGTTGGTAAACCTTCCCCTTACCCTTTAACCTAACGTTTAACAACCAAGCGGGATGGCGGATTGGCGGCTCTCGTTTATAATATCAGACATAGTCTTCTAAATATGATTGTTATTAGATGATTTAAGTATTTCGGGCCTAAAATCAAATAACCAAGACAGTTAAAAGAATATTTAAAGTTTAAGGTTAGATTTTAAGACGCTAGATGGCTAGTTTTTTGGCTGGCGAGAGGTTCGTGAGTAAAAAAGGTTCGTGAGTAAAATCAGCCAGGGCCCTGACGTAGGTGAAGGTGGAGGTGAATGGCCCATATCTTAGCCAAAATCGCATAATATCAGCTTTTACCATAAATTATTTTCCTATCTCGAGTGATAGAATTAACAAATTCAGGATCATCTACAACCGATTGACGATTAAATACAGCGTTTGTAGAGATTAAATCAATCTTTCGATTGATAACTTCTTCAAATTCATTGTCAATACGATTGAAATCAAGTAAAGTAACTATTGTTGAATCTGTATAATCAATTAAAAAATCAACATCACTAGCCTCAGTCGCTTCTCCCCGGGCGTAAGAACCAAAAACCCAGAGCGCTTTTAATTTATATTTTTCCGCTATTGGCGCGACAAGTTCTTTGATTTGTTCTAATGTATAGATCATAACTTACCTTCAGGCGGTACGAGCGCGGTTAGGCCTGACCCAGCGAATTTTTATATTTTACCCGAACCATGACTGTAAATCACCAGTTATTTAACCACAGGATGTATAAAATTGTCCTCATTAAATTAGCTCCCCAGGGATTTTCTTATTGGGATTTTCTTATGGCGCGGTGAAAACCGCCGCTCTCCAGAACTAACGCTTGTTTTTCTTAATGATTTGATTTAAATTGGTTAAGAGATGACCGAAAGGAGTAAGTCATGCCTAAATATGTGATTATCGGTGGGGTCGCGGGCGGGGCCACGGCGGCCACCCGCCTTAGAAGACTGGATGAGTCCGCGGAAATCATCATCTTGGAAAAAGGCGAGTATATTTCCTACGGCGGTTGCGGCTTGCCCTATTATATCGGCGGGTTGGTCGATGGCCGGGATAAACTGACCCTCCAAAATCCCCAAGGCCTCAAAAACCGCTATAACATTGACGTCCGGATTAGGTCCGAGGCTCTGGCCATTGACCCAGCGGCTAAAACCGTTTTGGTTAAAGACTTGGCCGGGGAAAACGAATATACGGAAAGCTACGATAAGCTCATCTTAGCCCCGGGCGGGTCCCCTTTTAAGCCGCCCATGCCCGGCGTTAACTCCCCGGGCGTTTTTACCTTAAGAACTATCCCGGACGGTGACCGGATCATCGACTTTGTTAAGGAAAACCACCCCAAAAGCGCGACCATAGTGGGAGCCGGCTTTATCGGTATAGAGTTGGCCGAGAACTTTCGGGCGTTAAGTTTAGAGGTCAATATCCTCCAACTGTCCGATCAGGTTCTGCCCATCTTAGACCGGGATATGGTCCCCATGGTCCACGCGGCTTTACGGGCCGCTGGGGTTAATCTGTATTTAAACAACAGTTTAGAGGCCATAACCCTTAACCCCGAGGGTGGGCTAAACTTAAAACTGAACACCGGGACCTTAAAGACTGATCTGGTGGTTTTATCCGTGGGCGTTCGGCCAGACAGCGCTCTAGCCAAAAACGCTGGGTTAAAGGTGGATGACCGGGGTGGGATCGTGGTCGATAGTCAGATGATGACTTCGGATCCAGATATCTACGCCGTGGGCGACGTGGCTTTGATCACCGACTTTGTGACTGGGCTTCCGGCCATGGTTCCTTTAGCCGCCCCGGCCACCAAGCAAGCCAGGATCGCCGCCGACAACATCTGCGGTCTACCCTCCAAGTATGAAGGATCAGTGGGCACGTCCATTCTTAAAGTTTTTGATCTGACCGTGGCCTTAACCGGGATGAGCGAAAAAGCCGCCAAAGCCCGGGGCGTGGCTTATGACAAGATCTTTCTTTTAGCCTCGGACCACGTCAACTATTATCCCGGGGCCAAACCCATGTGGCTTAAGGTCTTGTTTGACACGGACAAAGGGCGTCTCCTGGGGGCCCAGATCGTGGGACTCCAAGGGGTGGACCGGCGGATCGATGTTTTAGCCGTGGCCTTAAGGGCCAGATTGGCCCCCGAGGAAATCGCCGCCCTCGATCTAGCTTACGCCCCGCCTTATGGGGCGGCTAAGGATCCGGTCAACATGGTCGGGTTTATGATTGAGGATCTGATCAATAACTTAACCAAACAGTTCCATTGGTCGGAGGTGGACGATTTACCCAAAAGCGGCGAGGCCTTATTAGTGGACGTGCGCGGGGAGGATGAGTTTAGTCAGGGCCATTTGCCGGGGTTTATCAACGTCCCCCTAAAAACCCTAAGAGCCCAACTAGCCGGTTGGGATCGCGCTAAACCGGTCTACGTTAACTGCGAAGGTGGCTTAAGAAGTTATATCGCCGCCCGGATCCTTTCTCAAAACGGCTTTACGGCCTTGTACTTAAGCGGGGGCTACCGTCTGTATAGCCAAGTTAAAGGCGATTTAAAATAACCTTAACCCCTCTTCTGGCTAGCCCTATTTCCGAAATGTTGACGGGCTAGCCAGAAGACCCTTCGCCTCGCTCGCCTAGCTCGCCCTCAAAACCTTTAATCTATTAGAACTTGGCCGCGCGCCCCCTCGCCATCCTGACCGGGTTTTCGGCCAGTTAAGCCATTTACGCCTAATGGCTCTAACCCCAATGCCCATAAAATAAACAACTTCTCATAACCAAAAAATATAAATAATATATAATTAATAGGAGCGCCGCTTGACCTTAAAGGAGACAATTTTTCCTCGGCCCTTTTTTAGCCCCTGGCGGAGGTTCCAGTTAAGACCTCCATCAGCTCTATGGATGGTCGTAAAACGCTTAAAAACCGGCTACCTGGGGCGCCAATGTTTAGGAGGCTATTAATTATAGCTTTAAGCCCTTCTTGACCTTCTTGCCCTGATTAAGCCCTGCCTCACCCCTAGCTCAGCCGTTAGACCCCTAAGCGCTTAACGGGTCGCTTTTTAGCGGCCCTTTTCCCGGGCTTTATTGACTAAGCTCGGTAGGAGCTCAATGACCGTTTGGATTTCCTTCGGGGTGTTGTAGCGCGATAGGGAGAGCCGTAAAGAAGCCCGGGCCAGGTTATTGGGGTAACCCATGGCCATTAAAACGTGGGAGGCCTCATTGGCGGCGGCGGAGCAAGCTGAGCCCGAGCTAGCGCAGAGACCGACTTCGTTCATGGCGTTAATGAGATGGACGCTCGACTTTAGAGCGCTAAAGACAAAAGAGGCTATTTGGGGCAATCGGTTGACGGGATCCCCGGTCAATTCGGCCCCTGCGATCTTTAGCGTTCCCTCGATGAGCCGGTCCCTTAAGGCGATGAGCGCGTCTATAGATCGAAACTCCCTAACCGCCTCCTCCAAGGCCACGGCTAAACCCACCGCCCCGGGGACGTTTTCCGTGCCTGAGCGCCCGCCGCGCTCTTGACCGCCGCCAAAGATATAGGGATGGGGCAACCGGGGGAGCTTGGCGAATAAGACCCCCACCCCTTTGGGCCCATGGAACTTATGCCCGGAGATGGACAGGAGATCCACCCCTAAGTCCCGGACGTTAACCGGGATATGCCCGACCGCCTGGACCGCGTCAGTATGGAAAAGAACCTTTTTTTTCTTGGCCACTTTAACCAAAGCCGGGATATCCAGGATAGTCCCGACCACGTTATTGGCTAAGGCCAAAGAGACTAAGATGGTGTCGTCCCTAAGGGCGGCTTCTAAGGCGGAAGGGTCGATTCGCCCGAGCTTATCGGGTCTTAAGAAAGTGACCGCGTAACCTTGGCCAACCAGCTCTTCCAGAGGTTTGATAACCGCGTTATGCTCCGTAGCCGAGGTCACGATATGGCGGCCCTTGGCTTTAGCCATTTTAACGGCGCTCTGGATGGCCCAGTTATCGCTTTCCGTGCCCCCGGACACAAAGAAGATCTCGCTGGATTTCGCCCCTAAGGCTAGGGCCACCTTCCGCCGGGCCTCTTCCAAGGCTTTTTTCGCGGCTTGCCCATAACTGTGAATGGCCGAGGGGTTCCCAAAGTCCGCGCGAAAAAAGGGCCACATGGCCTCCAGAGCCAGTGGGCTAACCGGGGAGCTAGCCGCGTTGTCCAAATAGATCCTGGGTTGGGTCATGGGCGGGCCTAGATGGAGTGGATGGTTAAAAAGGTTATTTCCGAGGGGTCAAAAAGACGCATGGGAAAACCGTTCCAGAGCCCTAAACCCGGCTGGGTGAAGAGCTTCATTTGGCCTAAGTCGTACCAGCCAACCACAAAGCCATCGTTCACCTTTTTCACCACGCTTTTTAAGATGGGGAGCATGCCCCCGTGGGTATGGCCCGAGATCTGCCAAAAGATCCGGGGATCGGCTTTAGCGTTTTGACGGGCCCGAACCGGTCGGTGCTCCATAAGGATGATCGGGGCGTTGGGGGCCCCTTCCAAGGCTTTGGCCAAGTCCGGGCCCGCTAAACGAAACCGAGACTCCAAGGCCGTTAGATCGGTTAACCCGGCCACCACCAAAGGTACCCCTTGGGGCATGATAACCGCGTGGCTATTGCAAAGCATGGTTAAGCCCAGCTTTTCAAAAACCGGGACCCAAGCGTTAAACCCGGAGTAATACTCGTGGTTGCCCACAATGGCGAAGACCCCCAAAGGGGCTTTAAGCTTAGCTAAAGGGGCCACGTCATTGGCCCTTTGCTCCACTGAGCCATCGACCATGTCCCCGGGCAAAAGGATGAGATCCGGCTTTGCGGCCATGGTCTTTTCCACCACGGCCTCCACCCAAGGCCGGTCGAAAAAGCGGCTAATATGGGCGTCGGCCAAGATGGCCACGGTTAAACCGTCTAAGCTCTTGGGCCAAGCCTTAAAGGCCACCTCGGATTTAACCAACTCTGGAACTTTAGCCGCCTGATACAAGCTGGAGGCCGATAAAAGAGCGGCCAAGGTCAGTAAGGCTATAGAGGCTTTAGGCGATAATAAATAACCCTTTAACGACCCCAAAAACTTGGCCCCGGGCCAGGGACCCAAAGATCCTAAAACACCTAGGCCAATGGCTATTAAACGAAAAAGGGCCAACAGAAAAAGGAGGACTAAAAGCCCTTGAAAAAAGGAAGTGAGGAGCAAAAGAGTTTTCGGGGCCTCAATGCCACCGATCCCGCCAAAAAAGAAGCGTAAAATAGCCACCCTAGTGGCGAAAACAAAGGATAAAAGGGTTAAGGACAATCTAACAGGCCAGGAAAATGGCAAATACAAGATAAACGTTAGAAAAATCCCTAAAGTCAAGATGAGCCCAAAATAAACAAACATCTCGCCTCGCTAAGGTAAAAGGCCCCCCAAAGCTTTGGAGGGGCTAGCGGCCAATAAGACGCGTATTATTGGTCTGGCCAGTCAAAAGAGCCCCTTTAGGCTCCCCATCTTAAAAAAATAGGGACGCGATTAAGATAAGCGCGAAAAGGGCTTTAAGGCCAGAAGGGACGTTTGGGGGGAGTCGCCTCCCCCCAAACAAAAGAAGGTTAGGCGGGCGTCTCGTCAGTTAAAAGCTCCACCTTAGGCGGGGCGGCTAAACGGTCAAAGGTGGCGGCCCCATTGTCGCCCGAGCCGGTGATAAGCTCCTCGATCTGGGAGACAATGCGTAAAACCCCTTGGGACGAGTGATACAAAGACTCGGCCAGTTTGGCCGAGTTCTCGGCGGAAGTGGCGGTTTTATGGGTGACCTTTTCAATGTGCGAGGAGGCTTCCACGATGTTCTTAATGCTGGCGGCTTGCTCATGGGCCGCTTGGTCCACTTCGGAAATGAGCTTGGCCGCGTTGATTTCGTTATTGACTAAGGTCGCGAAGCCCGAAAAAGTCTCTTGGACTAATTTAACGCCCTTTTCGATATTGGCGATGGTCTCCATGATAAGGTTCGAGGTGTTCTGGACGGCCTCCCCGCTTTTAACGGCCAAACCCCGCACCTCCTCAGCCACCACCGCGAACCCAGCCCCGTTCTCGCCGGCTCTAGCGGCCTCCACGGCGGCGTTTAAGGCCAAAAGGTTGGTTTGGTAAGCGATCTCGTCAATGGTTTTGACAATCTTCCGGATCTCCCGACCGGAGTTTCCGATCTGATCCATGGAGTCCTTAATCTTTTTCATGGACTCTTGGGCCGCGTGGGCTTGGTCGTCCACCTGGCGCATGAGATCGTTGGCTTGGGTGGCTGACTGGGAGTTCCGCTCCACCATGCCGCTTAACTGTAAAATGGAGACTTCCACCTCGTCTAAGGAGTTGGCGTTCTCCGAGGCCCCCTTAGCGATGGACATAGAGGAATCGGACAGCGACTGGGAGGCGGTGGCCGTTTTCTTGGAGCTATCGAAGAGATCGCCCACGATGTTCTCCAAGGTCTGGTTGAGCTTAGTGGTGAAGAAGATGGTCCCTAAGGCCCCTAAGATGAGCCCGGCTATGGAGACGGAGAAGAGTAAGGTTTTAACGTTATGGAAGGTCACGTTGGAATCGTTGATGGTGTCGCTAACCAGCTTATCGCCGGTTTGGTTCAAAGAGTCCAAAACCTTGGCCTCTTCTTGGCGCACTGGGTTGCACCTTTCCATTAAGATGTTAAAAGCCCGGCCATTGGAGTTTTCCGTGGAAAGATCGTTGACCCGGTTAAAGATTTCGGTGCCCCCGCCCCGCCGGGGTTTAATGTCGTTCCAGTAGATTAAGGACAAAGGTTTTAGAACCGGATGGATAAAGTTGGCTGGGGGCGGTAAATCCACTGGGGAGAGCTTGACGTCGCCGGAATCGGAGATCTTGACGGCCTCGGCCTGTTTGGCCCGGAAAGACTTGTTAAAGGCCTCCAGTTGCTCTTTAGTGACCGCTGGGTTGGTTAAGATGTTCTCCAGTTGGTTAAGGAGCGAGGACACCCTTCGAAGCTCAGCCCGGCCATCGGCCACGTGCCTTTCCTTTTCCTCCAAGCTCATGGACAAAAGAGCCAGCTTTTCCCGTAGCTGCAATCCTTTAATGGCCTCAATGCACTCCAAGGTCAAAAAGCCCACGCTATTGGCCTCAAAGGACCCTGGGGACCCGCTGACCCAGCCCATGGCTTTGTCATGGAGGCGCCTTAGCTCCGGCTCGTAGGTTAGCCAATAACCAAAGCTATCGTTTATGGAGACGATTTTTCCGTAGTAATCGGTGTTTTTGAGGCTTAAAGCGTAGATCTCCTCAATGATCTCAGCGTGCTCAGCCCATAAGGACTGGAACCGCGTCCAATCGGCCCTTTGCTCCTCAGTGGGCTTAAAGGACTGGATCGCCGGGACCATCAGCGTTTGGACCACATTCTCCAAACGGGCTTTTTCCTCGCTTTTGCTTTTAACGTCGTCGTTTAAAACGATCTCCCGAATGCCTAAAGAAATAATGTCAATGTAATTTTTGATGGAATGGATAACTTTGGATTGATCCTGCATTTGGAAACTAAGTTGCGCGCCGCGATTAAGTTTTTCCAAGGCGAAAAATCCAGCGATGGCCACAATGAAGGTGGTGAGACAAAGGAACCCAGAAATAAGGTATATTTTGGTCTTAAACGCCACTAGTCACCTCACGAATTTAATCTCAAAATCGCGGAATATTCTAATAACTCACAGCGATGTCCTCATAGGAAAAAAAATGACCTAAAACTAGCGCAATAAATCTAATTTATCGCTTATTATACACACAAAATAAAATTCTATTATTGTCTATTTTAAAAGACAAAAAAATTATCCCACAATAATTTTTAAGAATTTCGTTTTGTAAATTTAACAAGCTTGGCGGCGCTATTACGTTATGAAGACGATTCCTTTACTGGAGTTAATTCAATTCGTTCTTGACTGGCGTTTAATTCAGGCGATTTACGGGGCGGCAAAACCGCCTCCACCTCAGGATACTCCGGCCGTGACGGCTCTAGCTCATCGGGCGAGGTCAATTCGGCGGCGATTTTATCCTGGAGGGTCAATCTTTCTTTTTCCGTGAAGAGGTGGCTATTGCCCTCATGGACCGCCCCGGGGACAATGCTTAAGGTGTTGTAGTTGATGTTGCCGTTGACGTGGGCGGTGTGGTTAAGATGGACTTCCCCGGTGGCGAAGATATTGCCAATGACCGTGCCGCTTAAGATCAGGTTTTCCACGAAGACGTCGCCAACGATCCTGGCTTTAGCCCCGGTGACCAGCATGCCTTTAGCCACGATGGCCCCAGTTAAGTGGCCGTCAATGTTCAAAAGGCCGGAAAAACGTAAGGAACCTTCGATCTCCACGCTGTTGGCGAAAAAAGCGTTCCAGACCTGTTTACCGGATTTGCCGTTTTTCTTGTCGCCTGATCTGCCAAACATCTACTTTACCACCCTAAAAATCATTATTATACTACCAATAAAGCCAGATTTAACCGTAAACCTGCCTAACGCGCCCCAATAACCATAGAGCGAAAATATCCATAGAACCCTTTGGAGGTTAGAAACTGGAGCTAAAGGCCAGGGCTAACCGCCAAAGACTCGCTCTGGACCGTTTTTACCCATTAAAACTTTGACAATTTTATCATAACCTATTTTTTTTGACAACCCCTATATTGGTAAAAAAAAGTCGCGCCTTAAAAAAATTAAACATATTTAAGGAAAAAGTCTCTAGTTTTGATTGTTGATACAGTAGTGTAAATTAATAAGATATTATTTTTTTGATTAGACTCTAATTTACCTTAATCGAATCTTCTTTTAAGAATAAAAAAACGGCGGTCCTTATGAGTCTGGACCGCCGACGAAAATGTTTAAGGTTAAAGCAAAGTCTTAGATTGAAAGACCCTGTTTTTTGGCGAACTCTTTGGCGTCAAACGGGGCCTTGCAAAGATAGCAATGGCTGGCGTTCCTGAGTTCCGGGATACTGAAAAACTCCAGTTCCCCCCCGCACTTGGGACACGGGCCAGTGATGAGCATGGTTTGCTCTTTCATGCAATCGGGGCTTTCCTCGATATCCATATTTCTACCTCCAGCGTTAAAAAACAAAAAAAAGATTGACTTTAAAAAATCAAAAAGCGCTAAAAAAACAAAAACTTAAGTAAAACAAAATTAATTAAGTCGATAATTCAATCTTAACTTAACTAAGTTGATAAAGATTGTAAAGATTAAATATGATTAAATTCTTCCCGCTAAATAAGCTTTAAAACTTTTAGGAAGAACGATTTTAGATCTGAAAAGTTTAAAATAGCAAAAAATCAGCTGGTTAAAGAACCTGGCTAAAATTCACTAGGAGCCGCGATCAGGGTCGAGACTTTAAAAAAGAACCCCCAATAAGCTCCGCACGCTCAGGCGAGATAACTAAAGGTCATTAGCCACGCCTATAAGTAGGCATGATAAGAGTTTTTCCCGAGAAAAGTCAAGAATTTAATCGACTTTTAAGCCGCCATTCGGTCTTTTCCCGACCTTATAAGGTCAAAATTGGCCTTCACCCGGGTTTTATCCGCGACTTAGCCATTGATTGCGGTTTTTGGCCTGGGCTGGAAAAGCCGGTTAAATAAGTGAATTTACGACATTGTCCGTATTATCGACCGCGATTAAGCGTGATTAAATTATAATAGAATTTTAAAACATGATTAATTTTATAATAGGCTAATTTAGGCTATGTATAGCCAGTCAGAGAGCCTAAAATCACCCAAGCGAATCCGCCCTAAGTCCCAAGTTTAGGCGGGGGTTAAAGCTAAAAAAACCATTCTGATTTAAATGTAAGGATTTAAATTAATGATAGCTTAAATTTCAAGATAAAAAAATTACGGAATGTTATACTTTAAAGTTGATTGAGTTACGCTTCCTATACGTAAAACTTAAAAAAAATAAAATATACAATAAACATTAGTTAAAAAATATATCATATTTTCGCTAATATTGAAAATTAATATATACCATGGGCTTAGCCAGAAAAAAATTGAGAATTTCGATTAATTTACCCGCGAGACTCAGGATAGAACTAAAATAATACTTGACAGGCGCCTTAATCTTCGCTAGTATAAATATTCAGTTGAGTAGACCTGGAGGCTTATTGGCCAGTCAAAAGTGTCGGATGATGAATCCCCTTGGGGATATAACATGGCCAAATATTATTGGGGTTGGTTTTTGAGCGCTGGATGGGGCGATGGTCTGAATGGCGATTGGCTTTCACCTTTTATTATCTTATTTACCACCGCTTGAAAAAGATAGTGGTAATAACATAAAGAGGCCAAGGGAAACAAAATGGGACAAATTTTTTACGCCACTGTCTATGATATTGAAGATATGACCCGCATCTCGATAGACGCTGATAAGTTCCACGCTAACTGTTATTCATTCAGCGGAACTGTCGTCTGCGCTCACTATCTTTTACGTCAGAAGCCACATCGGGTCATGTGGTTCGGTGGATATGCCCTTCACGAAGGCGGTTTGGAGGATTTCTCAGAAACGTCAGATTTGCTGGGTATATCCGCTTACGTACAGAGCGATGAATATCTTTCTGACATTGATGTATCTGATGAGGATAGTTCCGCGAAAATTCAATTTATTCGGGAAAACATGAAGCGTTGGCGGTCAATCAATATTTATAATGAGGCAAAAGAATATTTTAACTATGATAAAAATCGTAGCGTCTCGTATTCGGGATTTCTGATAAACCATACCAAAAAGCTGGCGATTAATCTTGCGGACTACCTACAGCGATCGTTGTCAATGTTCGGAGGCGACTTTTTGGGGGCCATTGATTTAATTCCTGTATTAACTGAAACAGGCGGAGGATCGGCTATGGCTTTTTTTGATGGAATTTCTTGGGATACTACGGAAAAACTTTCACAACAATGGCGAGGAGATTTGCTCCAAATCGTTGATGAGCCTCCAACTGATTATCAAATCATCAATTGCTGTTTCGCTGGTATCTGGGCAAAGGCAAAAGCCTGCCGAAGCATGTACGGAGTTGACAGTTTTAATTATATTCTTAGTGATAAAAATGGTAATCGCTATGAATGTACTAACTTAAATTTTTATTTTAGTCGAGGGGCGCGCCATCATGTTCAAGTTGAATTTACCGAAAAAGAAATTATTTATAAACCGAAAATTATACCATAATTGATATGACTCTTAACTTTTGAAATGGCTTAAATATGCTGGATTCATACCATCTATCTTAAAAAAATGTGGAAAAATTTGGAAAATTGGCTTATTGAGAATTTTTTTAATAAGCTTAGAAAAATTATTGAAAATAGGTTTTTTAAAAAAACAAATAATCTCAAAATATCGTCCTAGAGGTGGGGTTGGGCCGCTTATGGGGCTAAATTGCCCCGACCACGGATAAAACTTTCCTAAGGTTAATTCCTATAACCTTAATAATTACCGCCATCAACTTCTTAGTAGTCCACCAGTATTGGAGGCGCTTAAGACCTGTCGCGCGGTCCAGTCTACTGTTGTGACCTCAATGCCGGACCTCATGGAGTAACGTTTGAACTTATTTGTCCCTTCTACCATACGGCGTTTGGATAGCCGCGGGTCTTTAGGGGTAAACTTAAGCTTGGATTTGTGACCATATCGCCTGGCGGGGCATTTTTTTGTCAGGGACTTTCGCGTTGAACTAGGTTAAAGCCAGCGACGCAACCATTGTTCTTAGTTTTAGATAGCGTCCAGTGCTTCCGCCCTTTAGGGCATACGAGGTCTTTGGTATTTTCATATTGCGAAAACTCCTCGTTCTTAATCATACCGGCCTCGGGATCCTTGCCGCTAGCTGGGGAATCAACAGTCACGTCAAGATCTTTGGCCTTCTGGACGTTCTCATCGGATCCGTAGGAAGTGTCGGCTAAAACAACTTTAGGCTTAAAGCCGGACTTCTCCGCTCCTTTGATGGCCGATATTAATGCATGGGCGTCACGCTCATGAGCCGGCTCTAATTTAACATATGTTACATGGTTGACTTTGCCCACGCCTTTCCTTGGATTTGGCGCAGGTCTCCATCGCGAAGGTTCCCATTTGGGGCGTAAGGTTTGACCTCCACCTTAATCGTCACCTATCGTTGTGTCCAACATTTCCCCGGCCCCAATCGCGAGGGTTTAGCGATTTTTGGGTTCTTCGGACTCCAGGGTGGCTCTAGCCATTTTGGCCAAAAACTCGTGGGGTGACGCCTTCCCCCCAACCCAAGACGTCCGCCTCAATAACCGGCCCTTACCGGTCTTTCGCGACCGCTTAAAAAAGCTCCCTAAACCATCGTTATCGCTCTTTTTCTTTGGTCTGGCCGTAATCTAGCTTCCTTTAGCTAAAATTTTATTACATATATTAAATTATTATAAAAACAATAGTTTAATTCGCTTAATCGTACTAACATTATTGTAAATACTATATTCATATGTTTCAGTATATATTACGCTATAATAAATTATTAAGACTATTTAAAATTAAATGTATATCAATTTTAATTCAAGTTTGAGGCCATTATCGCTAATTTAAAATCGCCTCCAAGGGCGATTCGCGGAAAATCCTTGAATTTCTTAGGTTGTAGTGTTAAGCTTATTAGTTCCAAAAACGCTGGGATAGGTCGCTCGATCCTCTGGGGACCGCCCGGTTTTTTTCTTAGATTAAGTGGCGGTTTTTAGCGGCGTAAGGCCGTTTTTAAACGCGTTTACCGTTCAATTGTTTTTTCGCTTCCAACCGCGCTAGGGGAATTAGTCGTCTTAAGACGCGTTTTGAGGGGTTTTTGGTGACCGTTCGCCTCGTTATCGATCCTTTAAGGGGTGGTTTTCGGGATCTGGCCCCGGCGGCGGATATCCTTTTGGATGGGGGCCTTATAGCTGGGCCCACCCAGTCATTTTACGCTTTTATGGCTTTGGCCGATAAACCCTTGGCCTTGGAGCGGCTAGCTAAGCTGAAAGCCGGTCGGACGGTGGAGCAAGCTTTTTTGCTCTTAATCGACTCCATTCCCCGGGCCACTTGTTACGCCCGGGAGATGAGCGATCCGGCCAAGTTGTTAATGGATAATTTCTGGCCAGGGTTGTTGACGCTTCTTTTCACCGGCCATAACGGCCTTAGCCCTTACCTTCTGGGCAAAGCCCAGACCGTGGGTTTACGGGTGGAGGGGTTAGAGCTCATCCGGAAGCTGATTCGCCTCGTGGATCGCGGCTTGACCGGCACCAGCGCCAACCGCCATAAAGTCGCCCCGCCGACCACGGCGGACGAGGTTTTAGCCAACTTTGACGGGGCCATTGATCTGATCATCGACGCTGGCCCCACTCCCGGTCGAGCCTCCTCAACCATAGTCGACGTTAGCGGGGCTGAGCCCTGGGTCTTTCGGGAAGGAGCCGTCAGCCTAGCGGAACTCGTGGCCGTCTGTCCGCGTTTAAAATACTCCTAAATTACGAGGTTCTAATGGAAGCCTTCGACTTTCTGGTCAGTTGGATCGGAAATCTAGTCGATTTTATACTGCATATTGACGTTCATTTAGATAATTTAGTTGATCAGTTTGGCTGGCGAGTCTATTTGATTCTTTTCCTCATTGTTTTCTGGGAAACGGGCGTGGTTATCTGCCCCTTTCTGCCCGGCGACTCGCTCTTGTTCGCCGCCGGGGCCATCGCCGCTCGGGAGGGCTCGCCTTTAAGCCCCTGGGTCTTACTGGCGGTCATCATCACCGCGGCCTTTTTGGGGGACACCTTTAACTACTGGATCGGACGGTTATTAGGCCCCAAAGTCTTTAACCGGGACGGTCGGTTCTTAAAGAAGCGGTACTTGGATAAGACCCGGGATTTTTACGAAAAGTACGGGGCCTCCACCATTATCATCGCCCGCTTTGTGCCCATTGTGCGGACCTTCGCCCCCTTTGTGGCCGGGGTGGGGGCCATGCGTTACCGGCGGTTTCTCTCCTTTAACGTCATTGGCGGGGTGGCTTGGGCCTTGGCCTTTATTTGGGCGGGCTTTTTCTTCGGGGGCCTCCCCATGGTTCGCAAAAACTTCACCATGGTCATTATGGCCATTATCGTCCTTTCAGTATTGCCCATGGTGGTGGAATGGCTTAAAGCCCGCCACCGCCAGAAAAAAGCGACCGTCTTGGAAAACCCAGGGACGGAAGACAAGATCAATTGACCTGTGGCTTTGACCGGATAATATTATGGACTACAAAAAAACTTTAAACCTGCCCCAGACCGACTTCCCCATGAAGGCCTCCTTGGCCCAACGGGAGCCGGGCTTTTTGGAAAAATGGCGGGCCATGGGCCTATATGACCTCATCCAGGCCCAGACTAAAGATCGACCGTCTTGGGTTCTCCATGACGGCCCGCCTTACGCTAATGGCCATATCCATATGGGCACGGCCTTAAATAAGATTTTAAAAGACATAATCGTTAAAGCCAAAGTCATGTCCGGCTTTTCCTCGCCTTACGTGCCCGGTTGGGACTGCCATGGTCTGCCCATTGAGCACCAGGTGGACCAAAGCTTAGGCCCCAAGAAAAAGGAGCTATCTAAGCAAGAGATCCGGGCCCTTTGCCGGAAGCACGCCGAAAAGTACGTGGCCATCCAATCCCAGCAGTTCCAAAGGCTGGGGGTCTTAGGCGATTGGGCTCACCCCTACTTAACCATGGCCTACGAGTACGAGGCGGTTATCGCCAAAGAGCTGGGCCAAGCCGCTTTGGATGGGCGTCTTTACCACAGCTTAAAGCCGGTTTTATGGTGCGGCCAGTGCCAAACCGCCTTGGCCGAGGCCGAGGTGGAGTACGCCAACGTCGCCTCGGACTCCATCTACGTGGCTTTCCCTTTAATCTCCGGGCCCTTAGCCGAGCTACCGGTCTTAAAGGGCCGGAAAGTCAGTCTAGTCATCTGGACCACCACCCCTTGGACTATTCCGGCCAACATGGCCGTGGCCTATAACCCAGCTTTTACCTACGCGGCTTATGAGTATAAAGGCGAGGTTTTGATCTTAGCCCAAGATTTGGCCCCCAAGCTCTGGAAAACCTTAGGCGTTACGCCCATTAAGGAATTGGCCGAGCTACCCACCAGCTCTTTTTTGGGCTCCATGGCTCAGCATCCTTTGTACGATCGCGAGTCCAAAGTCGTGCCGGCCTATTACGTGACCTTGGAGCAAGGGACGGGTTTGGTCCACACCGCCCCGGGCCACGGTCGCGAGGATTACGAAACCGGGTTAGCCAACAATCTGCCGATCTTTTCGCCTTTAGACGACCAAGCTCGCTTCACCGATGGGGCCCCGGAGTATGTTGGGAAAAAGGTCTTAGAGGCCAACCCCTTAGTTATCGCCGACTTGGAAGCCAAAGGGGTCCTTTTAGCCTCCGAGGGGATCAAGCACGATTACCCCCATTGCTGGCGTTGCCGGAAACCGGTGGTTTTTCGGGCCACGCCCCAATGGTTTATCTCCATGGAGGAGAAAAATCTCCGCCACAAAAGTTTAATGGCCATTAATAAGGTCACTTGGATCCCCAAGTGGGGCCGGGAGCGCATCCACGGCATGATCGACAACCGCCCGGACTGGTGCGTCAGCCGCCAGCGCTCCTGGGGGGTGCCCATCACCATCTTCTTTTGCCAAGATTGCGGTCGCTGGCATTACAGCCCAGCCATCCAGAAAAAGCTGTATGACCTCATCTTAACCGAAGGGGCGGACGCTTGGTTTAACCGGGAGGTCGAGGAGTTGATGCCTCCGGGGGAGAACTGCGCTTGCGGGGGCCGGAACTTTGGCAAAGAGACGGATATCCTCGACGTCTGGTTTGACTCGGGGTCCTCCTTCGCCGCGGTCTTGGAAAAACGGGCCAACCTACCTGACCAGGCTGACATGTACCTGGAAGGGTCGGACCAGCATCGGGGTTGGTTTCACTCGAGCTTACTTCTATCCGTGGCCAATCGCCAAAGAGCCCCTTACAAAGAGGTTTTAACCCACGGTTACGTGGTCGATGGCCAAGGCCGGAAGATGAGTAAATCTTTGGGCAACACCGTGGACCCGGAGTCTCTAATCAATAAGTTTGGGGCCGACATCATTCGCCTCTGGGCCGCCGCCGAAAACTACCAAGACGATATCCGTTTGTCTTCGGCCATCCTCGACATGTTGGCTAAGGCTTACTTTAACTTTCGCAACGCCATCCGCTTCATTTTGGGCAACCTTTTTGACTTCACTCCGGATAAGGCCGCGCCCATTAGCTCCTTACGGCCTTTGGACCAATATGTCCTCCACCAGCTAAACCTTCTCATTGAAAAGGTCCGCCAAGCTTACGACACCTACGCCTTCCATGACGTTTACCAGTTGGTCAATAAGTTTATCGGTTTATTGTCCTCCTTTTACTTTGACGTCATTAAGGACCGGCTGTACACCTTCGCCCCCAACGATCCGGCCCGCCGGGGGGCCCAGACGGTCATGAGCGTGGTCTTACCGGCTTTAACCAAGCTCATGGCCCCGATCCTCTCTTTCACCACCGAGGAGATCTGGGGTTACCTTGACCCGGGGGAAAACAAATCGGTTTTCTTAGAGGAGTTTCCCCAGGTTAACCCCGCATACGCGGCCCCAGAGGTGGCTTTGGAGCTGGAAAAACTAATCGCCATTCGGGATCGGGTCAATAAGGCCTTAGAGGAAGCTCGAAAAGCCAAACTTATTGGCTCGGGGTTAGAGGGGGTCTGCCATTTAACGGTCCCTAAAGCCGAGTACGATCTAATTAAAAAACATGAGGATTTCATTTTAGAAATCTTTATTTTAAGCCGCTTAGAGCTAACCTTAGGGGAGGCCATTGAGGCCACGGTGACCGTTAACCCGGACCCCAAGTGCCCGCGCTGCTGGACTCGGCACCATGACATCGCCGAGGAGGGCGGGGTTTGCCCCAAATGCCGTAAGGCTTTAAGCGAAATGGAATAACCAAGATGGCTTACCTGGTCCTGGCCCGCAAGTACCGGCCGCGGACTTTTGAGGATCTAACCGGCCAAGAGCTGGTCCGGAAAACCTTAACCCAAGCTCTAGCCACGGGCCGGGTGGCCCACTCTTACCTTTTCACTGGCCCTAGGGGCGTGGGGAAAACCACGGCGGCCCGGCTCTTAGCCATGGCTTTGGCTTGTAAGGCCGAAGGGTCCCGGCCTTGCGGGGTCTGCTCCAGTTGCTTAGAGATCCAAAACGGCGAGTGCGTGGATTTAATGGAGGTGGACGGGGCCTCCAACCGGGGCATTGGGGAAATCCGGAATCTAAGGGAGACCGTTAAATACTTACCGGCCAAAAACCCTTATAAAGTCTACATCATTGACGAGGTTCACGCTCTCACCAACGACGCCTTTAACGCTCTACTTAAAACCCTCGAGGAACCCCCCAGCCACGTGGTCTTCATCTTCGCCACCACCGAGGCCCATAAAGTCCCAGCCACCATCCTCTCCCGCTGCCAACGGTATGATTTTAAGCGCATCAAAACCGAGGACATTGTGGCCCGTTTAACCGCGGTGGCCAAAAAGGAAAATATCGCCGCGGAAACCGAGGCCTTAACCATCATCGCTCGGCAGTCCGAAGGCGGCTTACGGGACGCTTTAGGCATGATGGACCAGGTCATCGCCTCAGCCGGGGAGATCACGGCTAAAGCCACGGAAGAGGCTTTAGGGCTCATTAACCAAGATCTGGTTAGCCAAACCGCCCTCGCCGCCTTTCGGGGCGACGCGGCCAAGGCTTTGGAGCTCTTGGACAAAGCTTACGATATGGGGGCGGACTTTCGGGAGCTCGCGGCCAGGGTCTTAGAGTACACCCGGGGGTTAACCTTATACAAAGCCAGCAACAACTCCGTCTCCTTTTTAGAGCTGACCGAAAAAGAGGAAAGCGAGTTTCAAAAGCTGGGCTCTGAACTGTCTCTACCCATTTTGCACCGCCACTTTGAGGCTTGGCTGAAATTTCAAGCCGAGTTGGCCCGGCATCCCCAGCCTCGTTGGCTCATGGAAGCCCACTTAATTAAGCTTTGCCAGTCAGTCCCTTTAACGGAGTTAGCCACCTTAACCGCCCGCTTAAACGTCTTCTTGGAAAGATCCCCGGAACTGATCGCCAAAAACCTCGACTTGTTGGCCCAAGAGGTGAAAGCCGCTTTACCGCCTTTGCCTTTAACTAACCCGCCAGCCAGTTACCCATTAGAACCGCTGGCCCCCGCGGCCCAACCCGAGCCTTTCCCCGGGGCTTTCAGCCCGGCTCCGGTCAGTTCGCCCCTAAGTCAACCTTTAGCTCAGTCAGGCCCCGCCGCTAACAATGACGGTTTTCCGCCCGATTCGGAGCTGGACGCCATCATCGCCGCGCACACTTTAAACCCTGAACCCTTAAAGGCCGCGGCCCCTAGCGGACCAACGGCTCCCGATAAACCCGAACCTTCGGCTCCTCCGGCCCCGGTCGCCCCTGAGCCACCTAAACCCGAGCCGCCCAAACCTAAGTTCACGAAAGAAGAGGTTTCGGCCAAGCTCCATGAGCTCAAAAAAGATCCCTTAATCAAAGCCTTCACCATGACCCATAACGGGAAGTTTCTCAATTTTAACGACCAACCCCCGGTTTTAACCCCCATGGTGGAAACTGAGGCCATCGATGACCTGGAGGGGGACGAGGACTTTGAGGAAACTGACGGGATCGCTCCGGCTAAGGACGCGCCGACCCCGGAGGACGAGTCGAATTAAAACTAATTTTTGGTTTTTAAAGAGCTAATTAACTTTTAATATTTTATTATTTACGTAAATTTAGATTCTTTAATAAGTTTATTAGACCTCATTAAACCACCCGTAAGCGAAAGTCCTTCTTGACAGGTTTGGCTTATCTCGTCTAACTTAATAAAGACCGTTTACGCGAGAGGACCCCTAAAGACCACCCTTGAAGGCCTAAAGGGCCTTATAGCTGAAAAGATGGAACGCCCTTCGCCTTATGGTTATTGAAGCTTATAGGCGGAATATAAGGTTATCTTGGAGGGAGGGAGGGAAGACCCCATGTTCGATGAATCCTTCACCAAAGGTTTAGATATCATAAAAACGGCCAAGCTGGTTCGGGAGCAGCTCTTAAAGACCCAAGAGACGGCTCACCTAAAAACCGCCACGGCCACCGTGGGCGGAGGCATGGTCACGGTCACGGTCAATGGCCTTAACCGGGTGGTCTCCATTGAGATTGAGCCCGAGGTCATTAACCCGGCGGACCCGGAGATGCTGGGGGATTTAATCTTGGCCGCGGTTAACGAGGCCTTAAACCAGATCCAATCCGTTATGCTTAAAGAGACGACCGGCATCACCGCTGGGCTGGATCTAGCCAGCCTCTTTACCGGCTCCTCGGAATAAAACTATTTTTCGCCTGGCGTTAGTCCAGGCTTTTCACCGCCTCGCGGCGGACGCGCCCTTTGGATAGACCCCATGAAAAAACCCGCTGATAAGGTTATAAAGGCCGTGATCGCCGCTAAGACCCCTAAAGCCGTCAAGACTGGTCGAACAACTCCCCCGAAGACCGGCCAACCGACTAAGACCGTTAAACCCCTAAGGGGGTCTAAGACCACGGGGGCTTCGAAGACCTCTAAGAGCGCGACCGTCAAACCGGCCCGGGGCCCTAAGACCGTTAAAACCGTTAAAACCCCGCGGAGGCCTAAAGCTACGGCCAAACCCGTTAAGGCCACTCAACCAGTCAAACCAGTTAAAGCGACCAAGACCGTTAAGGCCACTAAACCGGTTAAAGCCGTTAAAGCGACTAAGACCGTTAAGGCCACTAAAGCGACCAAGGCCGTTAAGGCGACTAAGGCCGTTAAGGCCCCTAAACCGGTTAAGGTCGTTAAAGCGACCAAGGCCGTTAAAGCGACCAAGGCCATTAAGGCCCCTAAACCGGTTAAGGTCGTTAAAGCGACTAAGCCCGTTAAGGCCACTAAACCAGTTAAGGCCGTTAAAGCGACTAAAGCCGTTAAGACGACTAGAGCCCCTGAACCGGCTTCGCTGGTGAAGGCGATTAGAGTCCTTAAACCGCTTAAGGAGGCTAAACAACCCCAGGAGCTTAAAGCCCCTCAACCGGTCCAGGAAGTTATAGCCCCTTTACCGGTCAAAGAGGTTAAAGACTCTAAGCCCATTAAAGAAGCCAAACCCGGTAAAGCGGAAAAAGGCGATAAAGCCGCCAAACCCCCCAAAATCAGCAAAAAGAAGATTAGCCTGGAGATGGAAGAGGCCGATTGGGCGGCTTTTAATCGCTTAACCTCGGTGGATCTAACGGACAAAGAGGTCTTAGGGGCCTATAAGCCCACCTTGGTGGATCCTAACGACTCCCGGGTCTTGGCCGTCCATTGGCACCCCGAGTGGATCCCTTTGCCCATGATCGCCGAGCGGGTCAATCAAGCCTTTCCCGCGGCCACGGATCGCTTAATCATCCCCACCCAGCACAATAAGCTCATGAGCTTAGGCGAATGGACGGGCGTGGAAGCTGACGCCTTCGCCCCGGAGTATGGCCTGAAGATCCAGTTGCTCATCCATTTTCGGACCCATTTGTTGCCCAAAGCCACTAAACTCGCCAGCATGATGGAGCGGACTTTTCAGTACCGGGCTTTGCAACTGATGGATATCCTCGACAGCGTCATCACCCCGGATCAGGCCATCGCCAATGAGATTAAAAAACAAGGTTTTTCCCGCGGGTCCATTAACTTAGCCAGCGACTTAGCCTTAAGGCTTAAAAAGATCATCATTAAGGCTAATTTAGGCGTCTCCGATAGGGCGGAGATGTTAAAGAACCGGTTATTGCCGGACTTTATGGCCGCCCGGGGCCAAGAGAACCCCCCAGCCTTACTGGATCGAGCCATGGCTTTAGGCCGTTTGGTCAAAGCCCAAGTTAAAAGGCGTTTAATCCCCCAAAGGTTCCATACGGTCCGGGAAGTGATTGAGGAAGCCCGAGGGTTAGGGGCGGGCGTGGTCATCCCTCACCCACCCCAGTTCTGGCCCATCCTTCTCGATGACCTGGACGTGGACGGTTGGGAGGTCTGGAACCCCTCCACCCCCAGCCACACGGTTTTTTTAATCGAGACCTTGGCCCGCCATCAAAAATCCCAGCGGCCTTTACTGGCCTTTATGGGCGATGACACCCATATGTCCTCCAAGATCCGACCGGACCAAAAGTCCGAGGAAAAGAACAACTTGGATCGGGAAATCGGCTTCCAACCGCCCTGGCGCGATCCCACGGTCATTAAGGCCTTGGAGCGGAATAACCAGAGTCGGGAGCGGACCATGGACGAGTATCGGTCGCGTTTAGCTTAGTTTCGGTATCGGGCGCTTATAAGTTTTTAGTAAACGGCAATTGTCTTAGGTGTCGGTGTCAATCTATGAAAAAAACTAACTTTCACTATTCATTCACCACCGATCCTTTGGACGTGGCCCGCTACCTCGAAGCTTTAATCGCTGGTTTTAAAAACGGGGATCTCACCTTTTGCGACCAGAACCGGCAGACCTCTTTAAAACCGGCGGACATCATCGATATCCGGATCGACACTTCCAGTCGCTTGGGCCGCGTCAACTTAAACCTGGCTTTTAGCTGGGACGACGCTGGGGCGGCCAAGCAACGGACCTTTGACTTTAACGACCCTAAAGCCGTTAAAGGTAAATCCGCCGCTAAAAAGGCCAGTGAGCCTAGCCTTTCGCCCGCCGCCGCGTCCGACCTTTGGCCTTCGAGCGAACCCATCGCTTGGCCCAAAGCCGAGCCAGAGGCCGAGCCAGAGGGGTGGGTAACCCCGCCTACCGTTATTGGCCTTTCCCCTGACCAAGTCGCCGCTATGGCTAGCGACTTAGCCATCCTCACCGATGACCTAGCCGATGACCGAGCCCTCGACCAAGACGCTTACCTCGACGCCGAGCGAGCCGCCGAGCGAGCTGACGCGGCGGCCCTTAAGACCGAGGATCCCCTAACCCCAGTGGATCCCCCGCCTCCCCTCGCCCCCGCCGAAGAGTCAAACTTAGGTTCAAGCGACCAAAAAAGACCCGAGCCAGACCTAACCGCTAACGGGGTCCTGGTCTCTGAGGAGAGCCCCTTTGGGACCGACCAAAACTCTTTAAACGCCGAAGAGGAGCCATCTTCCCCGGCCAGAGACGATCCCGATGAGTCCGAGGTTTGAGGAAATCCGGGACGGGCTGAAACTTTTAATCAGCGAAGTCCGTCAAGTGGCTTTGGACGCCCGCGATATCCTGATTAAAAGGGACGCGTACAAGAGCCGGAGCCTCTATAACCGGGTGGCTTACGTCAACACCCAGGTGGCCTCGCTCCAGAAGGAGGCCTTGGAAATGGTCTCCACCAAAACTAGCGGCCCCAAAGACAGCCTTTTCTTGCAAGTTATCTCCTCCATCGCCTCGCGCTTGGACCGGATCGCCGATCTCCTTTTAAACCTGGACGGTCAAGCGGGGTACTTAAAAGACGATAGCTTTTTGACTAGTTACGAGCTGGAGTCCTTTTTCTTGGAGATCTTCTCAGGCCTTGGCCTTATCTTTTCGGCCTTAGACCGCCGGGACGTTAGCTTAGCCGTTAAACTCGGTCAAGTGGAGGAGCGGCTGGACGCATTGTACGCCGAGCGCTTTTCCCGGATTATTCGGGAGTTTGGGGAAAAGGTCAACCCGGAGAATTTAGTCACCGCCCTCATGATCATCCATTACTTAGAGCGCACCGGGGACATGCTTTTGGAGATCGGGGAGAAGATCATCTACTTCATTTTGGGCGAGAACATTAAGCTGGAGCAGTTTAAAGCTTTGGGGGCGGGGTTAAAGGCCTCGGGCCAGAGCGTTGAGCCCGGGCGCTTAGATTTTCGGTCCATCTGGGGCGGGCGGTCGGGTTGCCGGATTGGCGTTGTCGGCACCCAGGAAGGGGAAAAACCAGTCCTCTTTAAGCATGGCCCCGCCTTTAAGCTGACCATGGAGCGCGAGAACTTGGAGCTCTGGGCCAGTTTATCCCCGGGGTTAACCCCTAAAATCAAAGCGTTCGTGCCAGCGCGCGAGGGGCAAGAGGCGGCTTTAATCTTGGAGTTTATCCCCAACCGGGCTTTACAGTCCTTTTTTCTGGATAACACCCAAGCCGAAGCCATTAAAGGCTTAAAACTGGCCTTAGAGACCATCGCCGGTTTCTGGCGGCGGACTAAAGTGGCTAAAACCGTGAAAGCCGAGTTCACCCGCCAAGCCGAAAGCCGCTTGTCCGAGGCCATGATCCTTTACCCCCAGCTCATTAGCCAGTTTGGCTCCATTGGGAACTTAAAAGTTTGGCCCATTGACCGGCTATTAGCTTTGGCCAAAGGTTTTGAGGAAGACTTAGCCGCCCCTTTCACCGTGCGGATCCATGGGGACTTTAACCTCTCCAACCTTCTTTTTAACCCGGAAAAGCCCCGGATCCACTTTCTCGATCTATACCGGAGCCGGGACTCGGACTATATCCAAGACATTTCGGTCATGCTGGTCTCCATCATTCGCTTGCCCATCTTAAGCGCGGCTCGGCGCCAATGGTTAAGCGGCGCGGCGTTAGAGGCCGCGAGCTTCGCTGACGCCTTCGCTCAGGAGATGGGGGATACGACCTATGAGGCTCGCTTAGCTTATGGCCTCGCTCGCTCCTTTTTAACCAGCACCCGCTTTATCATGAAGGAAAACTTAGCCGCCCTCTTTGTCTCCAGGGCCCGCTACCTTTGGGAAAAGCTGGTGGACCACGGGCGAAAAGGCTTGGATTGGGCTAGTTTTAAGTTTTCGCGGAATGTTTTAAGCGTTCCGACCGATACCCCCCATCAACCGCCCGTAAGGCGCGGGGCGCCGGATAAGACCGCGGAAAATCCCGCCGACCCAGAATAAACCTAAAAAGAAAAGGCCCCAAAGGCCCGCTCCGCCATCAGCGAAAAGAAGCCCCGTTAGCTAGGCGAAAACCTGGCTAGCGGGGCTTTTAACTCTCTAAGGCTATGGGAGTCCCCTCCAGGGCTAAAAAGCCGTGAGAGGGGATTTAACGAGCCTTAACGAGGAAGCGGTCTTAGGAGGCCAATTTAACCGTGGCCTCGGCGATGGCCAGTTCCTCGTTGGTGGGGATAACGTGGATCTTAATGGGGCTATCATCGGTGGAGATAACCCGAGGCTCCGGGGAGCGCACTGAGTTCTTGGCCGCGTCGAGCTTTAAGCCAATCCCTTCTAAGCCCTTTAAGATGGCCGCCCGCATGGTGATGGAGTTTTCGCCCACGCCCGCGGTGAAGACGAGGATGTCCAAGCCGCCTAAAACGGCCATGTAAGCCCCGATGTACTTTTTGACCCGATAAGCGTAGATGTCCAAGGCCTGGGCGCAAAGCTTATTGCCCTTATCAGCCTGGCCTTCCACGTCCCGTAAGTCCGAGGAGCCCACGCCAGCTAGACCCAAAACGCCGCTCTTCTTGTTAAGTAGATTATCGGCTTGATCCGGGGTCAGACCCTCTTTCTTCATGATGTAGAGAACCGCTGAGGTGTCCACGTCGCCGCAACGGGTCCCCATGAGTACGCCCTCTAAAGGGGTCAAACCCATGGAAGTGTCCTGACATTGACCGTTTAAGACCGCCGCCACCGAGCCGCCGTTACCCAAGTGGGCCGTAATGATTTTGAGCTTTTCCAAGGGCCGGCCATCCAAAGCCGCCGCCGCCTTGGCCACGTAGCCGTGGCTGGTGCCATGGAAGCCGTAACGACGGATGCGATCGGTTTCGTAGTAGTTGTAAGGTAAACCGTAGAGGAAGGCCCTGGGGGGCATGGTGGAGTGGAAAGCCGTGTCAAAAACGCCCACATTGGGGACGCCCGGCAAAACGGCCTCGCAAGCCTCAATGCCCATGAGGTTATGGGGGTTGTGCAGAGGGGCTAAAACCCCGCAATCCCGGACGATGTTTTTGGCGTCAGCGGTCATAAGCACCGGCTGAACGATCTTATCCATGCCCTGGACGATGCGGTGGCCAATAGCCTTGATGTCGGACAGGCTTTTCAAAACCCCGACCTTAGCGTCTAGAAGGCGCTCAGCGATGATCCGGACCGCGTCCTGCGGATTTTTAACCGGCACTTCGCCCTTAATCTCTTCCCCACGATGGTTGGAGTACTTCATGGTCGTGCCTTCGATGCCAATGCGCTCGATAAGGCCCGAGGCCAGGACCTTTTTCTGGTCGGCCATGTCGAAAACGGTGAACTTGACGGAAGAGCTGCCAGCGTTGATAACTAAGATGACCATTGCCTACCTCACTTGGAGATTTACCCAAAAGATTTGTCTAAAAAGAGCGTCAGAGCCATTAAGCTCAGTATTATCAGAGGAAAAACAGGATCTGGTGACTATAGATCCTTTGGGGCTGAGGGTCAAGCTATTTTTTGGGGCCGCTTAAGGGTTTTTCCGCGGATAATCTGGCCCATTTTCTCGGACAAATTTTTAACCAAAGCCTAAAACAAAAAAATCGCGTCCAAAGAATTATTAAATTAGAATAATTCATTAAACGCGATTTTAAATACAATAATTTATTAGTTAATTAAAGAAAAATAGGCGCTTTGCGCCATATCGGAGCGGAAAACAGGGCTCCTCAAGGGGCCACGGACTAGTGAGGTCTTAATCAAGCCCCTCTGAGTCTAGGATCGCTTCTGGGCTCACTTCTTGGCCCTCATCTAGATCATTTTCCGGGGCCTTAGCGGTCCAGGTCTTTTGGTTAGGAGGCGGGAAGCCTTGGCTTCCGGGGTCAGTTTATATTCCCTCATAAGCGACCGAACCGCTAGGACCATTTCTCGCGGTATCGGGAGTGGTTCCCTAAGGCCCTCAACTATTTGGCGCGTCACTTCCATTAAGTCGGTAGTCAAGTACCCTCTGTAAGTTTTCGGCCAGAAGACTGATTTCAACTTTAAACCTCATTTTTTTGATCGATTTTATTAAGATTCCAATTTGGCCTCTAGATAGCCAGACAGCGATATCCTGGGCTATAAACTGAGTTAAATGACAATTGTTTAAGACCATTCGCAAATCTTCGATGAGCGAAGGCTCAGGCGTTAAACGAGTGTCGCCCATTAATCCGGCCACAGTGTGAACCTGGATTTTAGAAAATTGTAAAGCGACGCAAAAAGATTTAGCCGAGGCCCCCGTGGAAAAGACGTCATCCACTACTACGACCGCTTTATCGCCTATTAAGCGCGATAACTCATCTTCATTATTCACATAAAAATCACGGATAGTGTATGGTTTATACATAGTTGGAATAAATTTAATCGGAACTTGATGTAAAGCGTCCAGAAATTGAAAACCTTCTACGACCTCGCCGCCTAAATCATCCGCCAACTTTTTGGCGAAAGCGGAGGCCACGACATTACAACCGGAAGTGCTGGGCACCGGCGTAAAAACTGGAACCCGGCCTTCTAAAAGGGCTAAAAGTTGAGCTGAGTTAGAGGGGCTCCAGAGTTTATCAATAATATAATTCGCTCCCGCGATTTTTTGGGCCAAAGAATAGACTTTATCCGTATTAGGATCTTTATAAAACTTGGCGGCCTTCCATTCCGGGCCCTTCATCGAAAGGTCATAAGGGGAAAGCTGGCCGGAGACGCCTGGTTCGTGAATTATTAGTTTTTCCGCGCTGTTAGACAAAATTAGACCTTTTTAAAAAATTTGCATGGGTATAGCGTTAATGGGAATTTTTAACGATCATTTTCGTTGACGGGAATTTTTTTTACATCGCAATCCTTAAACGCGCTAGGAGCCGGTAAGGTCCAAGTTTTGGCTGGAACCTTGTTCCAAGACCCTCCTAGGCCCCTAAGGGACTGGTTTAGAGTCAGGGGCTTTGTCGTGACCTAAAACATGGGACCAAGGCCCTCTGGGTCTTTAACGCGCGTTGGGGTCCCGTTACTCAACAACTTGGAACGGCCTTCATAAACTACGCCGCGCTATGGTTAGACCTGGCGAAGAATCGCTTTCTAGCGCCGTTGAAGTGGGCGAAGGCTATTTTGGCGGTCTTGCGGAAGGCTCTCCGGGTCGTTCGGCCACCGAAAACAAAGCCTCGCTCGCGCCTTGGCCGTAGATATTATTCGCTAAACTACCAAATTTTTAAGTTTTAGCTATTACGTTTATTTAATTCGGCTAAAAAGTGGATGGCTTGAGCCTCTCCCACCGCCGCGGCTTTCTCGAACAATTCCGTAGCCTTGACCAAGTCCTTGGGAACGCCAAGGCCATCTAAGTAACACGCTCCTAGATTGGACTGGGCTTCGGCGCAACCTCGCTCCGCGGCTTTCTCGAACAATTCCGCGGCCTTGACCAAGTCCTGGGGAACGCCCTGGCCATTGGCGTAACACGCTCCTAGATTGGAATGGGCCGCGGCGTAACCTTGCTCCGCGGCTTTTTCGAACCATTGCGCGGCCTTGACCAAGTCCTGGGGAGCGCCCTGGCCATTTAAGTAACATACTCCTAGATTGTACTGGGCTTCGGCGCAACCTCGCTCCGCGGCTTTTTCGAACCATTGCGCGGCCTTGACCAAGTCCTGGGGAACGCCTTGGCCATCTAAGTAACACGCTCCTAGATTGGACTGGGCTGTGGGGTGACCTTTTTCCGCCGCCTTCTCGTACCATTCCGCGGCCTTGACCAAGTCCTGGGGAACGCCCTGGCCATTGGCGTAACATACTCCTAGATTGCTCTGGGCCGCGGGGTGACCTTTTTCCGCGGCTTTCTCGAACCATTCCACGGCCTTGACCAAGTCCTGGGGAGCGCCCTGGCCATCTAAGTAACATACTCCCAGATTGCTCTGGGCCGCGGGGTGACCTCGCTCCGCCGCCTTCTCGTACCATTCCACGGCCTTGACAAAGTCCTGGGGAACACCCTGGCCATTTACGTAACATACTCCTAGATTATACTGGGCTTCGGCGTAACCCCGCTCCGCCGCTGTCTCGAAGCATTTAATGGCCTTGACCAAGTCCTGGGGAGAGACCTGACCATATAAGTAACATACCCCTAAAGCGCACTGGGCCGCGGCGTAAACTTGCGCCGCCGCTTTTTTTAACCATTTCGCGGCCTTGAAAATGATCATGGAAACACCAAGGGCATTGACGCAACATTTCCTTAGATAGCGCTGGGCGACAGCGTAACCCCGCTCCGCCGCTTTCACGAACCATTCAATGGCCTTGACCAAGTCCTGGGGAACGCCCTGGCCATTGAAGTAACAGACCCCTAGATTGCTTTGGGCCGCGGCGTACCCCTTTTCCGCGGCTTTCTCGAACCATTCCGCGGCCTTAACTAAATCCTGGGGAACGCCCTGGCCAATCGCGTAACAGATCCCTAGAGCGCCCTGGGCTTCGGCGTAACCTTGGGCCGCGGCTTTCTCGAACCATTCCGCGGCCTTGACCAAGTCCTTGGGAACGCCCTCGCCATTGAAGTAACTTACCTCTAGATTGCGCTGGGCGGCTGGTAACCTTGCGCCGCGGTTTTCTCGAACAATTCCCCGGCCTTGACCAAGTTCTTGGGAACGCCAAGGCCCTTGGCGTAACATTTCCCTAGAGCGCTCTGGGCCGCGGCGTTACCTCGCTCCGCGGCTTTCTCGAACCATTCCGTGGCCTTGACCAAGTCCTTGGGAGCGCCCTCGCCATTAGCTATTACGGATTACTTAATTTGGCTAAAAAGCGTATGGCTCGAGCGTCTCCTAGGTCTGCGGCTTTTACGAACCATTCAACGGCCTTGACAAAGTCTTTGGGAACGCCCTGGGCGTTTACGTAACATAACCCTAGAGCGCTCTGGGCCGCGGCGTAACCTTGGGCCGCGGCTTTCTCGAACCATTCCGCGGCCTTGACAAAATCCTCGGGAACACCCAGGCCATCTAAGTGACATACTCCTAGATTGTACTGGGCTTCGGCGTAACCTTGCTCCGCGGCTTTCTCGAACCATTCCGCGGCCTGGACCAAGTCCTTGGGAACACCCTGGCCATTGGCGTAAATTTTCCCTAGATTGCCCTGGGCTGCGGCGACCCCTTGCTCCGCCGCTTTCTCGAACCATTCAATGGCCTTGACCAAGTCCTTAGGGACGCCACGGCCATTGACGTAACAGACCCCTAGATTGTATTGGGCCGCGGCGTAACCTTGGGCCGCGGCTTTCTCGAACCATTCAATGGCCTTGACCAAGTCCTTGGGAACACCCTGGCCATTGGCGTACGAGGCCCCTAAAGCGCACTGAGCCGCGGCGCAACCTTGTTCCACGGCTTTCTCGAACAATTCAATAGCCTTGGTAAAGTCTTTGGGAACGCCCTGGCCATTGGAGTAACAGACCCCAAGAGCGCAATGGGCTTCGGCGTAACCTTGGGCCGCGGCCTTCTCGAACCATTCCACGGCCTTAACAAAGTCCTGAGGAGCGCCCTGGCCATTGAAATGACAGACCCCTAGATTGCTCTGGGCCGCGGGGTAACCCTTTTCCGCCGACTTCTCGAACCATTCCGCGGCCTTGACGAAATCCTGGGGAACGCCCTGGCCAATGGCGTAACAGACCCCTAGAGCGCCCTGGGCTTCGGCGTAACCTTGGGCTGCGGCTTTCTCGAACCATTCCGCGGCTTTGGCGAAATCCTGGGGAAGTCCCTGGCCATTGACGTAACATATCCCTAGAGCGGACTGGGCTTCAGCGTAACCTCGCTCCGCCGATTTCTCGAACCATTGCGCCGCTGCGGCCACATCGGCCTGGACAAATTCGCCCAGAAAAAAAGAGAGGCCAAGTTGGTATTGAGCCTCAACATCTCCTTCTTGCGCGGAAACCAACAGTTCGTCAGGCGATAAGGAATCTAATTTGGTATTTGACCTAAGTATGACCGGAAATTCGATGTTAATCTCCACGACTAGTCCCTTTAATTAAATAAAAAAATATAATATAAAAATTTTAATATTGTCAACTGTTTAAAATTTAAGCGTTGAAACATTATTTATTTAAAAATATATATGATAATACATATTTGAATAAACTGTAAACCCCCCCTCACGTAGCCAGGGCCAAGCCAGGGAAAATGAGGGAGGCAAAAAAAAAATTAATTATTATTCAAAATTATATCATTTCACTATTTACAAAGACTTTAACATATGTTATATTAGTATTGTAAGACAGAACGAACATGCCGAGGCAATCATAATTAGATGTTAAACAGTTAATTATAGTTCTTATACACTAGTATTTAACTCTAAATTTGGCTCTAGCCGCCAAAATCGCAAGACTCGAGCTGATGTTTTGGCCTCCTAGGGCGGAGCCTTTTCGGGCATTAACAACGTCAAGTTCAATTTACAGTATCCATACGCGCTGAATATTTTATCCAGCGATGATGAAGATATTAGGGTCCGCTACAGCGCCAATATTAATTTTAGGCGCCGTTTGGTTGATAATAATCTTATTGAGCCTATTTTTAACTCCGTTACCGGGAGCTTGGCCAAAATTTTCAATAAATTTCAAAAATCGGGCTCCGAGCCATTGGTCGGCCTCCGGACGGCGGTCTTAAGCCCCATCTACCCCCTTTTTTAAAAAGGGATTTGACAGTTTAATCAGTGGCTGTCTTGAGCCTATCCTTGGGCCGCGGCTTTCTCGAACCATTCCGTAGCCTTGACCAAATCCTTGGGAACGCCAAGGCCCTTGGCGCAACATTTTCCTAGAGCGCCCATGGCCGCGGCGTTACCTCGCTCCGCGGCTTTCTCGAACCATTCCGCGGCCTTGACCAAGTCCTTGGGAGCGCCCTCGCCATTGGCGTAACATACCCCTAGATTGTACTGGGCCACGGCGTGACCCCGCTTCGCCGCTTTCTCGAACCATTCCACGGCCTTGACAAAGTCCTGGGGAACGCCCTGGCCATTGGCGTAACATCCCCCTAGAGCGCCCTGGGCCGCGGCGTAACCTTGCGTCGCCGCTTTTTTGAACCATTTCGCGGCCTTGACAATGTTCATGGAAACACCAAGGCCATTGACGTAACATTCCCCGAGATAGTACTGGGCGACAGCGTACCCCCGCTTCGCGGCTTTCTCGAACAATTCAATGGCCTTGACCAAGTTCTTGGGAAGGCCACGGCCATTGGCGTAACAGGCCCCTAGATTGTACAAGGCCGCGGCGTGACCTTGCTCCGCGGCTTTCTCAAACAATTCAATGCCCTTGACCAAGTCCTGGGGAACACCAAGGCCATTGACGTAACAGGCCCCTAGAGCGCTCTGGGCCGCGGCGTAACCTTGGGCCGCGGCTTTTTTGAACCATTCCGCGGCCTTGACCAAGTCCTTGGGAACATGCTGGCCTTTGGCGTAATTTTGCCCTAGATTGTACTGGGTTACGGCGTCCCACCGCTCCGCGGCTTTCTCGAACCATTCCCCGACCTTGATCAAGTTCTTGGGAACATCCAAACCATTGGCGTAACATACCCCTAGAGCTACTTGGGCCGCGGCGTCCCCCCGCTCCGTGGCTTTTTTGAACCATACCGCGGCCTTGATAATGTCCTTGGGAACACCCTGGCCATTGGCGTAACAGAACCCTAGAACGCCCATGGCCGCGGCGTAACCCCGCTCCGCCGCTTTCTCGAACCATTTCGCCGCTTCGGCCATATCGGCCTGGACCATTTTTCCCAGAAAAAAAGAGACGCCAAGTTGGTATTGAGCTTCAACATCCCCTTCATTCGCTGAAATTAACAGTTCTTCAAGTGATAATGAATCTAATTTGGTGTTTGACTGAAGTATAGCCGAAAATTCGGTGGTAATCTCCATGACTAGTCCATTTAATTAAATAAAAAAAATAAAAAATTAAAAAATTATAATATTGCGATACTATATATAATTAAAATACTGAAAAATTATTTATTTAAAAATATATATGATAATACACATTTAAGGATGGCCCCGGATAAAGAAGTTCCCGTCAACGAAAAAGATCGTTAAAAGTTCCACAGGAGCGTTATACCCATAAAAATTGGAAAAAATAAAAACTTTTAGAGAGCCTGGTAGCGCTCTTTTATTTGTCCTCAAAAAAGATAAATTGAGAGAATAAAAAGTATTAAGTTATTATACACCTTTTTATGACTAAAGTCAAGTTTTTATTTTTATAATTTTATTATTTCCGCCTGGCCCCTCCCGCCAAAGAGATATTAAAGATGATATTTTAAGTAAATAGTGATAAAATAGTTTCTAATACGCCATATATATAAAATTTAGCTAAATTATTAAAAAGAACGCCTATTAAAGACTAATAAGTTCCTAAGTCTCCCTAAAACCCGGGCAGGACGTTCGGTCGCGGTTTAGCCGCTTCCGACTGGATCTTGATGATCTTCAGTTGGATTGCCGGCCAAGACTGGATCAAAGCGTTGTAATCAAAGGCTAAGGCCGCTAAAGTTTTTTCCTCGCAGAGCTTAAACAAGACGTAGGCCAAAGAGTGGGCCTTAGCCAGAGCGCTATCGTTTTCGACCGCGAGAGCGATCTTAGCGCAAGCCTCAAGGCCTTGCGTTTTAAGGGCGTAAGTTAGCTGGTGGGTTAATAGCCAGACATTGTCCTCACCTTTAGCGATCTTCGTGGGGAGCTCCTCTAAGCTTAAAAGACGAAACTTTCCTTTCTTGGCGAAGACTATTTTTTTCTCCACTAACCTTTCAATATTGGCGTTCCTGGCTCGAGCGATAATGTCCACTTCCCCGTACCGCGTCTCCGCGAACTTAAACTGGGAAAAAAGGTTGAGGCAAAGCCAACTATCCGGGTCCAAGGACCCTTCCAGATCGGCTAAGTTAATATTAAGCTCCTCATTAATGAGAGCCAAAGCCCCTTTGACCGACAAAGTGGAGCCATCGGTCTCGACAATCTTGGAGTAACGCGAGTAAATGGCCATGCCCGGGCCAATGGCGGCCTGGGCTAGATCCACCGGGGCGATGTTGGCGTGACGCAACTCCTTAAGAGCGCTTTTTAACTCCACCCGGAGGTGATTAATAAAATCCCGCCGCGAGCAGGGCTTAGCGTTAAGGGGCCTTTTCCGGCAAACTAGAACTATAGATGAGGCTAAAGCGTTGGAGTCAAGGGCTCTGGTTCGATTGCCTAACTCTGATTTCACCGGCCAAGCGCCGGTGATGGTTAGCCCGGCCTCAATCAATGCGGCCAGCATGGTCTCCCAACCGCTGGAAGTCGCTTTAGACCCTTTGTCAGTTAGGTCTTTTTGTTTAAAGGCGTAGTAAATGGTTAGGGGAAACTCGTCCGAAGAGTATTGATAAAAATTAGAAAAGACTTTCTTAAGCCCGGACTCAAAAAGCTCTTTAGCCGCCGCTTTACCGCCAAATCTAAAGGGATCAGCCACCAATTCCGCGTTTTTAGGGGCTTTAATGGTGCTAAATATTGATTTATAGATTTTTCGTAAAGAAGGTCTTAACCAGATATAAAAATAATCCGATAAATCCGCGTAACCGATATTGTCGTAATATGGGGGGTCAGTGGAAATAATGACGTTTCTAAGTTGGTTGTCCGTTTGCGCGTCCGCTTGTAAGGCCTCGGCCTTTCTATCGGCTGGGAAAGCTTTTAGGGCTTTAACGATCCATTCGCTGGCCTGGCTTAAACTACCGGTGCTAGTGGAAAAAGGGTTCCCCTCGGCGTAATCCCAAACAATGGAGATGGCTGGCCGTGAAAAAAGGTTTCTTATTTTAACCGCCGAGGAGTCCCAAGAGCATAGATTAGAATGACGATCAGTCATTTTATCGATGATAAAGCTTAAATAAACAATAACCGCCTGGCTATAAGCTTTGGCCCCTAACCCACCACTGGCCAGATCCAGATCGTCGCTAGCTAAGCCCGCTTTAAGAGCGTCCTTTTCTATTTCCGCTTGGAGGTCAGTAAGCTCCTGGCCTAAAGTCGTTAAGAAAATAAGTTGCCTCGGGGTGAAAAGGTCGGAGTAATTGGTTAGCCCGTAGTTAGTGGCGTTAAACCCCAAAGCCTTACTGGGGATAGCCAGATCAAAATCCAGGGCGATTCTAGCGATGGCCGCCGCTTTCTCCTGGAGTTCGCTAGGCGATACGAAACTTCGGCCATTTTTGTTTTTGGTGACTATGGCCATCATGGCCGAGGCTAAACGCCCCTTGCGCCCTTCTTCCCGAATGTAAGGCAAGCTAATGGGGCTATGGCAGATAACGCATTTGGCCCCCTTGCGACTCATCGTCCCCTTACGGCTGTTTTCCCCCCCGTTTTTGACCTGATAAACCACCCGCCCTTTTTCTAAGGTTGGCTCCACATAATCGCCTTTTGGGGAAATAGAAAAAGAGCTCACCAAGGGGGCCATGACCCCACAAGCCGGATTGGGGCATTTAACGGTTCGAGCGAAGATCCAGGCTAAAACCGGGGAATCGAGCTTAACCCCAGCTTGATCGGTCACTTCAATGGTGGGGTATAAATGACCGACCTTTTTGAAAACTTTTTCTCTTAAGATCGCGGCGTAATACGCCACGTCTTCCGCTAGCCCCAGGGCTTTTCCCCATCCTGCGGCCTTTTTTAACTTTAAGCCATTAGGGTTAATGGCGGGCCAGCCAGAAAACTTCGGGGGGATCTCCACCATGGCTTTATTGATCGTAACGGCCACGGGGTTAAGATCAAACGCGTGGACCTTTAGACCCAACCTTTGGCCCTCTAAAGGGATAGAGCCCCCGCCCGCGAAGGGGTCTAAAAGCTCGGGTATTGACCCGCCGCAAGATTCTTGGATCTTTTCTTTGGCCCTAGCTAAGACCTCCTGGTTAGTGGAGTTTTCCCAGACAATCAGTTCCTCGATTAACTTAAAGAGACGGTTTCTCGCGGCGATTCGTTCTTCTAAAGTTGGGTATAAATCCGGCCGGGCTGAGGGGTCATCGACTAAAGAGGCGAAAAGGACGGCCCTGGCGGTGGCTAAAGGCTTTCTAGACCACCACAGATGGAAGGTGGAAGGATGGCCGTGCCTTAAGGATTTTTCTCGAGAGGACTCTTTATTGATCGCGATGAGCGGTAAGGCCACTTCAATCAATTTTTTCTTCATGAGCGCGATTAACCTATTAAAAGGAACTGTAAAATATAATTTATCGTATTTTAACTAAATATTGGCTTATAGTGTCGATAAACATAGCGCTTAGCTAAAAAACATTAATAGTGACTTTAATTTTATAACCTTTGGACCAGCGGTATATTACCACAGTTGACGGTTTTTGGGGTTAAGTTTTTCTGAGCGGGAACCAAAAAATCGGGCCAAAAGACCCGATTTTTTGACATCTTTTCGCCCCCAAAGCTTGGGGTCAGCCAACCGATTATTCTTGGGGCAGCTCCAAAAGAACCTTCCGCCTAAAAACGTTTAAGCGAGTCAAAAAGAGGATCAGGGCGAAGGCCGCGAAAGAAATACCCACGGCCATGGAGAGGGTGTAATCCATGGCTAACCCTTCCGGGGCCACGCAGATGTAGGTGGTGACCGTGGCGGTCATAAAGGTGGCCGGTAAAGTGACCAGCCAATGGAAGGTTCCCCTTCTAACCACGTAAGCCGCGGCGGACCAGAGCATGACCGTGGCTAAAGTCTGGTTGGACCAACTAAAATAACGCCAAATGATGGTGAAATCGATATTGCATAAAACGATGCCAATGACAAACATGGGCACGGCGATGGCTAAGCGCTTAACGGGTTTAGTCTGGCTAAAGCCGGTTAAATCGGCCACGATTAACCGCGCCGCCCTAAAGGCCGTGTCCCCAGAGGTGATGGGCAGAACCACCACGCCTAAGATGGCTAAGATACCGCCAAAATGGCCTAAAACCGTAAGGGAGATGTCTTTAACCACCGCCGCGGGGCTACCGCCTTTAATAACCGCGGCCAAAGCCTCGGGGCTATCGTAAAAGGTCATGCCCGCCGTGGCCCAAACTAACCCAATGATCCCTTCGGCGATCATGGCGCCGTAGAATATGAGACGACCGTTTTTCTCGTTCATGACGCATCTAGCCATCATGGGCGACTGGGTGGCGTGGAAGCCGGATAAGGCCCCACAGGCGATGGTGATAAACATTAAAGGCCACATGGGCAGACCTTGGGGATGGACGTTGGAAAAAACGCTTTTCCCCTCGGCGATGGTCCAGTTAAAAAAGTCATAGCCCTTAACCATTAACCCGCCGGAGACGCTCACGGCCATGATCAGTAAAACCGCGGCGAATAAGGGGTAAAGGCGGGCGATAATGACGTCAATGGGTAAGATGGTGGCTAAAAAGTAGTATAGAAAGATTAAGGCCAACCAGAACTTTAAGTTAGCCCAGTCGGGGGTTAAGCTGGCTAAAATACCGGCCGGGGCGGTCACAAAGACCACGCCCACTAAAACCAGTAAGACCAAAGAGAAGATCCGCATAAACTGCTTAAAGAAGAACCCTAAGGTGTTCCCGACCACGTCGGGAATGGAGGTCCCGTTATAGCGCATGCTGATCATGCCGGAGAAATAATCATGGACCCCGCCCGCGAAGATGCTGCCAAAAACGATCCATAGTAAGGCCGAAGGGCCGTACAAGGCCCCCATAATGGGGCCAAAGACTGGCCCCACGCCGGCGATGTTCAGGAGCTGGATCATGAAAATACGCCAGGTTGGTAGGGTGACGTAATCCACGCCGTCCCCCAAGCGACAGGCTGGGGTCTGGCGATTGAAGTTGGGGCCAAAGAGTCTTTCGGTGACCTTCCCGTAGATCGCGTACCCCAGGATCAGGGTGACCACCGCTAGTAAAAAATAAACCGCAGGTGACATATATTTTCTCCTGTTGAGGATAAAGGAAAACAATATTTCCTAAAAAAGGTCTAAAATGTCTGGAAAATAAAGGCTAGAAACTATTGTTGGGGCGACTTAAGAGATATTCCACCTTTTAAAGGCGAATAACTTTTATTATAGGATTTTCAAATAATAGCGTTGACTAAAAAAATTTTGGCCTTGAGTCATATTTATATTTAAAAAGACACCTTTAAAAGCTTAAAAGCTTAGTATTTTTGGAGTTTTAGGAAGATAATTCCTAAATTGAACACTAACAGGAGCTGAACAGAATGTCCGAGGGTGACGAGGAAAAAAGCGGCTTTAAACCCTCTGGAACCAGTAGAAGCGTAACTAGAATTACGCGGAAATTAGTATAGCATTAGTGGGCCAGGGTTTTAAGCCCTTTAAGAAAAAAAAAGCTCGACAAGGTTTAGCTTATTGAGCTGATATTAACTCATTTGTAAAATAAATATTAGTATTTATTTTCTTTAACTTATGAATATTGATTTATAAACCGTAATTAGACCACCGAAAAATAGTCTTTCAGTCAGAAAAATTCTGAAAGAAGCCGCCGCCCGACCCTACCTATATTCTGGACCAGGTAGCCAGGGCCATTTTAGGCGGAAAAGACCTAAAGATAAGGCCGCTCAAGGTCGATAGACTAGCTCATCGCCATCGCCCTTGGCGGCTTAAAGGCTTTAACCGCCTAAAATGACAAGATATACTCAGAGTCAAAAGGATTTTCCGCCGCCACCTAAGAAATAGGTATGTTCCCTAAAACAATTTCTTTTAGCGAAAACCGTTCGCTAGCCGACCATAGGTGGCCCATAAAGCGCCTTCATTCGGTGGCGCTTTTCTCCAGCCAAATTATCCTTTGGCCAGACACGAGCCCCGGGCGGGGCTGGCTGGAAACTTTATTAGGCCAAGTTACTAACATTTAGGCTAAGAAGCTAAGGAATTTAAGTCCTCGGACAGGGGATCCCCAAAGGTCGAGCGGGGCCAACAGATAAGGAAGCGCCTGGCGAGCGGGAGCGAATTGGCGGAAAAAATTTATGGTGACGCCAAAATTAGAATCGCTGGTCGTTAAAGCCCCTTCTTGACGCTGTCGTATTCGCTTTTTAGCGTTTGCCTTAGGCCTTAAAGG
>JAISRZ010000043.1 GCA_031273455.1 Deltaproteobacteria bacterium | reverse complement strand
GGGTTTTTAACTTACCGCGACAGTGAGCAAGGGTCTGAGGCGGCAACCCAGGGTGTCCTCACGTAATCAACGTAGCTACAATTTCTCGTAACTTAGTCTGGTAAACTAACCGAATTCCGTAGAAGCCGGTACACTTTAGTGGAGCGGTAGTTCACTTAGCCAAGCTCGTTCCTCCGCGTTGAGACGGGCCCCCACTTTTATAACATTCTCGACATCGCCCTTTAAGCCATAGAGATAAAGCTTGGCCCATAGTTCAGCTCTGATCACGATTAGCTCCTTTATTAAACATCGCCGCCCAACTAAGCGACCAACTTACTTCCGGCGCGCCCGACTATCCCTTAAGCTTAGTTAGGAACCTTAACCTTTGCCGGGTTAAAATCCTCAGTTGGTAGGCTAGTCGAAGCGTTCTAGCCGCCAAATAACCCACCCTGGCGGAGGATCTTGGTCAATATATCATTTTATATAGCTTAAGGTCAAGTTTTTCGGGGGCGCGTTTAGGGGGGAAGGGGGTTTTAAGTCATCGCTGGGAAAGGGGGGGTTAACTTAAGGGCTTAAGGCTAACCTTTAGGGCCTTATAAGAAACTTATCTTAACGACTATCTTAACGGCTAGCGTCACGACTATTTTTTCGCTTGGCGGTTAAAGCCGCCCAAAGGCCAGGGGATAACCGCCAAGCTCTAGGTTAGGCCGCCGCGGGCCGAGCCTATTTTCCGCGTTAAAACGGTCATAAGGCCTTATTTCTTTTCGTGACCAGCATGAGGGAAAAGTAGGTGGGCGGATCCAGCTCCTGGTCCAGGCCATCGTCTATTTTTTCGCCGTCTAAGCCGAGCTTGGCGAAGAGGGCGGTTTTAGGGGCTAGGTTCTTTTTCTTTAATAGGTCCACGATCTCTTCTCTGACCCGGCCCATTTTCATGATGACCACGTTATCGCTGTGGTCCAAAAGGGTCTCAAAAACTTCGGGATCCCCACCGCCGGACAGGATGGCTAAGGACTCTTTAGTCTGGGCTAAGGGTCGGTTTAAGCGGGCCGCGGCTAACTGGTAGGAGGTTATCCCGGGCACGCTAACAATGGGGGCCTCGGGGATGATCTCGGCTAGGATGGGCAGAAGGTAAGCGTAAGTGCTGTAGGTTAAACAGTCGCCTAAAGTTAAAAAGGCGGCGGAACGCCCGGAGCGCAAGACCTCGGCGATGGTGGCGGCGTTGGCCCGCCAAGCCGCGTTTAAGGCCACCTCATCCTCGGTCATGGGGAAGGGCAGGTTTCGCGTCTCCACGCCGGCTCTAAGGTACTTTAAGCCTATACGTCGGGCCAAGGAATACTCGTTAGTTGAGGAGGAGGCCGTAAAAACCGTGTCCACCCGGTTAAGTATCTTGACCGCCTTCATGGTGATCAGATCCGGATCGCCCGGGCCAACGCCAAGGCCATAGAATGAGCCGACTTTAGACATGCGAAATCCTGAAAGGTTTGGCGTCGCCAAATCTTGCGAGCCCTGAGCGAAAAAACGATTAGTTTTGGCAGTTTAGTGATTTCTGGGGGGAAATTCAAGCTCCGATGAGACTCGCGGGTTAGCGGTATTTAGAGGATATTTTTCAATAATTTATGGTTTAGTTATTTAATAACAGCTTATCGCTCTTTAAACACTATCTCTTTTTGTGATATCTTAACCTTAAAAACTATCTCTAACCTTGGGGGTCGAGCCGGATAAAGAGCTTTAGTTTCCACCCTAAAGCCCTTGATGGCCCTTTTGACCTTTAGCCCCCGGCGGTCAGAAGAGCGATCGGGTAAAAGCTTAAAGTTCGTTACAAGGCGACCAAGGGCCTAAATCCTCTAGGCGGCTCAAAAGGCCCCCTAAAGGCCCCCAGATTAGGGTCAGGCGGTTTAAAGGCCGGGGCGCCCCTTTTTCCTAAGCTTTTGGGGGAGGGGAGCGAAGACCTAACCAGTCTAAGGGACCGCCACTAGCCGGGTTAGACCAGCCGGGTTCGCCCGCGGCCAGTTACGCCTCTAGTCACGAGACCAGCCAGGCGCCCTAAAAATGTTTTCCCTAAAAACTAGCCTAACCAGCCGCTGGCCCGTTGGGCTTTCTAGTTGGGGCCAAGCCCTTTGGCTTTCCAGGTAACCCCGTCAACTAAAAAGGCCTTAGGGCCAATACGCCCTAAGGCCATAAACCAAGCTATAAGCTTAAGAGGCGGTTAAGGTTGGCCTTTAGGCGTCTTCCGCGGGAAAGCTTTTAGAGGCCCTTAAAAAGTCCCGGTAATACAGAAAGCCTGACCAATAGGTCACGAAGAGGGCCACGTAGAGGATAACCCGCCCCACGGCCACGGTGTCGGCCCAGATAAGCTCGCCGTTCCACAAAAGGCAAAAAAGGGCGATGTTCTGGGCTAAGGTCTTCCGCTTCCCTTGGGGGGAGGCGGCGATGACCAGGTTCTTCTCCATGGCGATGGCTCTAAGGGAGGTGACGGCCATTTCCCGGGCCACAATTAAAAAGGCGATCCAAGCAGGGACTCGACCGAAAGGGATGAGCATGATCAAAGCTGAGGACACTAATAGCTTATCGGCCAAGGGGTCTAAAAAACGGCCTAAGTTACTCTCATGGCCGTAAGTCCGAGCCAAGTAGCCATCCAAAAGGTCGGACAGAGCCGCGACTAGGTAGACTATGGCCACAACGCCGTTTAAGAACTGACTCGCCTCCCGCCCCCAATAGCCTAGACCAATGACTATGACCGGGGTGGCCATAAGCCTGGTCAGGGTGATGACGTTGGGCAGACCCGACCAGGTGACGATATCGCGCAGCCAGCTTTTCATAGGTATCCCGCGAAAGGCCCTAAGGAGCCAATAGCCCTAACGGCCTTATAAAATATTGACCAAATAAACTTTAGCCGCCCCAACCAGAGAGGCTAGCTATTTCCTCGGCTCCAGGCTTTTGGCCGGGGCTGGGGCCGCTTTGGGGGCCACGGGCTGGGCCAAAAGGATTTCCTCGGGCTCAAACAGCTCCTCAAACAGCTCCAAGTTCTTTAGGACTACCCGCACATAGTTCCGGGTCTCCGAGATATCGGGAATGGCCATGTTCTTGGCCACCCGCTCTGGCCCGCTATTATAGGCGGCCACGGCCAAGGAAATGTTGTTGTTGAACCGGTCCAGCATCAGGCGGATGTATCTAGTTCCACCCATGATGTTTTGCTCCGGGTCAAAGCTATCCGCGCAACCCACCAGTTTAGCCGTTTTGGGCATGAGCTGCATCAGCCCGCGAGCCCCGGCCCAGGAGACCGCTTTGGGGTCAAAGGCCGACTCAGCTTTGATGATGGCGGTGATTAAGACCGGGTTGACCCGATGCTTGGCCGCGGCTTTGAGAATTAAGGGCTTTAAGTTGTCCAGGTTCAGGCGCCGGTAAGGGGCCGAGCCTCTGGAAATGACTATCTGGACCGTAAAGAGCCGGTAACGGGGGTCCACCGGGGCGTCGGTTAAGTAAGTGACCCCGCTTTCATCGGTGAACTTGTAAAAGGAAAACTCCTTGGTCAAAACGGCCCTTTGGGCCTCGGGCTCGCCCTTGCCCTTACCCTTGGTCGCGACCTTGGCCGGAGTGGCCTTAGGTTTAACCGGGGTCGGCGGCGGGGCGAAGAGGGCCGCGGTCTCAGTGGTCTTAGGCGGATCCACCGCCGTCGGATCGCCCAAGGTTTCTAAAGGGCTGGCTGGGCCGCTATTGGCGCTCCAATAGGGAACCGGGGTTTCCTTGGGGGGCGGCTCGACCTTTTTGGCCTTTTGGTTAGTAATCCAATAGGGCGGCGGGTTGGGGGCGTCTTTGGCCTCCAAGTCAGTCGCTTTGGGTTTCCCGGCGTCCAAAGGGGCTTGCTCGGCTGGGGCGAAACTTAAGGCCAGACCAGCTGGGTTAGAGACCAGGGTCAATAAGGCCAAACAAATAGCCCCCAGAAGCGCGCGACCTAAAGGGCTCATTGGAGCGGGCGCTTTTGGGCCAGCCAGGCGTCCCGGTTGGCTGGGGAACTAAAGTATAAAGTATGGCCATCGGTGGAGAGGCTAATGGCTTTAGTCTTATCGAAAAAGACGCCGGTTAAAGCGTCGCGCACTAGCTCTTGCGGAACCTCCGGAGCCGGGTTGGGCTTGGGGCGCAGTAAGCTTTTCACCACCAGAATGATGAGGTAAAAGAGAAAAGCTATGAGAGCGACGCGCAGAATTAAAAATATCATCAAAGACCCATCATGGCGACGTTAAGAGGGCGACGTTAAGCGGGGCGACGTTAAGGCCTTCAGTAACCCTTGAGGCTAAAACGGTTAAGCTGATTAAAAGGGCCTTTTTAAGGGGTTTTGGCCTTCTTGGGCCGGCTCATCGGGCTTTTAACTTTCTGGGCCGGGCTAACTTTTCGTGGCCCGCTTTTTTTAGCCGGGCTAACCGAGCTTTCCTTAACTGGGCTAACCGGGCTTTCCTTAACTGGGCTAACCGGGCTTTTCTGGGCCGGGCTCGGCTCGTTTTTCTGGGCCGCGGGGGCCTTACTTCGGGTTTTCTGAGGCCTTAGGCCCTCTATCTTGGGGGCGTCGATCTCAATGATTAAAGGGAGCCGGTCCAAAAGCTCGTTGGCGCTATAGCCTAAAATCGGGTGAACCCAGTAGGGGTAGACATCCACCAAAGGCTGTAAGACAAACTCCCGCTCGGCCATTCGGGGGTGGGGCACGATGAGCCCGGGTTTATCAATGACCTTATCGCCCCACAGAAGAAGATCGATGTCAATGATCCGGGGGCCATTGGGGACGTTCCGGACCCGGCCCATCACCGTCTCGATGTCCAAAAAATAGTTTAGTAAGGCCTTGGGCGTTAAGTTCTTAACTTGGGCCAAAAGAACCTGATTCAAATACGGGTTCTGGCCAGGCGGGCCGCCCACGGGCTCGGTTTGGCGGATCTTGGAGCTATTGACTAAGCTCACCCCCGGCAGAACGGAGATTAACTCCAGGGCGACCCCCAACTGATAGGCCGGTCGATCAAGGTTAGCCCCTAAGGCTATGGCCACTAGAACGCGTTTCGCCATCTTCGGCGTTCCCTTTCTTTAACGGCCCTATATCTAGCGGCCTAACTGTCGTGGCCCTCTTGGCGGCCTATTTTCTATCGGCTCAATTGTCTATCGGCTATTGGTCCCCAGGCCCTAAATAAGCCCCAAAAAACTTTTTAAGGCTTGGCCTCTGGGCGCTTTTAAGCGTTAGCGAACGTTTGGCCTTACGCCTTAAAGCCTAAAGTTAGGGTTTCCTGGCCTGACTAAACGCCAGTTAAGGCGTTTAAAAAGAAATACTAGCAAAAATATAGCCTAAAAAAAAGCGGCCTTCCCCCGGAAAACCCCATTTAACCAACCATCAAACCCGTAGAAGACGCCGAAAACCCTAAAGCCAAAATAGGTTACGGTTAGACTCGGTAACCGAAACCTTAAGGATCAAAAGAGACTTGACAAGGAAAAATTGAAGAGATAAAAATACCGAGTTCTTTTTTTAGATAATAGATTAGACCATATTTTAAGAAATAGCAAGCCTTCCCCCTTGGTTTTTAAGCCTAACGGCCAGCTGGATCTATTCCCTTAAGGTTAGGCCAAAATGGTTAAAACGGGCTTTTAGCGGCGTTTTCCTCAACCCTGATTGGGGACGTCTAAACTTTAAACTACGCGAAATTATTTAATAAACGCTAAATAGAGTCCATTAAACTGGCCATTGACCTAGAGAGTGATGGTAATTTAGCTTGATCTACCCTAATAGCTAGGGATTTGACGGGCGGCCTATAAACCTGGCCTTGACCTTAAGTCTTTCTTAACGTTATAATCCTCGCGTTAAGCGGCCCTTTGACCTAGACTGGTTTTTAAAAACGCTAGGTTAAGGGGAGTTATTGGGGCTTTTAAAGGTTCTTGGCCGGGCGACCGGTTATTTGAGGTTTTTTATGGTCAGCGTGTCTTTGGACATCTCCCTATTTATCCAGATACTGAACTTTCTGGTCCTCATGCTGGTGCTAAACCTCTTTCTTTATAAACCTCTGCGGAAAATCCTCCACGAACGGGAAACTCTTTTTGAAAGCTATCGCGAGATGGCTGACGTGGCCAAAAAGCAGTTGGAGGATGGGGAAGAGGAAAAGGCCCGCTCCAAGGAAGAGGCCTTAACCGTGGGTTTGGAGACTTTAAAAGGCTTAAGGTCAGCTGGGCGGGAGCGGGAAAAGGAAATTCTGGCCGAGGCCCAAGAGTCCTCGCTCCAACGCTTGGAGGAGGCCCGGGCTCGCTTGGCTAAGGAAACGGCCACGGTCCGCTCGTCTTTGGAAGGCGAGGCTCAGACCTTAGCCACGGATTTAGCCAGCCAACTCCTGGGTCGACCGGTTTAACGAGCCTTAAACTTAACCGAGCCAAAAGGCTGATGGGCCATTTAGGGTATTTTCTATGAGTCAACGCCTCTTTCGCCTAATAATAGCTGGGGTCGCCCTGTCCTTAGCCCTAACCGCGGGCCCGGCCTTGGCCGAAGCCGGGGAGGGCGGTTACAACGCGGCCCAGTGGCGGGATTTTCTCTGGCGGGTTTTAAACTTCGCGGCTTACGCCGGGATCTTGTTTATAGTCTTACGGAAACCCGTGGGGGCTTTTTTTAAGGGCCGCCGGGAGAACATCGCCCGGACCTTGGAGTACTTAGAGACCCAGACCCGGAACCTAGAGGAACAGAACGCGGCCATGCGGCGCCAGTTATCCGAGCTTACCACCCAAAAGGAAGCCATCATCGCCCAGTACGAGCGGGATGGGGCCAGGGAGCGGGACCGGATCATTGACGAGGCCCAAAAAGCCGCTGGGCTCATTGTCCAGAAGACCGAGGCGGCCATGGCCCAAGAGCTCATCGCCGCTAAAAGACAGCTCACCGCCGAGGCCGGGGCTTTAGCCGTCCGCTTGGCCGGGGAAATGGTCAGCCAAAACATTAAGCCGGACGATCAATCCCGCTTGACCCATGAGTTTATTGAAAGCGTCATTCGCTTGCCCGCGAGACGCGCCTAACGATCCTAACCAACGATCTTAACCTTATGATCCGAAGAAAGGCATAAAAATGCGAGGCGTTTTCGCCAAAAGGTACGCCCAGGCGCTTTTCTCCCTGGGGGTTGACGATAACCAGGCCCAAGAGTATGGTCAGGAAATTCGCGATTTCTGGGCCAGTTTACAAGGCGCTGGGGCGGACGGGGCCCTTCTTTATTCCCCGGCTTACCCGAAAGAGGCCCGGGGCCAGGCTCTAAACGCGGTTTTGGCCAAAGCTGGGTTATCGCCTTTAGTCAGCGATTTTCTTAGGCTTTTGCACTTACGGGGCCGCTTGGGCTCCCTAGGGGAAATCGGGGTCGCTTACGCCCGTCTTTTGGACGACGCGGCGGGTTTGACCCGGGGGATCTTAACCGTTCCTGGGCCTTTAGCCGAAAGCCAGATCGAGGCCTTAAAGTCGGCTTTAGGGACCTTAGTGGGCCGCAAAGTGGAGTTTAAGGTCGAGGAAGACCCGGCCATCATTGGCGGCGTGGTCGCGAAACTAGGGGATTTGGTGGTGGACGGTAGCTTAAGATCCCGTTTGGACCGTTTAAGCGCCCTCCTTGGGACCGTCTAAAACTGGTTTAGCTTATAGGAAAACCAGCCGCCACTATCCAGGCGGAGTTTTCTAGGGGATTTCTGAAGGAGAACTTTTAAATGGCCATCAGAGCGGAAGAAATCAGCGAGATCATCAAATCGCAAATCAAGGACTTCGGCCAAAAAATAGAGCTGGCCGAGACCGGGACCGTCATATCGGTGGGCGATGGCGTGGCCCAGGTCTACGGGGTGGAAAAAGCCATGGCCATGGAGCTTTTGGAGTTCCCCGGCGGGGTTTTGGGCATGGTCTTAAACCTTGAGACCGACCAGGTGGGCGTGGCCGTTTTAGGCGACACGGCCCACATCCGGGAAGGCGACGTGGTGAAAAGGACCGGGCGGATCGCCCAGGTCCCGGTGGGCGACGCTTTACTCGGTCGGGTGGTCGATTCGGTCGGTCAACCCTTGGACGGTAAAGGCCCCATCGCGGCCACCGAGTTCGCCCGCATCGAGGTGGTGGCCCCAGGCATTATCTCCCGCAAAGGCGTCCATGAGCCCATGTACACCGGGATTAAAGCCATTGACGCCATGACCCCCATTGGCCGCGGCCAACGGGAGCTAATCATTGGCGACCGGCAGATCGGCAAAACGGCCATCTGCGTGGACGCCATCATTAACCAAAAGGGCCAGGACGTGGTCTGTATCTACGTGGCCATTGGCCAGAAGAAGTCCACCGTGGCCCAGGTGGTGGACCATCTGGACCGCCACGGGGCTTTGGGGTACACCGTGGTCGTGGCCGCCAACGCCTCGGATCCCGCCCCCTTACAGTACATCGCCCCCTACGCCGGGGCTTCCATGGGCGAGTATTATCGGGACCGGGGCCGTCACGCTTTAATCGTTTACGATGATCTCTCCAAACAGGCCGTGGCTTACCGCGAGGTGTCCCTTTTGTTGCGGCGCCCCCCCGGTCGCGAGGCTTACCCGGGCGATATCTTCTATAACCACTCCCGTCTCCTCGAAAGGGCGGCTAAGCTTAATGACGAGCTGGGGGCCGGGTCGCTGACGGCTCTTCCGGTCATTGAGACCCAAGCCGGCGACGTTTCGGCCTTTATCCCCACCAACGTTATCTCCATCACCGATGGCCAGGTCTTTTTGGAGCCCAACCTCTTTTTCTCCGGGGTGCGGCCCGCCATTAACGTGGGCATCTCAGTCAGCCGGGTGGGCGGGGCGGCCCAGACCAAAGCCATGAAGAAGGTGGCCGGGACCTTACGGCTCGATCTGGCCCAGTTTCGGGAGCTAGAGTCCTTCGCCCAGTTCGGCTCGGATCTGGACAAGGCCACTTTAAGCCAAATCAACCGGGGCCAACGGATGGTGGAGCTGTTAAAACAACCCCAGTTCCAGCCCATGCCCGCGGAAAAAGAGGTCATCATCCTCTTCGCCGGCACCAGGGGGTATTTGGACAAGTACCCGATCCACTCGGTTCTGGACTACGAGGCCAAGCTCTTTGAGTTTATAGAGTCCAGGCATGAGGCGGTTTTAGCGGAGATCCGGGACCAAAAGGATATCTCCAAGGAACTGGAAGAGAAGATCCGCGCGGCTCTGGACGAGTTCGCGACCATTTATAAACCGCTTGACTAGCTAGAAAGCGCTTTTCTAGGGTAAAGAAGGTTTTTCATGGCCTCCCTTAAGGACATCAAACGCCACATCTCGGGGGTTAAGCAGACCCAAAAGCTGACCCGCGCCATGAACATGGTGGCGGCGGCCAAGCTTAGGTCCACCCAAAACCGCACGGAGCGCTTTCGGCGTTACGCTTTAGAGCATGAGCGGTTGATTAAAGAGATCGCCGATCGCTCCCCAGTGGAAGCTTCGGATTTGTTAAAGACCGTGGAAGGCGCGGGCAAGGTCCTCATCCTGGCCATCACCTCGGACCGGGGTTTATGCGGTAGCTTTAACAGTAATATCATGTCGGCTTTGGATAAGTTTATCTTAAAAAAGCTGGACGAGGGTTTGTCGCCGGAGCTTTTTTTGATTGGCCGGAAGGGCCGGGATTACTACAATCGCCGGAAAGTCCCCATTCATGAGGCCATGGTCGGGATTTTAGGGTCCATTGACTACGACACGGCCAAAGCCATCGCCGATGAGTTAATCGCGGATTTCTCCTCCGGGGCTTACCAAGAGATCTGGGTGTTATTCACCTGCTTTAAGTCTTTGGGCCGCTTAAACGTGGAGCTGGAGCGGTTTTTGCCCTTAGGCGAGTCCACGCCAGCCGGGCAGGGGACTATCTTACCCGGGGGCGGTTTAGACTACTTGGTGGAGCCGAAAGCCGAGGTCTTGTTGTCCACTCTTTTGCCCCGGTCTTTGACCATCCTCATTTACCGGGCCTTACTGGAGTCAGTGACCAGCGAGAACGCGGCCCGGATGCAGGCCATGGACAACGCCAGCAAAAGTTGCAAGGACATCATCGAGAGTTTGACCATGGCTTACAACAAAGCCCGGCAAGCCGCCGTGACCAACGAGCTACTGGACATCGTCAACGGGGCTGAGGCCCTTAAAGGTTAAGGTTTTAGGTTTTTCCCTATTGGCTTAACAACGCGGATCGCGAATAAGGCGAAAGGACTAAGATAAATGAACGAGGGCAAAGTTATACAGGTTATTGGCCCGGTGGTGGACGTGGCTTTTTCCGAGGGTCAGTTGCCGCGGATTTTAAACGCGCTTTACATCTCCAACCCGGCCATTAACGACAGCCCTGACAATCTGATCTTGGAAGTGGCCCAGCACTTAGGCGATAACACCGTTCGGACCATCGCCATGGACATCACCGATGGCTTGGTCCGGGGCATGCCGGTTAAAGACTCGGGCGAGCCCATTAAGGTGCCCGTGGGGCCTAGCGCTTTAGGCCGAGTCTTAAACGTGGTCGGGAAACCCGTGGATGGCTTAGGCGAGATTAAAAGCGACAAGTTTTACCCCATCCATCGGCCCTCGCCGGAGTTCACCCAGTTGGACACCTCGGTCAGGGTTTTGGAGACCGGGGTTAAGGTTATCGATTTACTCGTCCCCTTCCCCCGCGGCGGCAAAATGGGCCTCTTTGGCGGAGCCGGGGTCGGGAAAACCGTTATCATGATGGAGATGATCCATAACATCGCTATGCATCACGGCGGCATTTCCGTTTTCGGCGGGGTCGGCGAAAGGACCCGCGAGGGGACCGACCTTTATAACGAAATGAAGGAAAGCGGGGTTATCGATAAGGCCGCTTTGGTTTACGGCCAGATGACCGAGCCGCCGGGAGCGAGGGCCCGGGTGGCTTTGACCGCTTTGACGGCGGCGGAGTACTTCCGGGATGAGGAAGGGCAAGACGTCCTTTTGTTTGTGGACAACATCTACCGCTTCACCCAGGCCGGGAGCGAGGTCTCGGCTTTATTAGGCCGCATGCCCTCAGCGGTGGGTTACCAGCCCACTTTAGCCACTGAATTAGGGGAGCTCCAGGAGCGGATCACTTCCACTAACCGGGGCTCTATCACCTCGGTCCAATGCGTCTACGTGCCGGCCGATGATTTAACCGACCCAGCCCCAGCCACCACCTTCGCCCACTTGGACGGCACGGTGACCTTGTCTAGGCAGATCGCCGAATTAGGCATCTACCCAGCGGTCGATCCTTTGGACTCCACTAGCCGCATCTTAGACGCCAACTACTTAGGTTTAGAGCATTACCAGACCGCTCGGAGGGTTCAGCAAACTCTCCAGAAGTACAAGGATCTCCAAGACATCATCGCCATCTTAGGCATGGAGGAATTGTCCGAGGAGGATAAGCTAACCGTGGGCCGGGCCCGGAAGATTCAGCGCTTTTTGTCCCAGCCCTTCTTTGTGGCTGAGGTCTTCACCGGGTCCCCGGGTAAATTCGTCAAAGTGGCTGACACGGTCCGCGGGTTTAAGGAGATCTTGGACGGTAAGCATGACGATTTACCGGAGCAAGCTTTCCACATGGTCGGCGGCATTGAGGAAGTCCAAGAAAAGGCTGAGCGCTTAAGTAAAGACGCGGCTTAAACTAACCGCCACCGTTAAACGAGAGGCTAACATGTCGGCGAAACAATTTTTGTTAACCGTGGTCACGCCGGACAAAAGCTTTATGACTGAGGTCCCGGTGACCTCAGTGGGGGCCTTTGGCCAAGAGGGGGCTTTCACCGCTCTTCCCGGCCATATGCCCTTTTTAACCAGCTTAAAGCCTGGGGTGGTCTCTTATCGGGACTCCCAGGGGGAGATGGACAACTTCTTTGTGAGCGGCGGCTTTGTGGAGGTCTTACCGAACAAGGTGACCATCTTAGCCGATAGCGCTGAGATTTTGGACGAAATCGATCTAGAAAGGGCCGAAAAGTCCCGGCAAAGGGCTCAGCAACGGTTAGCGGACGCCAAAAAGCTAAGTTCTGGCGCCAAAGCTAGCGAAGAGACTCCCAAACCCGGTGACGAAACGGCGGAAGAAAAGAAAGACCGGATCGATATCATGCGGGCGGAAATCGCCTTGGCCAAAGCCACGGCTAGAACCCGGATCGCCCGGAACAAAAGTAAGTACCAGCACAAAAAAATGTAAAGGTTAACTAACCGCTTTTAACCTTTTTCGACCAATCGACGCGCCCATTTTGAGCTTCGCTTAATATTTGGGCGCGTTTTTATTTAACCGTCTTTTTACCGCTCCTTGTAAGAACGCGCCTATTGGAAGCTAGTTAAGCTCCCTAATAGGCGCGTTGGCCGAAGAGCGCGGCTAAGGGCCGGGGCTAACGACCCTTAGCTTTAGGCCTTTTAGTTTAGGCTTTGGCGAAATTTCCGCTTAACGCCGCTGGAAATGGTTTTGGTTAAGCTTAGCCTTAGCTTAGAAGCGAGCGAACTTGAGGCGACCCTTTCGGGGAAGCGGGCGGTCAGCCAGACGATTATAAAGCCCCAAGCCTCATCGTCAGTCAAAGACAGACTTAACTTTAAGGCGTTAACGATAGAGGTTAAAGGCTCAAGGCTTAATCGCCTGACCTTTTCTTTATAGGCGGTGAAGTCTTCGAGGGTTTTAGCCTCAAGGACTTGGTTAATGGCCTCGGCTAATTTCTCCGGGGAGTTCATTAGGTCCGTAAAGCCCTGGAGGTAATCGCCTGGAGTTATCGTTAGAGGCATAAGGTCAATGGACGCATCGCTAAAGCTATAACACTTCTTAGCGGTTAGGCTGGGCGCTGACGCCAGGCGAGAGAGACTTACGCAGTGTGAAACTATATTTTCGGGACAAACGCTAAGATCACCCATGCTTTGGTCGAACCCCCCAAAGCCGCCGTAATAGGCGGTCATCATTTGCGGCGTTACCTTTAAGACCGGTAAGGAAGTGGCTTTTTCCGCCCGCTCGTGGACCATGATTAAGGAAGTTTCTTCCGTGACCAACTGGTTCTCTAGGGCCAGTTTAGTGACTAACTTCGGGTCGGTTATGGTCTTAAGCCTTAGGCCAGTGGCTAAACGGGTTAGGTTGGGGTCGGAGCTTATGACCAAGTTGGTTGGGGCGACCTCGCTTATTACCCCCTCGCGTTTCCAGGAAAGGGTGGGCGGGCTCATAACCGGTTTTTTAAAGCCCGCGGCCACGGTCACGGTCACCCCATCGTACAGGGCGGACTCTAGTGGGGTGACCCAAAGAGGCGAAGTTTCCCAATTGATTTGGGCTTCTAGGGCGCTTGGGGTTTTCATCTTCCGCCATAAGCGCTCCACCGCCGGTTTAACTTCCTTGGGGGCCGCGATATACTCCGTGGCCCCGGCGGTTTTTTTACTTAAACCCTTAAATAAAACTTCCCGAGGGGCGCAGCCTAAGGCTAGGGTGAAAATCCGTTGGCCTAGCCGCTGGCTTATTTTTAAGGCCGCGTCCACCTCCCAGACCTCGCCATCGGTGATCATGAGGACCACCGGCGGATCAATTAAGTTAGGGGCCGACTTTAGGCCCTCTAAGACCGCCGTTAAGGCCCCAGTCATCTCCGTTCCGCCCATATTGGCCTCTAGCTTTCGGGTCAGGCTTTTAAATTTGGCCACGTTTTCCTCGGTTAAAGGCCTCATGTCGGGAACCAGATGGATAACCGAGCTCCCAAAGACCGATAAGGTCAGATAATCTTGGGGTCTTAAGAGCTTTAAGACGGTTAAAAGGGCCGTCCTGGCCATCTGGATACTTTGGCCGTTCATGGACCCGGATAGGTCCACTAATAGTTTGATGGCCAAAGGATGGTCCGACTCGGCGATGAGCGGCGAGAACCCGGCTAAGACCACGGTTTCCTCCCCGCTTGACGCCGTTAAAGCGTAGGACCGGCTCGTAAGGTTGGTGAGGTTTAAGACCAGATCCCGGTCTAAAAAGGCCCCTAAACCTAAGGTCACGGTTCGGCCATTAGGGCTGGGGCTAACGGTTATGGCGTGACTGGGAGAGGTAATCTTCGCTTGGGCCACCTCCCCAATTAGCTCCAGGGACAAGGTGAAGGGATAAGCGGCCAGGGTGTCCACCATCGGGGCCGCGTGGGGAGCTAAACCCCCATCTTGGACTGGATCGCCGTACAGAGGGGCTATAACCGTGGGGAGAGTTAGACGAACCAGATCCCCGTTATAGGCCAGGATCTGACCAAACCGAAAAGCCACGGTCACTGCCTCTTGGGGAAGGACGTTACCAAGGTTTACGGTGTATAAACCGTCACTGGCTTTTTCCGTTAAGGCGGCGAAAGACCCATCTAAGATCGATTCCTCGTATTCCGCCGCGGCCGCTTCCTTCTCTTTAACCTTAGCGGCGAAGGTCTGGTCCCCGATGGTGATTACAGCCGACAAAAGCTCGGCCTCCTCGGGCAAGGGAAAGGTGTAGACGATCTCCAGGTTGTCGGTCGTGTCGTTCCGGTAGCGTTGCGTAATGGTCAGATCCAAGGCCAGGCCAGTTAAGGACCCTTGGGCGCTGACCGAAGTTAAGGTTAAGGACTCAACCGACTGGGGGCGAGGGGCGATAGGCGAAACTTCGGACGAAGCTTGGCTAAAGGGGTGTCTCATTGGTTCCCTCCGAGAATGGAAATGGGTTAAAATCGCAAACGGAAAACGCTTAAAGATTAATTTAATGGTTTTTAAACTTAAAAATAATTTTTAACCACATAAAAATCTGGTAATTAAATAACTAAAAACATTAAAAACGTCTAATTAGAAAATTTGGGTAAAACCTTCGCCTGGGGCGAAAAAACCTTTTTTTCGCCCCTAAACCTTTAGTTAACGGCTGATTGGCGAGGCCACTAATTAAGGGGTTTATCGCGGTTAAAAATTGTCGCTATATAGTTTATAACCTAACGATGGACTATTGTTTTAGGACTATTGTTTTAGGCCTATTGTTTTACGCCTATTGTTTTAGGCCTAGGGTTGAAGTTTTAGGTCTTTTAAAATCTGGGTGAACTTCGCCCTAGTCTTCGGGGCCAAAGAGTTAGTGAAGGAGTCGATGATTAGCTTCACTTCCGGCTTTAAGACCAGGAGGCTCGGGAACTTATGGGCTAGCCAGTTTAAGAGTAGCCCCAAAGCCGCGTCTCTAGGCGCTCCCAAAGCCCGGCTAAGGGCCTCAATGGTTTCACCCCAGAGACCCATTCGCTCTTCCTGGACAGTTAGCTCTTGAAAGTTATGGAAGTCCTCCGCGGTTTTCAGTCTGTTTAAACGCGGGATTAACTCTAGGCGCTCTCTGAAGGACTCGGCTAAGGTGACGATGGCCCTAAGGTCAGGCGCCAAAGCCCTGGGGCTTGGATCCCTATCGGCGTCTATACTGGACTCTTTGACACTCTTTTCGATTGAAAAACATTTCCTTATCACGGGCGATATTATTTCCCTAACGGCTGACCTTCGGGTAGGGCTCTTAAGCCTAGAGGTTGAGTCCGATATCGCTAACTCGCTCAAGGAAAAGTCCATGGTCTCATCGAGGAAGCTTGAGCTCATCATTCTTTCGCTCGCGCCAAATCCCGCGTAATAGGCGGTCATCATCTGCGGGGCCACCTGTAAGACCGGTAGAGAAGTGGCTTTCTCGGCGCGCTCGTGGACCAGGATTAACGAGGTCTGGCTGGTTAATAATTGGCTTTTAAGGGCCAACTTGGTGGCTAGTTTATTATCGGTTAGGGTCCTTAGCCTTAAGGCGGTGGCCAAACGGGTTAGGTTAGGATTATCGCTCGGGGTTAGACTAGTCGCGGCGGTTTTTTCGGTCGCGTCCCCCAGCTTAAAGGCAAGGGTCGGCGGAGCCTTTAAGGGTTTTTTAAAGCCCGCGGCCACGGTCACGGTTAGGCCATCGTAAAGGGCGGAATCGATGGGGGTTTCCCAGGCGGGTTTGGCCCCCCAGTCCACCTTAACGGCGGTGGCTAAAGGGGTTTTTAGCTTCCGCCACAAGCGATCCATGGTTGGCTTAATCTCCGCGGAACTTACGATACACTCCGTGGCCCCTAAGGTCTTTTGACTTAAGTCGCTCAATAGGGGGATCTGGGGCGCGGCCCCTAGGCCCAGAGCGAAGATCCTCTGATTGGCGGCGTTGGCGGCGAGGGTGATTGGGGCCACGGTATCACTATCCCAAAGATCGCTCGCGGTGATTATAAAGATCGCGGGCGGGCGGTTTAAATTTGGGGCTGGCTCTGGGTCATGTAAGGCCATCCATAAGGCCATCCCAGGATCCCCAACGGCCCTATCCGATTTTAAGCTTCGGGTTAGGGCGCGGAAAAGGTTTAGGTTATAGGGGGTCATAGGCGTCATCTTCTGAACTAGAGGCTCCACCTGGTCCCCACCAAAGACCGCTAAGGTTAGATAGTCTTCCCGCGCGTTAGCTAGCTTGAATAGAGTTAAAAGGGCCTTAATCGCTAACTGGAGGTTTTCTCCGGCCATGGGCCCGGATAAATCCACCAAAACTTTAATGGCCACCGGCTCGGTCGCCTCGGTCATGGTGGGCGTAAAACCGGCTAAGACCACGGTTTCCTCTAAGCTCATCGTTAAAGCGTAAGACCGGCTAGGTAGATCGGTTAGGTTTATGACCACATCTCGGTCCAAAAAGGCTGGCGCGCTTAGAGACACCGTTTGGCCACGGGGGCTAGGGTTGACGGCTATGGGGTGACTAGGGGAGCTGACCTTAGCTTTAGAAACTTCCCCTATTAGCTCCAGCTCCAAGGAGAAAGGATAGACCGCCAAGATATCCACGGTGGGGGCCTCAGGGACTTGAAACCCGCCGTCTTGGACCGGATCCCCAGACCAAGGGGCGATGACCGTGGGCAGAGTCAAGCGGACCGCGTCGCCGTTATAGGCTAGGATCTGGCCTATTCTAAAGGCCACAGTCACTTCCTCTTGAGGAAGGACGTTACCTAAGGAGACGGTGAATAACCCGTCCCTAACTTTTTCCGTTAAAAGGCCAAAATCTCCGGTGAAAATCCGCCATTCGTACTCCGACTCAGCCGCCTTTTTTTCTTTAACCGTAGAGGTTAAGGTCTTATCCCCAATGGTGATGGTGGCCGCCAAAAGCTCCGCCCCATCGGGCAAGGGAAAGGCGTAGACAATTTCCAAGTTGTCATTTAAGTCGTTCCGGTAAAACTGTTTAATGGTCAGATCCAAGACTAGGCCAGTTAAGGTCCCTTTCGCCCTAACCTCGGTTAAGGTTAAAGGCCTCCCAGAAAGGGAGATGGGCTGAAAGGCGCTTTTCGGAAAAGACGCTAAGCTAGGGCGGTCCATGCGGTCACCTCGGAAAAGAAACTAAATAATGTTACTTGCGTTATATTTATTTAACTATTATTTTTAGCGTCTAAAATATCTTTAACGGCTTTTAGAGTCTCATTAATTAACAACCGGACTTCCATGGGCGAAAGTTTAGATTCCTCCGGCGAGATAACTAGCTCCACCCCTGGGGCCAGATAAATGTGGCTACGGACCGCGATAGTCCCTTGGGCTGGCCGAAGCTGGCCCTGGTTCGGCTCTTCAGTGACGATTCGGCGAATGGCTTCCAAGGAAAAGCCCTGGCTAGCCAATTTAGCCACATTCAGAAGCTCCCCTAGATGCTGATTAGTGTAGCGGGAGCCCCGACCTTGGCCTTCCGGGCGACTAACCAGGCCCACTTGGATGTAGTAGCGGATAGTCCGTTGACTGAGCCCGGTTAAAGAGCCTAAAGTCTCAATACTGTATGTGATGTCTTTGGTCATGGGGCCACTTTGTTATTATCGGTTAAAGGTTTTCCGATGGGCCTATTGGCTCCAAGGTTTTTCCTTTCAACGACCGGCTGGTTTAAGGTTGGAGAAACCAGAGATTGTTTGGTCGTGTCTTAATTATAATCATGACACTAAGTTTGTCAAGTTCTACTGGCAAGTTTTTTTTTCGAAAAAAAATGGGGCCGTCTAGTTTTAGGCCTTTAAACTAGATTAGTTCGCGTTATCCAGTTTTATTAGAATCTTTATTAATAATAAAGGCTAAATTTAAGAAAATTTTTTTGCGCGTTGGTTGTTAGTAAGTGATTAGTATTAACATCATGGTTAAATGGTCCGCGTAAGTCTTATCGTCAAGGGCCAGTCTGACGGGCCAGAAAAATATTGGCCAGAGAATGGCCTTGGGTTTTTCGGACGAAAACCGGTTGGGCCAAGAACCCGGCGAAAATGTCCGGGCCAATCCAAAAGATCGGTTCGCTAAAAAACGTCTTTATTTTGGGGCGTTAGTTATATAAAAGATTGTTTTTGGGGATAAATAATTTGGCGATAGAGCTTAGACTAGATAATAGATGGTAAATAATCATTAATAACTAAAAAACTTAACGCGTTAGTTAAAAACGCCTATCATTAGCTCAAAGCTAGATGGTAAGCGCGTTTTAAGTTGTTAAACCTTGGGATTGGCCTTAGGCCGTTAAGCTAGGGCGGCGACAAACTAGGTCAGCCCTTGACTCTAAACTCTGGGCCAACTTTTTCCTTAGCTTAAGTGGCGCGGTTTTGATTAAGGCCCTTATAACCTTTAAGTCTTGTTTGTAAATTTATATTTAACGGGAACTTAGCGAGCGGCCAATTAAAGAAAAGCCCCGTAAGCCTCGTTCCGCCCAAGGCCAAAAAGAGCCGCCAAGGTTATCTATTAGATAGACCCAGATTTTACTCTCTATCTTACGCTGATAAAGCGTTTAATGTCTTCTAGGCCACCTCGACCTCTTTCAGTTGATCGAAGCGATTGGAAACCTCGTTGTCGCCAAAAGGGGACCCTATAACGGGCGGTGGGGCGCGTTGTTGTTGACGGCCATAAGGCCCTTCTGGCGCCTTTTGGGCTAAGTTTATAAGACCCCCACCAACGCGTCTCGGGGCCAAGAGAACATATCTGTTTTAAATGTATCCAAGGGATCTTGGATATTGTCACGCGTCTAAAGAAAAACTAAGTTTATTCGTTGGCTGAAAAGAGCTAGAGTCGCCGTAATACGTGGCTAGCGGCTGGGAAACCAACCGTAAAAAGCGGTAGGGCGGTGGTTTTTTCCTCGCCTTCCTGGACCACGATTAAAGAGGTGTGGTTAGTGACCAATTGAGGTTTTAAAGCCAAGTCCGTTACAAGATTGGTCTCGGTAACGGTCTTTAGCCTTAAGCCATTGGCCAAACCGCTAAGGTTAGGGTTAGGGCTAGCGATAAGGCTAGTCGGGGCTATTCGCCCAAACTTTCTCAGTCCGCTTCCACGATAAGGTGGGGGGAATGGTCACCTTGGGACTTGGAACCCCGCGGTCACGGTCACCCATCGTAAAGGGTGGCGACGATCGGGGTTGCCCTGAGAGAGAGGCTCAACCCCCAGTCAATGGTCGGGGTCTTAAACACCGGGGTTTTCATCTTCCCCCATAAGCGCTTAACGGTCGAGGCGACTTCCTCTTCCGCCGCGAGACACTCCGCCGCCCCTAAGGATTTAAGGCTGACTTGGTTTAAAAACGCCTCGCCTGGGGGGGTAGCCTAGGCCAATGGCGAAGAACTGACTAATTTAGCGCATCGCGACACCGCGTTGTCCCTCGCCATAGATCTCGTCTTCGGATAGTAGTGGGACTAAGGACGGGTCAATTAAGCCGGGGATCGTTTAAGATCGTTTAAGACCGCTAATAGGGCCGCGTTGACCTCGGTTCCGCCCATGGTCATTAGACCGTTGGCTCTTGACCAGAAGAGCTAAGTCGCTTTTCAATATTCGCTAATCCATCTTCGGACAAATCAAGTATCTGACAAATCAGTTGACGATCCAAACCCGCCTCTTTGGCGTTTTTAAGGGTTGCCAGCATGTTTTCCAGCCATCCTTCCAGCCATCCTTCCAGCCTACCTTCTTGACGAAACATTTCTTGATATTTTTCGATCGGCGAACTCATTGATATCTCCCTAAGATCTGATTAGGAACGCGATAGGGTCTTTCTTGGCCCGTTAAAAAGGCTTTATCCGAGTCCGGGCGAGAGCTTGGTCGCCACAAAGGATGATCGGTCTATCGCCTTAATTCCCCTTTGAGCTTTTAGGGACCGTAAAGCGCGGAACTGGAGGGATTATAGGTAAGCTTTGGTTAAACTTATCAGCGACCGGGACTTTAAAAGGTCGGCGTAAAGGAAAAGCGTCGCCATCGAGTTTAACCTAATGGCGACGCGAAAAAGCCGCCTACCCAGGCTAATCTAGGTTTTAACCAGACCCAGGTTATTAAACCTTCGCCTCTTGACCAGAAGAGTCAAGTAGCTTTTCAAAATTCGCTAATACTTCTTCGGTCAAATCAAGTAACTGACAAATAAGTTGACGATCCAAACCCGCTTCTTTGGCTTTTTTAAGGGTTTTCAGCGTATTTTTCAGCTCGCCTTTAAGCTCGCCTTCCTGCCTACCTTCTTGACGAAACATTTCTTGATATTTTTCGATCGGCGAATTCATTGACGTCTCCCATAATCTTTGAAATTGTGGTATATCCAGTTGATAAATCCGACATAAAACAGTAAAAGGATCTATAATATGACTTACTTTCATCAGTTCGATGGCTGTTGACGCCAGTATAAAGCAAACTTTAAATAGACGGAAACTGTAATCATTGGCGACTATTGGAAGAAAAAAAAGGCGCATAAGATCTATAAGTGAAATTATTTTACCTGTAGACAACGTTACCGCTGTTTCCCTTAAAAATTCCACCTTTTTAGTATCAGATATATAAATGGCTGAAGTCAAGAAATAGCGATTTTAAAAGCGAGATAAGTACCACAGAGCGTCCAGATGTTGGTCTGATAATTTAAGCTGAATTTTAAATATATACGTATAACTTAATGTATAATTTAGTGTTTAATATGTTTTAACAATAGATACTTAAGTATGTTAATAATAATAAATAAATTTTAATATTTATAAGGTATAAATTTGTTTAAATAATGTTATAATGTTTAATTGATATCTTTTTAACTATATGTAGTAGTTTTTATTATAAATGTAGTGCTATAAGTATTTTACGGTCATTAATTTATGTTATTGACTAATAAATACAAATATTTAACTTTGAAATAGTTACGTGCCTGATAATCGATATCTGGCCATTAGCTCACCGAACATAAGTGGCCGAAACAGATCTACCAAAAAGTTTCCAAAGCCCGAATTAAAGCTTCACTTCACCGAAGAACATAGTTCCAAAAGCCTCTCGCCAGCGACTTTTTGGCTTTGGCTTTTACCATTATAACTCTTTAAGCTCTTTTGCGCAGAGGTCTAGAGGTCCAGTCCACGCGAATTTTTACCTTGGAGTTTTCTCTATGTCAAGGTAAATTACGTTTTGTTTTAGAAGACAATTTAGCGCCTAATTTAGGCTGGCCCCAGAACCTACCAACCCCCCTACCAGCTCGGGTTAGGAGCGCGATAGGGGGGCGGATAGATACCCTCAATGCAAATTAAGTATTATTTTACCATAGGGTTTATTAAATTTTCAAGGAAAATTACATTTTTTTTAGAATATAGTTTCTAACTTTTTTATGTTATTTTGTACATTTAAAGTTTAAAACTATAATTACCTAAAAACGCATATCTTGACGCCAGCGAAAGCTAGGTTAGACCCTTAGTCACTTTTAGCTTGGCCTCAAAAGGCGGGAGGCCATCTAGATTGAGGCTTAAAGGGCTAATAGCCGGGGAAACTCCGAGGTGGCTATTTATGGGTTAGACGAGTACAATTGGTCCGGCGAAAAGGGTTATGAAATTCCCTTGGCGGGTGGATAAGCCAGACTTTTTGGGAGGGTGATAAGGGTACCATGAGTCCAAGTCTATTTCTCCAGCCCGGGGCCTTAATCGGCCTCTTCGCTCCAGCTAGCCCAACCCCCAAAGATCAGATTAAAAAAGCCGCCCTTTGGGTAAAAGAGATGGGCTTTACCCCATTTAACCCTTTTGACCCGCCCAAATCCCGGGGTTACCTGGCTGGCTCGGACGTGGAGCGGTTGGAAGAGTGCCTTAACCTTATGGCTCACCCTAAGATCGAGGCCTTATTGGCCGTTCGGGGGGGGTATGGCTCCACCCGGCTTTTAAAATCCTTAGCCCCCTTATGGTCAACCTTCCCGGATAAACCGATCATAGGCTTTTCCGATATCACCGCCCTCCATTTGGCCCGTTTGGCGGCCACCGGGGTCGGCGGCTGGCATGGGCCAACCCTGGTTAACTTAGTGGACCCCAAGCGCCGACAAGGCCTAAAGAACGCTCTTTTAGGCCAAAATAAACCCTGGAATTTTTCAAAATACGCTATTATCCAAAAAGGCCAGGCCAAAGGCCGTTTAATTGGCGGCAATCTATCTCTATTAGTCTCTTTACTGGGTAGCCCCTATTGGCCCAACTCTAAAGGGGCCATCTTGCTTTTAGAGGACCATAATGAGGAGCTTTACCGGCTGGACCGGTTACTGACCGCCTTACGCCTTAGCGGTCGTCTCGCGGGCTTAAAGGGCCTTATTTTTGGCGATTTTGGGGAGAGTGTCTCTTTAAACGCCCTAAAGCCCTTACTCTGGGAAACGGCCAAGGAATGCCCGGGCCCAGTCGTTAGAGCCCCTTATTTTGGCCATGGCCGGATGAACCGGCCTTGGCCCTTTGGCGGTTTAGGGGAGCTCTCGGCCACCGAGGCCGGCGGGCGGTTAACCTTTAAGCTTTAGCCTTTCTAGCTTGGGGGCTTGGGGGGGCCGCAAATCCTTAGGTGTTATTAAAGGAGGATGGAGGGTAGTTTGGTTGACATTTTTCTGACAATTGCTTATACTAAATTAGAACATAGGTTTCTTTTTGGTAATCTAATTATCATTACAAAAAATTTTATATATGTCCGATAAAGCTAAATCAATTTTATTACTCCTCACCGCCTCCTTAATCTGGGGAGTCTCCTTTCCTTTAAATAGCCTCGCTCTCCAACATATCGACCCTTTTGGGTACTCAGCCTTAAGATACATCTTCGCCTCCATCGCTTTAACGCCCGTGGCCATGCGCTGGGGCCGGCGGACGGCCCCAGCCAGTTACTTTACGAGCGTCCATAAATACTGCTGGGTCTGGGGTGGGCTTTTAGCTGGGTTTATTTTGACGGTGGGCAATGGCTTTCTCTTCGCTGGTTTGTCCATGACCCTATCGGCCAAGGCCGGGTTTATCAACAGCTTATATGTGACCATGGTCCCCTTGGTGGGCTTGGTTTTAGGGGTGGTGCCCTCGAAACTGGTCTGGGTGGGTTTGGCGGTGAGCGTGGTTGGCTTAGGGTTTATTAGCGGTCTAGGGTCCCTTGAGAGCGAGGCCTTTAACCGAGGGGACGCTTACGTCTTAGTGGCTGACCTCTTTTGGGCCACCCATATCTTTATCTTAGGCTATTTCACCGTTAGGGTCAGCCCTTGGCTCTTTATTTTTTCCCAAACGGTTTTTGGTTGCGTCTTTAGCTTTGTGTTAGCCCATATCACCGCCGACTCCCCGACCATGGCCCAGTTTATCGCCATCTGGCCTTACGCGGTTTGGGGGATCTTCTCGGTGGCCGGGGCTTATGTCTGTCAGGCCACGGCCCAGAGAACGGCTAGCCCCACCTCAGCGGCTTTGGTCATGCAAAGTCAGGCCATTATCGCCGGGATAAGCGGGGTCATCATCTTAAATGAGAAACTGACCTTGACCATGATTATGGGGGCCTTTCTCATGGTCGGGGGCACTATTGTCGCCCAACTGGCCACGGACTCGACCAAGCTTTCGCCGGATCTGCCCCATTACCGGGGTTGGCAGACGGTTCGGGTCATCACGGCCTTCGTCATCCTGGCCATCTGCGCTTTTGCGGTCATTCAGACCTAATTATTGGGTTTACGCCTTAAATACTGACTAATATTATCCAAAGCCTCGACAATTAGCCCCTTTAACTCTCCGGTGGGAATAACTAAGCGGCTTTGGCCTAAACTGTCCGTTTCCGTAAACCTGGCGAGAAGCCGCGGGGCGATAGCCAAAGGCGAACTTTCCCAACCCTCCCCAGGGAGTGGCTCCTCCTCGGTTAAAGCGGCGATGAGCTCCGACCCGGCCTTAACCAGCTTATCCACGGCCAAAGCCATTTTATCCCGCCGTTCGTTATCCCCCAGCGGGTCTTTTAGGCCCTCGCTTAACCTTTCTTTGTGGCCCCACAAGGTTTCCCACTGGCGTCTTAAGTTACTGGTGTCCCGCGCCAAGGTGGCTGGCTCAGGATCCCTTTCCAAGTCTAAGATGGTTAGCTCTTGGGAGGTTAAAGGGTCTAAGCGCCATAACTTTTCCTCAATGGTGCCTAAAGAGCCTAAAATAAAGATCCGCAAAGGCGGGTCCCCTAAGCTAAGATCCTCCCCCGGGGTTAGAGCCATTTCCGCCCGGGAGGCTAGATCCAGGTGGATGACCGTGTCGGGCTTTAAGGCTTTCAACTGACTAACCTCGTCCCGAACGGCCAGGATGATCTGATTGTCAGATCCTGGGCGGTTAAAGGCTAAAGCCATTTGGCCCCCATTAGAAAGGTCCTCGGAAGAAACCCGCTCAAACGGGGCTTTTAGCTCCAGTAAGCTATCCTCGGCCAAATCCAAAGCTTTGGGCCACTTGGAGACAATGAGGATCCGCCGACCGCTCTCGGCCAAGAGCTTTTCCAAAAAGGACTCAAAAATCAAGAACTTCCCGGATTTAGCCGTGGACCGTCTTTCCACTAAGGCCGCTGAGACCGCGGCTAAGCGGGCGTTTTGGGTGTATTTGGTTAACCTGAGGATGTCAATGTCGGTTAAGACCGGCTTTTTTAAGATCCTAGTGACCAAGCGGATGTGCCGGTTATGGATCTCCATCTGCTCCAAACTGGCCTCCACCGGGATGACCTTTAAAACCCTGGCCGGTAGCTCTTTTAAAACTTGGCCGCGAGTTTTTCTTAGGTAAATGGGGCTTAAGGCGGTTAGAACCCGCTTTAAGCTCGGCGGCCCCAGTTCCAGATCCTTATTAAAGACCTCGAGATATTTGGGGTCCACCAGCTTCACTAAGGCCTTTAGCTCGTCCAGGTTGTTTTCCCGGGGGGCGCTGGTTAAAGCCAAAAAGCGCTGACTTTTGAGCTCGGATAAGGCCCCTAAGCTTTGCCCCTTAAACAGCTCATACCGAGGGGCCTCGTCTAAGATGATCAGATCCCAATCGGTCAGTTTAGCGATGGTCCGGTCGATCTCAATGGCCTCGTGGGCCCAGACCGTGAAAAAGGTCTTGCCCGCTAAACTCTCTCGCCTTAGATGGCCTTCCCCTTTAACCACGCTGACCGATTTATCGGTCAAACGGTGGATCTTATCGCGCCACTGGGACTTTAAGCGCGAGGGGCAGATGATTAAGACTTTGCCGAGCCCGGTTAGTTTGGCTAGAAAAGTGGCTAAACCCAAACCCGTTTCCAAGCGGCCCAAACCCAAGTCAAAGGCCAAGATGGAGCGGGTGGCCTCGGCGGCGAAGGCGATGGCCGCCAACTGGTAAGGGGCCAGCTCCTCTTTGAGTAAAGTCGCTCTTAAAGGGTGGTTTAGGGGATCCAGCTGGATCTCTTGGGCGATGGAATCCACTTCCAACTTTAATAACGAAAGCTCGATCCACTCCAAAGCGTCGGGAAAGACCAAAGGCTCCTCGCCTAGCTCCTCTAAGAGCTTTAAGCTCTGAACCAAGGGCCTAACGTCAGTGACCGGTTTATCCACAAACGGGGCTAGTAAACTAGCTAAGCCCTTATTTAAGTTAGCTGGCGGTTGGAGCCTTAGAGCTGGCGGTTTAACCGAGTAGTCCAAGTGGACTTCCACTTCTAAGGGGCTATAAGGCGGGATCCGCCGTAAGTTTTTGCCTTTTTTCTCTAAAAAGCGCTCCACCGTTAAAGTGTGCTTGCAAAGACCTAAGGCGTTCACTTTAAAGTCCGGGCACTCGCAAAAGGATTTCCCTTTTTCCCAGCCCCGTAAAGAGACCCGGTAACTGCGCCCGCTTTTGGGGTTTTCCACTTGGTACTCGCCCCAGACGCCCTTCGGGGGTTGGCGGATCACGGTTAAGTTTTCAGCTTGAGCCATCTCCCGTCTTTCGCTAATGGCCCTTTCCAGTAAGGTCTCTTGGCTAGTCTTTTCCGGGAGAGCCTTATCTATAGGGGGCGCGGCTAACCCCAAAGCCACTTTCTCCTCTAAGATCAAAGACATGGCCGCGGCGGCGTGGCGGCAAACCGATTCCGGGTTGGCTAAACACTTGGAGCAACGAAAAGCGATGGCCCCGGCGGGCTCGGCTAACCAGAAGACCACCGTGGCCCCGTCAAAGGTCATCTCAAAGCGGTCGTTGGTTAAAGAGTAACTGGCGACGTCGGCTAAGACCACGTTTTGGACCGCCGGGGAGGTTAGGGCCTCTTTGCCTTGGGGCCCTAAGAGCCGGGCCGCCTGGGCGAAGGTTAGGCGGTTTAAGGCGTCTTTTAAAGTTAGGGCTCGGGGTTTAGTTTTGGCGTGACTAGGGGGTAGCGGCTTTTTTCTCACTAACGATGGGCTCATAGGGGCTATTCTCCAAGGGGCCATTTAGGCGACCGCGAAAAAGGGGTAAAAAAGGTTGTCTTTTTTTCCCTCTGATATATTTTAACTGGAATTAAGGTTTAAATCAACTGTCCGTAATTAGCGAAAACCACTTAATAGTTTAATTCTAGTTAAAGGTAATAGGCGTAGCTTTTTAGTTGGATCAAAGGTGAATAGCCAATCGCGTTAAGGTTTATAGAGTAAAAAGGCCTTAAAAAAAACTAACTTCAGGTGGTTTGGCGGCGACTACTCTGACGTATCGCCTGAGGTTTCCCCCGGGCCCTTTTGGAGCCCGGGGCCTTAAATGGTGGCTGGAGCGAAAAGGCCTCGCTAATGGTTACTATTAGGGCCGCGAAAAACTCTGATTAAACTAAAAACCCCGATAAACCGCCTTAAAAGGAGTTTATCGGGGTTTTTCTTATAGGGCTAAGAGCCGGTTAGGGGCCTACTCTTTTTCCTCGTGAGGCTGCTGATACTCGCTAATGACCTTGTCCCGGACCTGGGCGGGGGCCTCATCGTAGTGGGCGAACTCCAAGGAGAAATCCCCCCGGCCCCCAGTCATGGAGGTTAAGGAAGGGGAGTAAGACAAAAGCTCCATCTGGGGGACGTGGGCGTTAATGACCTGCCTTTTGCCATGGCTTTCCGTGCCCAATAGTTTCCCCCGGCGGCTGGAGATATCGCCCATGACATCGCCCATAAACTCGTCCGGCACGGTCACGGTCAGAAGCATAATGGGCTCTAAAATGGTCGGTTTGCACTCCATAAAAGCCTTTTTAAAGGCCATGGACCCAGCGATTTTAAAGGCCATTTCCGAGGAGTCCACGTCATGGTAGCTCCCAAAGACCAAGGCCACTTTGCAATCCACCACCGGGTTGCCGCTGACCACGCCGCCAGCCATGGCCTCAACAATGCCTTTTTCCACGGCCGGGATGTATTGCCGGGGAATGACCCCGCCGACGATCTTGTCCTCAAAGACAAAACCCTCACCCCGGGGTAGAGGCTCCAGCTCAATGACCGCGTCCCCATACTGGCCTTTGCCGCCAGTTTGCTTTTTGTACTTGCCCTGGACCTTGGCCCGACCCTTAATGGTTTCTTTAAAAGCCACTTTCGGGGCCTTTAAGACCACGTCCACCCCGTACTTCCGCTTGATCTTCTCCAAGACCGTGTCCAAGTGGACCTGGCCCATGCCGGCTAAGATCATCTCTTTAGTCTGGTTGTTGCGGGTTAAGCGTAAGGTCACGTCTTCAATGGTCATCTTGTTAATGGCCGCGAAGACCTTTTCCTCATCGCCCTTGGTTTTGGCTTCCACGGCGAAGGAGACCACCGGCTCCATGGGTTTGACCGCGGGAAAGAAGATGGGGGCGCTTTCCTCGGCCAAAGAGTCGCCGGTTAAAGAGCTTTTGAGCTTACTGACCGCCACGATGTCCCCTGGCCCAGCCTCGTCCACGGCTTTTTGGGCTTTGCCCTCCAAGGCGAACAGCAGACCAAAGCGCTCCTTTTGGCCCCGGGTGACGTTTAAGAAGCCGCTATCCGGGGTTAAGGACCCGGAGATAATCCGGAAGATGGTTAACTGGCCCGCGAAGGGGTCCACAATGGTTTTAATGGTTAGACCGCTAAAGGGGGCCGCGGGATCCGGGGTTTTGGCGATGTCCGGCTCTCCGTCCGCCGCGGCCGCGCCCATAAAAGGCTTCCGCTCCAAGGGGGAGGGCAAAAGACCGATAATTAGATCTAAAACTTGATCCAGGCCAATGAGCTTCAGCCCAGCGGCCACGGTGACCGGGGCGATCTGGCCGTTTAAGACCGCGGCCTTGAGGGCCTTATCCAGCTCGGCGTCGGTGATTTCTTGGCCTTCCAAGAACTTTTCCACTAAAACGTCATCGGTCTCGGCGATGGCCTCAATGAGCTTTTCCCGGCTTTCGGCGACCTCTTTGGTCAGCTCGGCGGGAATGGGCCCTTCAGTGGCTTTACCGGCGTTGTCGTAAACAAAGGCCTTTTGGCGCAAGAGATCGACCACGCCCTTAAAGGAGTTCTCCGCCCCAATGGGGATGGCGATGGGGATGGGTCGGGGATGGGTGAAGATCTCTTGGATGTTCTCCAAGGTCTTCTGGAAGTCGGCCCTTTCCCGATCCATTTTGTTAATGACCACGATTCGGGGCAACCCAAAGGCGTCGGAAAAAGCCCAGCCCTTTTCGGTGGAGACTTTGACCATGTCCACGGCGTCCACCAGGACCACGGCCCCATCGACCCCTTGGCTGACCGTGCGGGTGTCGTTCAGGAAGTTTTCCCCACCCGGGGTGTCGGCGAAGGTTATCTGACACTTTTTCCAGGGAAAGGAGTGAAAAGCCGCGTTGACGCTGCTTTTACGCTTAATTTCCTCGGGCTCAAAATCCAGGACGCTGGTGCCCTCGGTCACCGAGCCAAAGCGGCTGGTCGTCTTGGTAAGAAATAAAAAGGCCTCAGCCAGGGTGGTTTTTCCAGAGCCACCATGGGCGATGAGAGCGATGGTTCTCTGTTTTGCGACGTCTTTCATCTATGTTCGCGCGGAAAACCCGAGATCTCGGGCGAAAACGCAGCCTCCTTGTGTGATGGGCTTGGCTTAAGGTTGGCCAAACGGACGCTCCTAGGCGAATCGCCCAAAGCTCTCCTCTAACCTAAAAAGGCTATTGAGGAGCGAAATCCCCAAAACCGGACGCGATGGGGCTACATGCGCCATCAAAATTATCGCTCATTTTGTTGATAAAAATTTATTATTATCAATAAATTTTTACTATAAAATTTTAATCAAGAAATTATTAACTTTACTTTAATTTCAGTATAAAATTTATCACAAAGGCATTGAGAAAATTCGGTCCCCTGGCGTTATTTTTGGTGTAAACCCAATGATTATGGCCAAAATAAAGGCTTCTGTCAAGGCAAATTTTTAGCTTTTTGGTCTTTGGCTAAACGGAATTGGGGCTAACCGACCGACCGCGACTTAGGCTAGGCCCCTTAAGTTTAAAGAGACCTTAAGGCCAAAAAAAAAGGGCTCAAAATGAGCCCTAATCAATATTTATTTTTAACAATGAATATTTTTAACAATAGTTATTTTTAACTATCGTTTACAACGCGCTTAGTTAGCGAAAATCGGCGCTCGATCGCCATCCGGCCCCAAGAGCGGGGGGTTAAGGACGGTTTTTAAAGGGGCCACAAAGGTCCGGCTCGCTTTAACCGTCACCGGGCTAGCGGCATCGACTTTTTCTAAATACCCGGGCGTATTCAATAGAGCGGTCACGATCTTATGGTTAAGAGAGTGGCCCGTCTTAAAGCCCGTGAAATGGCCAATGATGGGGGCTTGAGCCAAAGAGAGATCGCCAATCAGATCCAGGATCTTATGGCGGACGCACTCATCTTGGAAGCGTAAGCCCTCGGGGTTTAAGATGCCATCGTCGCCCACGACCACGGCGTTGTCCAGACCGCCGCCTAAGGCTTTGCCCTGGCTTTTCATCATTTCCACGTCTTTTAAAAGGCAGAAGGTTCTAGCCGGGCTGATCTCGTTGGCGAAGGCCGTCTCCGAGAACTTAAAGTGGCGTTTTTGGGTCTTAATGAACCCCGGGAAATCAATGGTGAAGTCCACGGTGAAATCCGGGTTGGGCTCCACGGCCAAGAACTTGTCCCCGTCAGTCAGTTTTAAGGGTTTGACCACCCGGTAGTAAGCCCTCGGGGCGTTTAAGATCTGGAAGCCAGCGGTGTTTAAAAGGTTGACCCAAGGCTCGGCCGAGCCATCCAGGATGGGGGCTTCCGGACCGTTAATCTCAACCATGATGTTGTTGACCCCAAGTCCGCCTAAAGCCGCCATCAAGTGCTCCAAGGTGCTAAGGCGCCGTTGGCCCCAACCAATGGAGGTGGCCAGACTGGTGTCGGAGACGTTTTCCGCCGCGGCGAGGATGGCCCGGGAATCGCTGACATCGGTCCTTTTAAACCAGATCCCGGAGTCGATGGGCAGGGGCCGGATGGTCACGTCGATCATCTGGCCAGTGTGAAGGCCTTTACCCCGAATCTGGAGACTGTGCTTAATGGTTTTCTGATGAGCGTGCATGGGAATCCTCGAACCGCGAAAAAGATAAAACCAAAAGACTTCTTTAGGTCTTGACAATTTCTTAGCAATATCCGCGCCAGGCCCTACTAGCGGATAAATTTAAGTTAGTTAGACTAAAAAAATCATAATATCAGCGTAAGTTCAATATTTATGATGACCGCGCCGGGGGATAGTGGACGGTTCGCCACAGTCTTCAGAGGAGCAAAGGCGACAATTTTTCTTTTAGCGTTCATTTTTGATGGTCCGCTGGACTTTAGTTAATGAAAATTTTAATTTCTTAACATTAGATATTTAAACTAAAAATATAATTTTAATCACTAATACGTTCAGTTATTGGAAAAAACATTAGTTAATTAATTGACAGATCCTTCTAGAACTCTTACGCGTTCCTCCAGATAGGCGGTCGCCTGGCGTAAGGCCTACTCAAATACGGCTAAACCTAAGCTGACAGTCAGCTGGGGGGCCACTAAAGACCGCGCGTCTCCTTTAGCCCCCAGGTGGATAAAGCCAACCGACCTTGGGGTAAGGGGAGAGATCGCCTTTAGCCTCTTAAAGCTTGGGTCAAACCCCTTTACGCCATTATCGTTATTATCGTTACTAACCGCTCTTCTTAAACTAACCGTTTAAGCTCCTTTATAGTCGCGTCTATCTAGCGCCATTTAACCGCCGTCATTATCCAAGAGGCGCCCCAGCTAAGGTGAGCTAGCTCTACCTTAGGCGCCTAATCTTAGGGAAACGACCCCCAGTGGTTGACGAGCGTTAGGAAAATCTCATTTTCCTTCTTGTTTTTTAAATTAAAACTTGTAAAAATATAAAAAGATCGGAGTAGTTATTATAATCAGTCAAATAAGCGAATTCGCGTTTCCCCGCTCCCAGGGAAACCCCCAAGTTGTTTTAATGTTTTATTGAGTATTTAAATAATTGGTCATATAAACTTCTATTTTAATTAAAAATTAGTTTAATAATTTAACTTTGAACTTAATTTTACCTGGCGATAGGAGCGATATTTTCGCGGGAGCGTTTGAAGGAGAACCATCATGGGCGGACTGGTTAACTGGCGGCCAAAGTCAATCTTCATTTTTATGGCCCAAGCTAGCCGCGTTTTGGCGATAAGCGCGCTTTTGGTTCTGGGCTTAAGCTGGGGGGCCCTGGCGAATCCAATAGACAATGTCACTATTAATGGCTCTATCGCGGATGACTCTATAGATAACTTCTACATTTTTGAGTTAGGCGGTAACGTCATCATTCCGGGCGATGGGATCGACCCTTTTCCCGAAAACAATAAGGTGGGGGTCAATGGCACGGTCGACCCTAACTTCCAGGGCGTCGCGGGTGGAGCTGGTTTTTGGGCTAATACCCACCATAATAGAGTGGTCGTGAATGAGTCAGGCTATATTAATGGGTCGGTCTATGGGGCCGTGACCGCCGGAACCTTTGACGCTTTCAATAACACGGTGGTCATTGACACGCCTTATGGAATTTTCCAAAACGCTAACGCGGTCAACCCGAGCCAGACGACCGGCCACGTGTTTGGCGGTTACGTGGAGAACGGCCTCGCGGAAAACAACACTGTCGTTATCTTAAATGGCGAAGTCTCCCATGAGGTGGCGGGTGGCGTCACCAACGCTAGCGGCCTGGTCCGCTTTAACCAGGCGATCCTTAATGGCGTTGGGGTGAAGGTCGATAGTGTGTACGGCGGTCGATCCTTAGACTCCGGTCGGGTGGAAAACAACGCCGTGATCATTTATAACGGCGCGGTTAGCGGTACAGCGGCTGGCGGACATATAGCGGGCGGTAAGGGGTCGATCGTTAATAACTCTGTCACTCTGTATAACGGCGTGATTAATGGTCAAATTTACGGTGGCTCTAACAACGTTCTTTCCTTCTCAGACCCCACTAATGTGACCAATAACGCGGTCATTATCCATGGGGGGGAGGTTAAAGGCGAGATAGCCGGTGGCTTCAGCGCTTCTGGTCGGGCGGATTACAATACGGTCCAGATAGATAACGCCACGGCTTCGGTTACGACTGACCGAGCCAACACTGATATTTATGGCGGCCAAACCTCTTATGGGTCAGCCATTGGCAACAAGGTGACCATCGCGACTATGGCTGACCTTTTACAAGTCAAAAGCGTTAACGGTGGCTATTCTTATAATAGCGGTTCCGTGACGAAAAACACCGTTAAAGTGGCCACGGTTAACGCCAGTGACATAATTGGCGGCTATTCAGGAAATGGCGATGTTTTTCAGAACCAGGTCACCGTTATATATTCTTTAGCCGAGAATATCTATGGTGGCTATGGCGTAAATGGAAACGTTTCCCTTAACTCGGTTTCCGTGAGCGACGTTAATGTGTCTAACCAGGTCGTGGGCGGTTTTACCGAAAATGGCCTGGTCGCCAATGGCTTCGCCGAGGTCAGTTCGAGCCTCATCGCTAATGTCTACGGGGGGTACGCTTCGATCAAGGGCGCGGTTTATAATAGCTCCGCTAGAGTAGTCGGCGGTGAGGTCTCCAATGACGTTTATGGCGGCTATTCAACTAATGGGACGGTCGCCAAAGGCGCCGCCACGGTCATGGATAGTAATGTCACCCGTTTTGTTTATGGTGGCTATTCGGGTAATGGCTCGGTCGCCGATAGCTCGGCTTTGATCATGGGGACTAAGGCCGCCAGCGTTGGTGGCGGTTATTCAAAAAAAGGCTCAGTCACTAACGGGACTGTCGCGGTCCTAGAGAGTAATATCACCGGGAACGTCTCGGGCGGCTATTCGGAAGATGGCCCGGTCACTGATAGCCACGCTTTGGTGAGTTTTAGCCAGGTCAGCCTGGATGTCTATGGCGGCTACGCTTTAAATGGCTCGGCTAATTATAACGATGTTGAGATTGTGTCCAGTAAGGCCACTAACGTCATTGGCGGTTATAGCGCGGCCAATGGCGAGGCTAGTTTCAACAAGGTTTTTGTGGAATCCAGTAATGTCTCGGAGGTCCTTGGCGGCTATAGCCTCGCGGGTGACGCCAATAACAACTATGTGGTTTTAGCCGGTAAAGCCAACGTTTCCACCCGCCTGGCCGGTGGCCGGGTTGGGGTGAGTGGCGCGAACGCTTACGCCAACAACACTCTGGTTCTGTTGAATTACGACCCCTCAGGGGGCCCCATCGCCTTCGTGGAAAACTTCCAGTATTACAACTTTTATCTACCTTCCGCGGTTAAAGATGGTTTTGTGGCCTTACAAGCCACGAACGTTGATTTAGGAACGAACGCCTCCAGTCAATGGATCCATATCGATGATTTAAACGGCGCCCCGGATCTCGCCATTGGCGACGCGATAATCCTCATTAACGCCACCGCGATCTCTGGAAACTTCCCAGACGCCACCGTCCAAGGCGATATCGGCTTTTTCTTCGAGAACGATTATGACGTCCATTTAGATCCGACCGCTAAACGGCTCACCGCCACGGTGGCCTCTTCCCCGCGGCTTAAGGACCGGGTCAAGAGCGTCGCTGAAACCTCGGCCGCCCGGCTGGCTTTTGTGACCCAAGGCCAAGACTATCTGGTGGACCAAGGTCTATCCTTAGCTAAAACTCGGGCGGGGGCGGAAGGCGGTTTCGCGGTCTTCGCTGGGTTTAGCGGCGGCAAGAGCCGTTATGAGACTGGCTCCCACGTGGATCTTTCGGGGATCAACGCTTTAATCGGCGTCTCAATGAGTAATTACTTTGATCAGAATCGTTTAACGTTGGGTCTTTTTGGCGAGTTTGGCTTTGGCTCTTATGACTCTGACACCGGCGCGAGATATGGGTCCATGGAGGCTGAAGGCGATGTCTCCTACGTGGGGGCTGGTTTATTGGGTCGTTTTGACCTAGAAACCAACCTCGGGACCTATTACGTGGAGGCTTCCGGGCGGATCGGCGAGGCTAAGGTGGATTATGAGGCCAAGACCCGGTTTAACGGTCGAAGGTTGCGTTTCGACGCCTCTGGAACCTACGTGGGGGCTCACTTGGGCACTGGCTTTGACTTTCAAGTCACAAAAGAGGCCAATTTGGACGTTTACGTGAAGTACCTCTGGAACCGCCAGGAAGGCTCGGAGGAGCGGCTTTTGGGCCAGAAGTTCGCTTTAGACGCCGCTAAGTCTTCTCGGGTGAAGACTGGAGCTAGGTTCAGTTACCTGGTTAATGACTTCATTAAGCCTTACCTCGGCGGGGCTTATATTTACGAGTTCGCTGGCGAAGCCGATGGTAACGTCCGAGGTATAAGCTTACCCAACGCGGACCTGAAAGGCTCTTCTGGCCTAGCTGAGTTGGGCCTCTCTCTTTTAAGCCATGACGCTTGGCCCATTAGTCTCGATTTTGGGGTCCAGGGTTACTTTGGCCAGCGCCAAGGACTCTCCGGTTCCCTGGAGATTAAATACGAGTTTTAGCCTAACCTTACGGCGGGCGGAAATCCGCCCGCCGTAAGACCCGCCCTTAGACACTGGGCTTTTAACTAAAAGCCTCTCCCTCGTCTAGCCTTCGTCTTTAACCCACCAAAGTCGCGTTTGACCAAGCTAAGGCGTCCACCTTTGGAGTTCCGCTACCCCTATGGGGTGTCGCCATGAAGGGGGTTGACGGGCGCTAGTGTTGACGGGCGCTAGGATAGTCTTATTTTTCTTCTTGTTTTTTTTAATTAGAAATAGTAAAACACAATAAAGGCGTCTATTGACTTTCACTAAGCCGGATTTCGCTGGAAGTTGTTCATTTTGATATATACTTTTGCTAGATCAAAATTTGTTATTTTTGTTTATTCGCGTGAAAAATCTATTTACCTTAATATAAAATATTTGTAACTGTTCGCCATTCCCTCAGCCTATTAAACTAATATTTTGGCTGTTTTATCAAATAATTAACTTTACGGATCCACGCGCGGAGGAAAAACTAATGTTTTAATTTAGTTTTTTATTGAATATTTAGATTGTTAATTATTTAATTTAGTTTTTTAACATAAAAATTAGTTTAATAAGCTGATGTTAGCGTTCAATTTTAACCTGGACAGTAGGTTCGAAGTTTTGCGGGAAGTTTTGGCGGGATTTTTGAAGGAGAACATTTATGGGCGGACTGGTTGGCTGGCGGCTAAATTCAGGGTTTAACTTTTTGGGCCAAGCTATTTGGGTTCTAGCGATAAGCGCGGTCCTCGTTTTCGGCTTAAGCTGGGGGGCCTTGGCTAATCCAATAGACAATGTCAGCGTTAATGGCCAACCCGGGAATGACTCTATAGATAACCTCTCCGTTCTTGAGTTAGGGGGCAACTCTATAATTCCGGGCGATCCGAGCTCTGGCCCCATCCCCAATAACAATAATGTTTGGGTCAATGGCACGGTCGACCCCGCCTTCGTCGCCATAGTGGGTGGGGCTAATTTTTCGGCTAATTCGGACAATAACAGCGTGGTGGTGAACGAATCTGGCTTTATAAACGGGTCGGTCTATGGCGGCGTGGCTAACTCATCCTTTAACGCCACCGATAACCGGGTGGTAATCAACACGACTGGGGGAATTTTCTATAACCCGGCCAGCCCGGTGTCCGGCAACGTGTTTGGCGGGTACGTCATTAACGGCACCGCGGAAAACAACTCAGTCACTATATTAAACGGCAATGTCTCTAGCGCGGTGGCGGGTGGCGCCTCTAACTCCACCAATGGCGAAGTCCTTGCCAACCGGGTGATCCTAAACGGCGTTGGGGTGAATGTCTCAAGGGTGTACGGCGGTTTGGGCGTCAACTCCGGTCGGGTGGAAAACAACACCGTGATTATTTATAACGGCTCGGTTAGCGGTATAGCGGCTGGCGGGCATGTGGTTAATGGTAACGGGTCGGTCGTTAATAACACGATTACTCTCTATAACGGCGTGGTTGGGCAAATTTACGGTGGACTTAACAGCAATGCCTCATCGCTTATCCCCACTAATGTGACCAACAACACGGTCATTATTCATGGGGGGGAAGTTAAAGGCAATATTACTGGTGGCCAAAGCGTTACTGGCCGGGTGGACTATAATACGGTCTTCATCGATAACGCCACCACCGCGGTCACGACTAGCCGAACCAACACCAATGTTATTGGCGGCGGGAGCGGCGCTGGGTCAGCTACGGGCAACAACGTGACTATCGCCAGCGGGGCTAACCTTTTACAAGTCAATAATATTTTTGGCGGCGTATCTTTAGTGAGCGGAAACGTTTCGGAAAACCTAATTAACGTGGCCACGGTTAACGCCAGCAATATTACGGGTGGCTTTTCAGTGGGTGGGGAGGTAAAAAAGAACCAGGTTTTTGTCCGGGATTCGTTGGCCGAGATTATCGCTGGTGGCTTAAGCCAAGAAGGGAACGTTTCCAATAACTCGGTTTACGTGGTCAACGCTAATGTGTCCGCGCCTAACGCCGCGGGAATGGGCGTTATCGCGGGCGGTTTTTCCTATAATGGAACGGTGGAAAACAACACCGCTTACTTGGAAAACGTTTCGATCAATGGCTCAGTTGGTACGCTGGCCGCGGCTGGCGGTGGCGGTTCCATTAACGGCGATGTTAATAACAACAAGATCCAGGCGGTCAATGTCAGTCTTTCTGGGGGGCCGACAGCTATAGGTCTCGTTGGCGGTTTTACCATGAATGGCACTGTTTCCAATAGCTACGCTGAGGTTAGTTCGAGCGTCATCTTTAATGTCGCCGGGGGCTACGTTGGGGACCCTTTTGGGAACGCCAGGGGCTCAGTTTATAATAGCTCCTCTAAGGTAGTTGACAGTAATATCACCAATGACGTTTATGGCGGTTATACAATAAATGGCACTGTTTCCAATAGCTCCACCACAGTCAGCGGTAGTAATGTCAGCCACGTGATTTATGGTGGATATTCGCGCAATGGCTCGGTTTCCGAGAGCTCGGCTTTGGTCATGTCGTCTAACTCCTCCAGCGTTGGTGGCGGCTATTCGGAAAATGGCTCGGTCTCTAGCGGGTTCGTTGATGTTCTGGAGAGTAATATCACCGGCAATGTCTCGGGTGGTTATTCGCGTCTTGGGGCGGTCACTAAAAGCTCGGCTTTGGTGAGTAAAAGCGAGGTCAGCCTCGATGTTTATGGAGGCTACACTTCAGATGGCTCGGTCACTGATAGCTACGCTTTGGTGAGTTTTAGCAATGTCAGCCAAGATGTCTATGGTGGCTACACTTTAAATGGCTCGGCTGGTAATAACAGCGTTGATGTTGTGTCCAGTAAGGCCACTAACGTCACCGGCGGTTATAGCGCGGCCAATGGCGACGCTAGTTTCAACAATGTTTTCGTGGAATCCAGTAACGTCACTAACGTTATTGGCGGCTATAGCGGCGCTGGGAACGCCAATAACAACTATGTGGTTTTAATTGAGAACGCCAACGTTTCTAACCTCCTGGCCGGTGGTCAGGTTGTGGCTAGTGGAGCTGACGCCTACGCCAACAACACTTTGGTTCTTTGGAATTACAATCACGAGGTTTCCACCATCGCTCAAGTGGAAAATTTTCAGTATTACAACTTTTATCTGCCTTCCTCGGTTAAAGATGGTTTTGTGGCTTTACAAGCCACGAACGTTGATTTGGGCTCGAACGCCTCCATTCAATGGATACAAGTCGATGACTTAACCGGTACCCCGGATCTGGCCATTGGCGACGAGATCATCCTCATTAACGCCACCGCGCTCACTGGAACCTTCGCTGACGCCACCGTGGAAGGCGATATCGGCTTTTTCTTTGAGAACGACTATGACGTCCATTTGGATTCGGCCAACAATAAACTTACCGCCACGGTGGCCTCTTCCTCTAGGGTTAAGGACCGGGCCAAGACAGTCACCGAAACCTCGGCGGCCCGGCTAGCTTTTGTGACCCAAGGCCAAGACTATCTGGTGGACCAAGGTCTTTCTTTAGCTAAAGCCAAGTCGGCCTCAGAAGGCGGTATTGGGATCTTCGCCGGGATTAGCGGCGGCAAGAGCCGTTATGAGACTGGCTCCCACGTGGATCTTTCGGGGATCAACGCTTTAATCGGCGTCTCCTTAGGCAATTACTTTGACCAGAATCGTTTGACGTTGGGTCTTTTCGGGGAGTTTGGCTTTGGCTCCTATGACTCCCACACTGGCCGGAAAAACGGGTCCGTGGAGGCCGAAGGCGATGTCTCCTACGTGGGGGCTGGTTTATTGGGTCGTTTTGACCTGGATACCAACCTCGGAACCTATTACGTGGAGGCTTCCGGGCGGATCGGCGAGGCCAAGGCGGATTTTGAGACTAAGACCCGGTTTAACGGTCGAAGGCTACGTTTCGACGCCTCTGGAACCTACGTGGGGGCTCACTTGGGCACGGGCTTTGACTTTCAAGTCACGGAAGAGGCTAATCTAGACGTTTACGTGAAGTACCTCTGGAACCGCCAGGAAGGCTCGGATGAGCGGCTTTTGGGCCAGAAGTTCACTTTAGACGACGCCGAGTCTTCCCGGGTGAAGACCGGGGCCAGGTTTAGCTACAACGTTGATGACTTCATTAAGCCTTACTTTGGCGGGGCGTATATTTACGAGTTTGATGGGGAAACCGATGGCCACGTTCGGGGTTTAAGCTTACCCAACGCGGACCTGAAAGGCTCTTCTGGCCTAGCTGAGTTGGGCCTCTCTCTTTTAAGCCAGGACACCTTCCCCGTTAATCTGGACTTTGGGGTCCAAGGCTACTTTGGCAAGCGTCAAGGCCTCGCTGGCTCCCTGCAGATTAAGTATGAGTTCTAATCCTTAATGGGCGGGCGGTTACGCCCGCCCCATAAGCCAAATAAGGGGAAATTATGCCCCTAACCCTTTTTAGCCCTCTTGGCCTAGCCAAGGGGGCTTTTTTAGTTGGGTTAGGCCCCTTTCACCTTCAGGCTAGGGCTTTTTTGGCGGAAGGATTCCTAATAAAGAGCCCGGTTAAGGCTGGTTAAAAAAATCTTTTCGACCAGCGTCAAACCCTAGGGGCGCTGGTTAAGCGAGCCGGGGAGCCCAAAGTTTGGGGAACCGTCCTAAAAAGGCTAAAGCGTTAGGTTGACGCGTTAGGGCGCTTCCGGCTGGTCGCGCTTGAAATTTTTCTTAGAAACTGTAAAATACAATAAAAGGACTAATTAAGTGAAGATTCAAGATAATTTATCAAAAAATTAACTTTACAATTCCGAGGGCCAAGAAAAGCTTAAGTTCTATTTTCGCTATATTATTTAGAGTGTGTGTTTTTAATTGTTAAAATATTGTTTTAAGTCTAAATTAATATTAAATATTAATTTTCTAGGCCAAAAGGTCGAAGAATTTAGATAAGTTTTTAAGGGAGAGGCATCATGGGCGGGTTGGTTAGCTGGCGGCCAAAGATAGGCTTAATCTTGGCGGTCAAAGCCAGTTGGGTTTTGGCGCTAAGCGCGGTCCTCGTTTTCGGCTTTAGCTTGGGGGCTAGGGCCAATCCAATAACCAATGTCACCATTAACGGTCAGCCCGCGGATGACTCTCAGGATAACCTCTCCGTTCCTGAATTAGGGGGTAACGTTATCCTTCCGGGTGGCGCGAGTGGGCTTATTCCGGAAAACAATGAGGTTGTGGTCTATGGAACGGTGAGCCCCGCTTTCCACGGGGTCATCGGGGGGGCCTCTTTAACGGCCAATTCCGTCAATAACAGCTTGATGGTCAACGGATCAGGCTTTATTAACGGGACTGTCTTAGGCGGCGTGGCTAGCGGAACCTATAACGCCACTGATAACCGGGTGGTAATCGACGCGATTGGGGGAATTTTTCAAAATTTAGGAAGCCTTTCCAACTCCGGTAACGTGTTCGGTGGGTACGTCATGAACGGAACCGCCAAAAACAACCTGGTCACGATCTTCAACGGCAATGTCTCAGCGAAAGTGGTGGGCGGGGCCACTCGCTATAATGGCCAAGTCCTCTCTAACCAGGTGGTTATTAATGGTCTTGGGGTGAAAGTCGGTAGTGTCTACGGCGGCCAGTCCCTAGACTCCGGTCGGGTGGAAAACAACGTTGTGACCATTCTTAACGGCTCTGTCCAAGGTGACGCGATTGGCGGGGATTTGGCGAATAGTAACGGGTTAGTCAATAATAACGCTGTTTTTCTCTATAATGGCTCGATTGGCGGTAATATCTATGGCGGTTATAACCACCTCGCGCCGACAGCCGTTCTCACCAATGTGACCAATAACCAGGTCATTATCCATGGGGGGGCGGTTAATCATAATATTATCGGTGGCGAGGCCTTTTATGGCCCAGCGGATTACAATACGGTCCACCTAGATAACGTTACCGCCGCGGTTCAAACTAGCCGATCCAACACCAATATTTATGGGGGGTTAAGTCAAACCTGGTCGGCCACGGGCAACCAAGTGATTATCAAGCGAATGGCTAACCTTTTACAAGTTAGGCAAATTTTTGGCGGCGAGACGAAAACTGATGGAAACGTGGCGGAAAACCTAGTTAACGTCGCCACGGTTAACGCCACTGGCATCACTGGCGGCCAAACCTACCTGGGTGACGCTATTCATAACCAGGTCCGCGTAGAGGATTCCTTGGCTTCGACTATCATGGGAGGGGTCAGCCAAGAAGGGGACGTTACCAATAACTCGGTGGTCGTGGTTAACTCCACTTTGTCTGGCTCAGCGGGTATGGTCGCGGGCGGTTATTCCACCAATGGGACGGTGGTGAGCAACGCCGCTTACTTGCGGAACGTCACGGTGGTTAATAGCGTAACTGGCGGCGCGGTGGGCGGTTACAGTTCCTTAAACGGCGATGTCAATAACAATAAGATTGTGGTTAGCGATAGTAAAATATCGGGGAAAGGCGTTATAGGCGGTTATTCCACCAAGGGCTCGGTCGCCAATAGTCTCGCCGAGGTCATCGCCAGCTCCGTCACTAATGTCTCCGGCGGCTACGTTTCGCTTAAAGGCGCGGTTAATAATAGCTCCTCAAAGGTTGTCGCTAGTAACGTCAGCGGGACCGTTTACGGCGGTTACTCCGCCAATGGCTCTATCGCCAAGGGCGCGACCACGGTCACTGACAGTAACGTCACCGGGAATGTTTATGGCGGCTATACGGAAGAAGGCCCGGTCGCCGATAGTTCGGCTATAATTATAGCTAGTGAGGCTTTAAACGTTGGAGGCGGTTATTCGGCGAGTGGCCCAGTGATAAACGGTCAAGTGGGGGTTATAGAGAGCGATATACGTGGGAATGTCTCGGGCGGCTATGCGGAAGACGGCCCGGTGACGAACGGGAAGGCCACGGTCGCTGACAGTAACGTCACCGGGAATATTTATGGTGGCTATGCGGAGGACGGCCCGGTTTTAGATAGCTTAGCTTGGATCGAGTCGAGTAACGCCTCTAACGTTTACGGCGGCTATGCGGAAGA
>JAISRZ010000139.1 GCA_031273455.1 Deltaproteobacteria bacterium | reverse complement strand
AGCGTCCCCTCTGAGATAGTGGCTAAAAAGGACTTATAAAGACCCCGACAAGCTAACGGGGCCAAGGAAGGAAGGCCATTGGCCTCAAGTCTTGAGATCTAGAGATGTCCGTCTATATTTCTTGGGTGAACGCTTACAGGAAACCAAAGGCTGGGCAGTCCTTAAACCTTCTGACTTTAGTTAAGTCATTACATATAGAGGAAATCGCGGTTTCCCCGTCTTTAGGTCGCCATGAAAAAGGAAAACTTCACTCTAACTGGTTTAAGTTGCGCCGCCTGTGTGGCGAGGGTGGAAAAAGCCGTTCAAACCCTTTCTGGGGTGAGCGATGTTAGCGTCAACCTTCTAAAAAGCTCCATGATCGTCAACTTTGACGAAACTAAGACCTTAAACCAAGCTATCATTGACCGAGTCACTGGAGCGGGCTATGGGGCCAGGGTGGCTGGGGCCCCCCTTAGCCCGAGCGAGCCGGTGGTGGACGAGACCTTAGCCTTAAAAAGGCGGTTTTTGGTCTCTTTGGTCTTCACCGCCCCTTTATTCTACTTAGCCATGGCCGATATGGTCGGTTGGCCTTTACCCCCCTTTTTAGCTGGCCCAGACAACGTTTTAGTCATGGCCCTCACCCAGTTTATCCTGGTTCTCCCCACGGCCATCGTTAATAACCGGTATTTCCGTAATGGCTTAAAAACCCTCTGGGCCGGGGCCCCGAACATGGATTCCCTCATCGCCGTGGGCTCGGGGGCGGCCATTATTTACGGTCTCGCCAATCTTTTCGCCATGGCCCACGCCTTAGGCCACGGGGACGCTCACTTAGCCCATGAGGCCATGATGAACCTCTACTTTGAGTCTGGCGGGTTAATCTTAACCTTAGTGACCTTAGGGAAGTTCTTTGAGGCTCGGGCTAAGAAAAAAACCACCCAAGCCGTCCGTAGCTTACTGGCCTTGGCCCCGAAAACGGCCACGGTGGAGCGAAGCGGTCAAGAGCTAACCCTTCCGGCCGAGGACATCTTGGTGGGGGATTTATTAATCGTTAAAGCTGGCGAGACCATCGCCGTGGACGGGGTGGTCGAGGAAGGCCAAGCGGCGGTGGACGAGTCCAATATCACTGGCGAGAGTTTGCCCGTTGACAAAGAAAAGGGCGATAAAGCCGTCTGCGCCACGGTCTTAGTCTCGGGGTACTTAAAGTCCCGGGTCACTCGGGTGGGCCAAGAGACCACCTTAGCCCAGATAGTCCGCTTAGTGGACGAGGCCACCAGCTCCAAAGCCCCCATCGCCCGCTTGGCTGACCGGGTCAGCGGGATCTTTGTGCCGGTGGTCTTCTTGATCGCCATGGGCGCGGGCCTTATCTGGTTAGCCGTGGGGAGCGACGTGTCCTTCGCTCTGTCCACGGTCATCTCGGTCTTAGTTATCTCTTGCCCCTGCGCCTTGGGGTTGGCCACGCCCACCGCGGTCATGGTGGGGGCGGGCCAAGGGGCCTTAATGGGGATTTTGTTTAAATCCGCCGAGGCTTTGGAGCGGTCCCACTCTTTAACCCTAGCCGTCTTCGATAAAACCGGCACTTTAACCACCGGTCGCCCGGAAGTGACCGCCATCTGGCCTTCCGAGGGCCATGACCAGGTCTTAGCCTTAGCCGCCTCTTTGGAGAAGAACTCCGAGCATCCTTTGGGTCAAGCCATTGTCCGGAAAGCCCAAGAAAAGGGGTTAACCTTATCCCCGGTGAGCGGTTTTCAGCAGTCGCCAGGCGCGGGTTTAACCGGGTCCATTAACGAGACCGTCTATTTCGCCGGAAATTTACGTCTCTTAAAGAGCCAGGGGTTAGACCCCGGGGAGTTCTTAGAGCCGGCCGAAAAAGTCGCTTCAGAGGGGGCCACCCCGATTTTTCTGGCCGATAAGACAAAAGTCTTAGGCCTCTTCGCCCTAGCCGACCAAATTAAACCCACGAGTCAAGCCGCTATCGCCGAGCTAACGAATCTCGGCCTTGAAGTGGTCATGCTCACCGGGGACAACGCCAAAACCGCGGCCAGCGTCCAGGGTCAACTGGGGGTTCGACGGGTTTTTTCCGAGGTCTTGCCCCAGGAAAAAGAGGAAATCATCCGCTCTTTAAGCGCGGAAGGCCATCAGTGCGCCATGATTGGCGATGGGGTGAACGACGCCCCCGCCTTAGCTAGAGCCGATGTGGGCGTGGCCATTGGGGCCGGGGCCGATATCGCCATGGAGACCGCCGACGTGGTTTTAACCAAAAGCGATCCTTTGGACGTGGCTAAAGCCATCCAGCTTTCCCGGGCGGTCATGCGCAATATTAAGCAAAACCTTTTCTGGGCCTTTATCTACAACATTATTGGGATACCCATCGCCGCCGGGGCTTTTTACGCCTTATGGGGCTTAAAGCTAAGCCCCATGATCGCGGCCTTGGCCATGAGCCTTAGCTCGGTTTCCGTGGTCTCCAACGCTTTAAGGCTCCGCTTTTTCGCCCCCAAGTTTAATAAGGCTAATAACCTAAGCCCCCTAACCCCGGCCCCCGTTCGGGCCACTCAGTCCGCGACCCAAGGAGAACCGCTTATGATCAAGAAACTAAAAATCGAGGGCATGTCCTGTCAACACTGCTCGGGCCGGGTGGAAAAAATCCTTACCGCTTTGCCCGGGGTGGAGAAAGCCGTGGTCGATCTGGCCTCTGGCGTGGCTGAAGTCACGAGCCAAAAGGAAATCGCCGACCAAACTCTCACCCAGCCGGTCACGGAGGCGGGCTATCCCGCCCAGATCCTTGGTTAATACCCCCTTTAAGGTTTTAGCCCTTAATGAGCCTCTAGCCTTTAAGGGGCGTTAAATATTTAAGGCCAGCGAAAGCTGGCCTTTTGACTTGGCGGGCTAGATAACCCTTTTTTTGGTTTTTAAGGTTTAGGGGTTTTTAAGGCCGCCATAAACGACTTTAGGACCGCCTTAGCCCCGGCTTGGGCCACCAGGGTGTCATTGGCCACCGAGTCCCCGGAGACGCCGATGGCCCCAATGATAGTCCCTTCCAGGTTCTTAATCAGCTCGCCACCCCCAAAAATGACCATTCCCCCGTTAGTGGCCTCGATCCCGTACAGTTCCCCGCCGGGAACCGCGGCCCGATGGAGGTCGCTAGTGGGCATATTAAGGCCCCGAGCGGTTTTGGCCTTCTTAATGGCGATGTCCACGCTGGCTAAAAAAGCCCCGTTCATGCGGACAAAGGCCTTTAAGTTGCCGCCAGCGTCGACAATGGCGATATCCATAAGTAGACCGCGCTCTTTAGCCACCTTTAAGCCCGCCTCAATGGCCAACTGGGCTTGGGCCAAAGTGATGTCCGAAGGTAGGTACAAGCCGCGGCCCGGATCGTCGTTGGCGTAAGCCCCTACGCTATAAGCCATCGCGCCTCCCGAGAGAATCAGAGCCAAAAGCCCGGTCAACAATACTTTTCTCATATATTTTCCTTCCTTAAGCTAATAAGCTGGAGAAAAAAACGGTTTAAGCTCACCAAAGACCTTTGATAAGCGACTATTTAGGCGCTAATAAACCTTGGCCCCGGCGCCTTATGGGGGTTGGTTGGCTAGGCCTTAACGATAGTTAACTAGCCTTAACTAAGTTTAACTAGGTTTAACTAGAGTTAATTGGGGCTAACCAGAAATATCCAGAAATATCCAGGCCGAACCAGGAATATCCCTAAGGGAGTGGCGAATTTTGCGGCTCAAGGATTTAGCCGCTAAGGGCGCTTAAAAAGTAAAAGCGCGATTTAAAGACCGTTTACCCGAGGCGCTCACCAAGGAAAACGCCTTTAGCTTAATATCTTAGGCGATTTTTAAGGTTTCGTAAAATCGGAAAACCGCTTGGCGTCTGGGTTTGAGCCAACTTTTGTTGGATGATCGCCGTTATTATTCGTTACGGTCCGCCTTTGGCCCTAGTTTATTAGGTCTTAAGGTTTTCCGGAAAAAAATCGCCCCAATAAACTGTCTTTGGGACTTTATTTAGATTTATTTTTGGCCTATAACACCGGTTAAAAGGCTAGGGCTTTAGCTAGGCGGTTAGCCTTCACTAGTTAGACTTTTTAGGGCGGTGACGGTTTACGGCCAAAAACCCTTAGGCTTAAAGGAGGGGTTATTAAAGGGCTAGATTATCCGCTTAGCCAAAAGGCCACGGCTCGCCTTTTTTATGGCTCAAAATTTCATTATTTTTAATTTTAAGATATCGCATTGATTTTATCTAGCGCTTTTAATTGTTTTATCTATTCACTAACCGTAAATTTTTGAATTTTTAAAGCGTATTATTAGATGAAAACAGAATTTTAGGATCAATTTGGCGAGCCCAAGCTTGAGGGTGATGGGGTTTTTAGGTGGATCTTTTCGGCCTCTTAGGCCATAAGGGTTTAAGCGGCCCCTAAGACGTTTGGCCTTATTGGCTAAAGATATAAACTTGACAGTTGACAGAAAATCTTGAAATGGTTAGCATATCCTCTATACTCCCCCAATTATGGAAACATGGATCTTCCAACTAAGGGGAGGCTGGAGAAACAAGGTCAACCTCAAGCTAACCTTTGATTTTTCGCCAACGCTCTTTTCAAGGTTTTAAAACTCTCGTGACCAGATAGGTCCATAACCTGACCAGAGCCCTCTGGAAAAACATCATCGCCAAGGATGGCGATAGGCTTCTCGTTTTTTACCAAGGCTTTTACCAAGCCTTATTTTTTGGCTTAAATTCTAGTATGTTGTTAAATAATAATATTTTAGGGTAATTTTTAATGTGTCAAGCCGTTAGTTATTAATTAAACGCTTTTATGTCCATTATTTCTTATAATTGACTGGGACACTCGCTTAACCGCCTTCGCCAAAAGCCGCTGAGGTTCTCCAGATAACCACTAGGCTAGTTGGAAAACTGGGATTGTTGGCCTTTCCCTAGGGGGCGTTTTTTTTTAGTTGTATTTATAAAAAAATTTAAGTATATAACAATAATCGCCTAGATTTTTAATTCCTAAAGGCGAACCTAATAGAAAAAAACCCGTTTTTAGGGGAAATAGCCCAAAACCTACTAATGACCTCGGGCCTAAGGTGGGTCTTGGGGCTACGGCTTAAAACGGGGACCACCGACTGGGAGATTATTTAATTGAAACGTTCCAAAACCTTAGAAAGCGCTCCGATCCTCTTGGAAGACCCGCGGACAGATTTGGCCACCCCCCTCGCCATCGTCTCCGGGGAACTAGAACCTCCCAAAAAAACTTTAAGGCCTAGAACTCGCAAAAGCTTAATTTCCAAAAAGGATAAAATTATGCCTGATCCCGCGGAAATCACCGCCCCGCCTCATGACGCGGAAAACTCCGATTCCCCAGAATCGCTCGATATCCAATCGCCGGTAAGTGACGCCCATTTAGAAAATATCGTTGAATACGCTCCGTCTAGCTCCCTACCGATGAACCTTGAAGAGCCCAAGCCAACCCCCAATACCACCATCGTTGACTCGCGAACAACCCCTAGCGATGACCGCCCTAACGAACAAAGCTCGAATGAAGTTAGCTGTAGCTCTGAAGGCTCAAACGAACCAAATTCCGATGAAGTTAGCTCTAGCGAGGAAGGCTTAAGCGAACCAAGCTCTCTTGAAGTCAACGAAAGTCCTAAGGCTCAAAACTCTGACGCGGTCAGCTCTAACAACGAAAGCTTAAGCGACCAAAGCTCAAACGATGTCATTTCCAGGGCGGAAGACTCTAGCTATCAAAGCGCCTATGAAGTCAGCTCTAGCGACGCGGGCTCTAACGACCTCAGTTCCACCGATGAAGGCTCAAGCGAGCCCCCCGCGGTCAGCTCTAGCGACCAAAGCTCCAAAGAGGACCGCCCCAGCCCGGGCGCCCCTAACCCGGATAGCCCCCTAGCCGCCAGCTCTAGCGAAACTCCGCCGAGCGACGCCCAAGCCACCGCGCCCTCGGACTCGCCTTTCGAGTTAACCTTAGAAGACGCGGCCTTAACCTTGGAGCATTTGCTTAAAGTCTATGACCGTTTAAGCCCTTTTAGAACAGAGCCAGTGACCGTGCTCGCCTTTGACTCCCTTTTAAAAAAATGCGTTAAAGATCTTAACTCCCTCGGGTATCAAAAATACTTTGGTCGGCGGAACATCAAACACCTTCTTTTAGATTTTAGCCCCTACTTCCAGTGTTCCACGAGAATATCCCCCGCGGATGGGGTGGAACGCGATATTGTCGAGCTCAACCCTAGCCCCGCTCCGCCTCAAGATGAGACGACCGCCGAAATCCCTAGGGTTCTGATCATAGCGGGGGCCGGGGCTAAAAAAATCGCCACTAAAACTAAAAGCGCCCCCATCCCCGAACCCCTGGACGTTAAACCTGAAGTCCCCGAGGCTAAGACCAAAGAAGCTAAACGGAAAGCCGCCAAAGAAGCCAAAGAGGCTAAACGCCGGGCGGCCCAAGACCGTAGTTTTGAGCCCGAAGAGCTGGCCCCCCCTATTAAAGAGCCAATACCCGCCAAGGCGGTCAAAGGAGGGGCCAAGGCCGCGGTCGATAAAGAGGCCTTAAGCTCGGTCAAACCCAAAAAAGCCCCTGGAGCCCTTGAGCCGCTCGCGAAGAAGACTAAAGAGACTAAAGACGATAAAGGCCTTTTTGACGATCTAACCGAAACGCCGAGCGCTCCTTGGAAGCCAGCCGCCCTCGAAGAAGCCGTCCCCAATTTAACCGAAGGTTTTGTCGCCCCCCCGGCCCTGGCCAGCGACTCCCCGCCCGAGCTGGCGGCTGACTCCTCGCCCGAGCCCGCGCCTAAACCCGCTCGCCCCACCAAAACCGTTGATCCTTTAGCTTACTTGGATGAGCTGATCACCGATGACTTTGAGGAAGAGGCGGTGGAGCCGGTCAAGTCTTTTTCCGGGGAGCCTAGGGAAGAGGATTTCGCCCAAATTTTTTCGGACCGGGAGTATAAACCCACGCCAATTCTCGCGCCCAAGCCAGCGTCGATTTTCGCGCCTACGCCCACGTCCGAGCCTACGCCCGAGCCCGAGCCGCGAGCCTTACCCGTGGATTTACGGCAAACCATCCCCCGCGCGATAAAAACCGCGGAGTATTTAGCCCCCATTAACGTCCCCTTGGTGGGGACCATCAGCGAAGTCAACTTTGATCGGAACTTTTTGACGGTTAAAGAGGAGGACTCTGGGCTAACTTTCCAAGGGAACGTCCATCCGCCCAATGTCTCCTGGTCCATGCTGAAGATCTTAAGGGAGCGCGGCGAGGCCAACACTAAAGTGGACTTTATCTTAAAGCCCAACGCCGATAACAACCAATTTGTCACTGGTTTCCCGGTCATCGCTGAGTTTAAGCTCCAGATCTTAGACGAGAAGATCAACCGGGGTCTGGCCATCTACTTCCATGACATCGTCTACATGCCCAAAGTCAGCTCCGGCCCCTCGGCCCTCCACCCCACCTACGACCAGATGTTGGAGAGGTTGGCCCAGTTCGCTTTGCCGGAAAAATGGTACTACTCGGACACGCGTCGGCCCTTTAACCACTTGGACAACTACTTTATGAAGACTTTTCAATCTCTCCAAAAGGAGAAGTTGAATAAGTTTTTAGATATCTTTTCCAAAGAGAACCGGATCCCCGAGCTCTTGGAGCTGAATGACTCAGGTTTGGCCTTTTCCGCGGACTGCCAACTGACCGCCATGAATAGCGGTTTACTCGATCGCTCCAGCCGGGACGTCCTCATCGTCTTTCGGAAAACCGATCCCCTCCAAAAACGCTACGTGTTTAAAGGCTTCACCTCCAGTAGCGACAACGCCTTGGGAAAAGAAGTCTCCACCAAGATCCACCCCTGGCCTAATCGGGTCACTTACTTTCAAAAGCCCGAGGAGATCATCTACCAAAACCCGCCCATTGACCTCGACCAGCACGCCCAGCTGAACCACATCATTATCGATGGGATCCGCCGGGGCCGCTTTCCGGCCCGGTTCATTAAGGCCGTCTGTCCCGCCGGTTTTGAGTACTATGAGGACACTAGCCTTTTGCGGTCCGAGGAGTTGGAGCTGAAAAACGCTGAGCTGGTTAACTTTATCGAAAAAGAGACCTCCACCGCTTACACGACCATTAAAGAAAAGCTCAAAACCGCGATAGAGCTAACCCGTCGACAAATAGTGGCCAACCCGCGCATCCCTTTACCGTACTTAAACCCTTCCCAAGATAAGCTGGCTTTTATCTTGCCTTTGGCCTTAACCGATCCGCGCGATTACGACGTCTCCATTGTGGTGGAGCAGATCACCGATGGCGATGGCGGGGTCATTAAACCCTTTGTCCACACCATCTTGACTTTAAGCATGGCCTCCAAAGGGGCCCGGCTTCTCTCCAGCCTCCAGGACACCTGGCTCGGGGTCTTAAAGAACAAATCCAATGGCCCCGCCGTCCGACCGGTCAACGCGCCCCAACCCGACTTTCCGGCCTTAAACCCCTTACGGACTAGCTTAAGCCCGCCGCCTAAGGCCCTTAAAACCCTCTCGCCCCAGCCGCCGGTTTTAACCAGTCGGCCAAGGCCCCGGCCTTCCGCCGCGTTTACCGCCCCCAAAGCCCCGACCGCGACGCCTTCGCCCCCGAAAATACCTTTCACCCAGGCCGAGATTAAGGGCCACTTCGCCGAGGAGCTCCGCTATTACTCCCAGCCCTCGGTCAATGAGCTGTCCTCAACCTTTTTACTGAAGGTCTTTGATTTTTGCGTGGGCAAACTCGATCCTCAGACCGCGGCTGACCGGATGGTCCCTTTGCAGTTTTTCCATGAGGTCTTGGTGGCCATCGTCCCCCGGTTGTCCTCGGAAAACGGCGGTTATCGGTCCTTTAATCACAAGTACAGCGATTTAACCGACGTTTTTCTCCTCAATCGCTCCTTTTTTGAGTTAAGGAAAAACCGGGCCGACCGGGCCAAGTACGTTTTAATGTCCTTTGAGCGCGAGCCCACCCAGCCGGTCACCGCCAGCTCCAGCGTCCGCCAGGGCCTGGTCGTTGGGTCTATCGCCGAAAAGAACCTTGTGTCCATTTACGGCGAGGATCAGGTGGAACGGAAGGCCCGGGTCAAAGATCCCTATGACTTGTTTTTAATCCAGGATCTCTTGGCCAAAGAGGGCGTGGACGTGGAGGTGAATTACCATTGCACCCAATTGTCCCCGGTGAAAACGCCCTTGGACGCCCCCCGGCGAGCCGCTTACTACGATATATCCGATATCCACTCCTCGGAGATTGAGCCCGATTTACGGGCCGTTTTAAACACTTCCTTTCCCAATGACTTTTTCCCGGAGCTAGCCAACCGCTTAAAAGAGGATCTGGCCTATAACGGCCTTTACCAGCTCCTTTTTAACAATTTAAGAACGTATATGACCAGTTGTTTGGAGATCCGGAAGTACATGGCTTTAAACTCCTTGGCCAATAATTTAGCCCAAAACGGCTCGGCCACGCGGCCAGACTTCACCCGAGCCTTTTCCGGGATCTTTTTACTGAAGGGCTTTAGCGAAGCCACCTCGCAAAACTACTTTAGCTTTAACCTTAACCTCCAGAACTCCCAAAACCAAACGATCTTCGCCACTTTCCACCGGAGCTCCAGTTTGGACACTTTCTTTAGGTTTTACGGCTTAACGGCCTTACCGACCAGCGGCTTGGAGGTCCTGTCCACCAAAGAGGCCGTCCAGAAGTGGATTAACGAGATCTTGCCCCCCGAGGGGGCCACTTTAAACCTCACCCTAACCGATGAGGCGGCCTGGTCGCGGGTTATCTGGTTTGGCTCGGAGTATCGCATTATCCCGCCCTCTTTGGCCGCCGACGCGGAGGAGTGCCGGTTCTTGCTCTCCCGGTCCTTTCACCAAGCCACCCAAGAGTTCGCCCAAAACCCCAAAGGTTGCCTTTTGGCCTTTGACTCGGTCTCCCGTAAGCCGACCATTGTTTTGCCCTTATCCAGCGACTACAACCATGGCCCTAACATGACCATTGGCTTCCGTTTGTCCTATAGCCGCAACACGGAAACCTATTACGTTGACCCGGGCAGCGTCCGACTCTTTTCCCTCCAGGAAGCCTACCATAGGGCTCAGGTTATTAACCCGGTGGAGGACTCTTGGCTGACCAGAGCCCTTTTGGCCAGCCAAACCAACTAAACGGAGACACCCCTTTCATGGACGCTATATATCAACCCGCGTCGTCTGACCTTAAGACCGCCGTCTTAATCGACGCCACTAGTTTTCCCCCAGAAATGGCGGCCCCGGTTTTCGCCATCTTAGCCCAACGCGGCTTAACTTTAACCGTTAAAAGGGCTTACGCGGACTGGACTAACCACGAGACTCGGCCTTGGGTGGATCTCTTGGCCCAATGGGCTTTAATCCCGGAACAGTGGTTCGAGGACTCGCCGGACGTTAGTTTAACCATCGAGGCCTTAGATCTTCTCAATAAAGAAAAGGTGAGCGCCTTCGCCCTCTTAACCGGTAACGGGGCCTTACGCCGCTTAGCCATGCGCTTACGGGAGTCTGGGGCCACGGTTTTGGGGTTTTTAAGCCCCCCCGCCTCGCCCGACCTCTTTCGAGCCACTTGCTCGGAGTTTTGGTCCACGGACGATCTTATTAATTTAATGGACAATGGTTTGGCCGTCAAAGAGCCAGAGCCGCCCTTAGCCCGCTGGGAGCCAGCCATTCAAAAGGCCGAGATCATTAGTTACCCGGCCCCCGAGCCTAGCCCCTTACGCTGGGCCCCCAGCGTTTCCCCCCCCAGCGGCGGCCCCCCGGACCTTGAGGACGAGGAGGATGATCTCAGCCACTTTCGGGAGGTTCTGAAAAAGGCCATCGCCGAGAACGAGGACGATGACGGCTGGGCCAAACTTTCCACCGTGGGCTCTTCCATTAAGAGCCTATGGCCCGCCTTTGACGTCAACAACTTTGGCTATAAAAACTTAAAGTCCCTTTTGGAGTCGTCCTCGGACCTAGTCCGGATCAACACCGGAACCCCTTTAATGGTCCGTTTGTTGGACGATTTTATCTAAAGCTAGTTTGGATATATGACCGAAAAAGCCGGGGCGACCCGGCTTTTTCGCCTTTAAGGCGCTGGTTTGAGGATGGTTTACGGCTTGGCCCCCAGAGGCTGGGTTAAAGCTGGGCTTAAGGCTTAACTTAAGGGCGAGAAGGCTTAAGGGCTTAGAGGCGACTATAAGCCGTCTCCCCGCCGACCACGGTTAAGATGGCTTTAGTTTTAGGGATGGCCGCGGCTTTAATGGCGAAAAGATCCTGGTCTAAGGCCACAAAATCAGCTAAGGCCCCGGGCTTTAAGACCCCAAGTTTCCCCTCTTGAAAGGCCGCCCGGGCGGCCCAGACCGTGTAACTGGCTAAGGCCTCCCAAATGGTTAAGCGATGGGCCGGGGTGAAACCTTCTTTCGGTAACCCCGCTAGATTCCGCCGGGTGACCGCCGCGTAGATCCCGAAAAAGGGGTTGACTGGCTCCACCGGGCAATCGGAGCCGTTAATTAAGTAACCGCCCCGATCTAAAATGTCCCGCCAAGCGTAGGCCCGGGCTAAACCGTCCGGGCCCAAGCGATCCTCGGCCATCAAAAGATCGGTCATTAAACCCACGCTCTGGATGGAGGGGATTAAACCCATGGTTAAGACCCGATCCATATCCCTGGGGGCGACCACCTGAAAGTGCTCCAACCGCCAGCGCCGACCCGACCAGCCAGGGCCTAAAACTCGCGCGATCATATCCACGGCTTGGGCCACCGCCGCGTCGCCAATGACGTGGATGGCCACTTGTAAGTCTTTGTCCCGGGCCAAGGTTAACCACTGGGCCAAGGCCTCGTTGGTTAAGGAACTGGCCCCTTTATGCCCCGGGCGATCGTGGTAGTCGTTGAATAACCAAGCGCTCCGCGAGCCCAAAGACCCATCGGAAAAGAGCTTTAACCCGTCCACGGCCAAATGATCCTGAAAAAGACCGTCCACCCGCTTTAAGGCCGCAAGATGGGGCCAATGGCCGGGGTGGGCGTAGCCCCGGTAACGGATCCGCATTTCCCCTTGGGCGTAGGCCGCCTCCACGACCTTAAAATCCTCTTCCCCAAAAGCCGCGTCCACCACCGTGGTTAAACCGTAACTTAAAAACTCTTTTTCCGCTAAATAGATGGTGGCGCGCCGATCCCGACCGTCCAAGGGCGGTAAGGCCTCGTAGACCAAAAACATGGCTTGGCCAATTAAGACCCCCAAAGGCTCACCACAAGAGTCCTTTAAGATCTCCCCAGCCACGGGATCCGGGCCCCAGACGCTAGGGCCCGCTAAGTCTAGGGCCTTAGTGTTCACCCAAATGGAATGCTTATCCACCCGGTCCAAAACCACCGGGTGCTCGGGGCTAACTTCGTCCAGATCTTTCCGGTTGGGCCAGGGGCGGCCTTCCCAGATATTTTGGTCCCAGCCCCGGCCATGGAGAAAGGCCCCGGGCGGTAAATTTTTAACCGCTTGGCCCACGGCCCTTAAGGACTCCACGTAGCTTAAACCAGACAGATCCAATTGCCCGAGCCGTAAACCCTCGTGGGTGACGTGAGCGTGGCTATCGATTAACCCCGGGACGATGGTTAAGCCTTTTAGATCCAAAGCCTCAAAGGACCGACCTAAAAGGCTTTTGGCCTCGTTATAATCGTCGCCCACGTAAACCAAACGCGGCCCAATGGCCGCGAGAACGCTGGCCGCGGGCCGTAAGGGGTCCATGGTCCAGATCTTAGCCGCGCGCCAAAGACGCCGTAACCCAGTCAACTTTAAAACCTAAAAATCGTAGAAATGGCGGTCGTGGTTTAAAAGCTCGTGGCCATCCTCGGTTATGACCGCCATTTGCTCCAGCCGAACCCCGCCTTGGTCCGGCAGATATATCCCCGGCTCAATGGTCACGACCGCCCCCACGGGCAACTGTCGCGTTTCCCTTAGAGACAAAGACGGGCCTTCGTGGACGGCTAAACCAACCCCATGGCCTAAGCTGTGCCCAAAGTAATCCCCATACCCAGCTTCCGCGATATGGTCCCGAGCCACCTTATCCACTTGGGCCCCGGTTCGCCCGGGGCCCAAAGCCTCTAAAGCTTTGACTTGGGCTTCTCTAACCACGCGGTAGATCTTTTTTTGCCAGTCTTTTAGCGATCCCGCGGCGAAGGTCCGCGTGATATCGGCGGCGTAGCCTTGGTAGCGAGCCCCACAGTCAATGACCACTAGCTCGCCCTTTTTAATGACCTTATCCCCGGGCTCGGCGTGCGGCAAAGCCGCCCGCGGCCCGGAGGCCACAATGGTCTCAAAGGCCGAGCCGCTGGCCCCTAGCTCCCGAAAAGCGCTGTCCAAAAAGAGGGCCGCTTGGCCTTCGGTCCAACCTGGGGCCAAGTTTTCCCATAAGCGGCCCATAGCTTCCTCGGTGATGGCCAAAGCCTTTTTGATTAAAGTCAGTTCGCTATCGGTTTTGGCTAGCCGCAGATCGCTCAGATCCTTAGGTAAGGGCTCTAAATCCACCCGTAAGTTTTGGGCCAGATCCATAAGACCGCTAACGGTTAAGTATTTGGGCTCGTACCACAGAACCGAGCTTAAGCTAAACTTTTGGGCGATGGCCCGGCCCAAAGAGCCCCCGTACAAGATAAACTCAAAGCCCGGGGAGTCCTCTTTAGCGGCCAAGGTGAAGCGCGGGTCCGACAAAATACAGCGGCGCCGGGGGGTGATCAGTAAAGACCCGGAGGATTCGGCGATCCCCGGATCCGTGGGCGTGAACCCGGAGAAAAAACGGCGGTTTTCCGGGGAGGAGATGAGGATATTGGGGCGGGGTAGACCTAGTTTCTTCAACCATTCGCCTAATTTAGCCAAACGGTCCTGGATAACGGGGTCCAGCGCCCCTAAACAAGGCATGAGCTTCTCCTTCGTCAGCCAGAGGAACTTGGCTAAGAAAGTTTTTTCCTATACAATAGTTATGAACAGTCTGGAGTTATGAGCGGTCTGGTTATTATGGGGGCGAGAGGGCGCCAATGGAAATTTTTAGCTTAAGGCCAGAGCTTTCCTTTAACTAACTGGCCGAAAAAAATTAGGGTCCAGAAGATTAAAGCTCGAGCTTAAGCCCTTATTTTTCGCCATTAGGGCCTAATTCTTCCCCGTCCCAATAATAGCACAATCTTCTGGCCAAAGGGGAGATAAATTTGGCGGGCCTTATCTTAAACGCGCCCTATGGGTTCCCTTTTTTGCCCAAAGCCATCCATAAGCGGCTAAGTCTGACCCCAGAGGACCTCCGCTGGGAAAACTGGCGTTTAACCGATCCTTTTTTATTGGATCTGGTCCAAAAAGCGGTCCAGCCCGAGGGTCAAACTTCACCTTTGAGCCGGGATCTGGTCAAAAAAGACCAAAACTCCCCCCACGCTCTGCCCACCAGCCTGGTGGTCAGTTACCCGTATAGCCCTTTAGTGGCGGACCCTTTGGGGCTGATCGCCCGGGAGCTGGGGCAAACCGAGACCTTAGGGCCCTTTATCCTGACCCACGGTTCCCTGGAAAAGAGTTTACCCGTTTGGAGCGAAAGCGAACGGGAGTTTATTTTTTCGCGTTGCGTTAAACCTTATTTTCAGAGTTTAGAGGACGCGGCTAAGACGCTTCTGGCCACCGAGCCCTTGGTCCTCATCGTGACCATCCGCTTTTTCGCGGCTCGACCCTTTAAACTGGACCATCGGGAAAACCCCCGGCCCCAAGTTAATTTGGGTTTTTTCGAGGAGTCCGCTTCCCCGAAAGGGCTGATCGCCTTGGCTGGCCACATTTTTCGGCGGTTTGGCTTATGGACCGAGCTGGATTATCCGCTGGTCGGCTCTTGGATCCCCGATTCCTTAGTTGGAAAGCCTCGGATAAAAACCTTAGGCCTCGCCTTAAGGCGCGATCTGTATTTAGATGAGACCTTAGCCACGGTTAAACCCGCGGCCGGGTCCTTAATCCGGATCTTACGGGCTTTTTTCGTCCTTTTGGGCCAAGAGCTGGATCGGGTTTATCAGGCGCGTTTATTACGGGCTTTTCCGCCCAAACCGCCGTCTAACGTTATTAAAGCTAAACCTAACCAAACTAGCTGAGGCTTGGCCCTAGCTCGGATCAACCTAAGCTTAGGCTTAAGCTTAGGCGTGAGGAGAGGCTCGGATTAAGTTTAAGGAGATAGTCGCTTGTCCTTTTTTAGCCCCAACCGTTTTATTTTAAGGGCCCCCAAAAACCTAGCTTACGAGGAGGAGATTTCCACGGACCCTTGCCAGATCCCCTCGGAAGCCCAAGTGCGCCATGAGTCCATGCTCATTAACGAGGTCTCCTTAATCCTGGCCGAAAAAAGGACCGCTTTATCGGTTTTGCGCACGGGTCTGGCCGTCTTGGTCCTGCCTTTATCCGTGGTCAGCGTCTTAGTGGCCGTTTCAAGAATGTACGATCCAGCCAAGGTGATGTACCTTTTAGCCCCTTTATTGGGTCTAAGCGTTTTATTGGCTATCTTTGGCTTGTATCTTATCTATAGGTCCTTTAAAAAAGCCCTCTCCTTGGACCGCTTAAGTCAGGAGCTTAAAAAACAAAACCCCCAGTTACGCTTACTGGCCGCCCTGATGGAACCTGGGCTAGCGGCCTCGCCCTATGACCAAACCGGGAAGACTTTAGCGGCCCCAGAGAATATTCCAGACCCAGAAAATATTGAAACCCCAGAGACTATCAAAGAGACCAGAACGGCCCCAGACTCCCTAACGGTCGCCGACCCCCCTAACCCCACCGCTACCCCCTAAAAGACCCGAAAATCCTCGCCCAGAGGCTAAAAATCTATCGCCCTGAGCTACACCACCCAGGCCAGCCCTTCCGGGCCGCTAGGGGCTTTTACGGGGCTAATTGGGGCTAGTTAAGGCCAGGTTGGCTGAAGCCGCGACCGGCGACTCGGGACGGGGGATCTTAGAGTCTTAGCTAGGGGGTCTAGCTAAGGGGTCTAGCTAGGGGACTTAGTCAGGGGGCCTAGCTAGTGGGGTTCTGGCTGGGGGGGTTCTGGCTGGGGGTCCAGCCGTGGCCCCTTAAGGCTATTAGGGGCCGTTAGGCCCCTAACCAACCGCGGTTCGGCCAGCCTTAAACCTTACGGCCCATAACCGCTTGACTAACCCTATTGTAGCGATTCTAATTTTGGCCTCATCCGGGAAATCGCGCTTAAGGCGGACGGATTAATTTACCACACCCGGTTTTAGGGCCGTTTCTTTTAATGGCTAAATTTACCGCTGGGGGAAAACTTTTGGAAGTTTTGGCGGCCATATGGCTCCTTATGGAAACCTTTGGCCCCCAGTTTCCCCACCCAAAAAGGCGGTTCCCGCGACGCCCAACGGCCAGAGGTCAATTAACGATAGCTATAATTAGAGCCTTATTGTATAATTAACCGTAATATTTTTAAGCCACGCGCCGGGCTTAGGCCAAAGGCTTTAAACGCGTCTACCCCAAGGTTTCCACCTTAGTTTAAAACGAGACCGACCAATGAGCGCCCTAAAGCCAAAATTTTTGGCGTGTTGTTAGGTGATTATTTTTTTTAGCTCATAAGGCTTTTTTTGAGCCTTGTTCCAGCTGGGGCGATGAGGGGCTTTTTCCCTATCTAAGGCGGAACCAATACTGATCTTTTGATTTAAATCTTTCCTAATAAGGCCTGGCTTTAACCACTGTCAAAACCCCTAGAGCTCTACCAAAACCCCAGCCCTTACTCTGGGAGCGCGGCGGATAATTTTGGGTTCGTTTTCTCCACCGTTTCTAGACGATGAGGCGACCACTGTCTTCTGGCCACTTCATTTAGTTATACTCGCTTATAAGCGCGAAATAGTTTACCGCCAACCTTAGACGAATCCATCCACCATCCATCGTCTTCAGCAGTTGTCAGACAAGATTTCCGGGATTAAGCCAAAATTAGAATCGCTAACCCTATTGCCTTAGATTGGCCATAAAGTGTATTATTATTAAACTTGTCTTAAATTGGGGTTCTATGGGCTGAAGGCTTCCACCCCGGCCCCCGGGGCTAATGTCGTTAATTTGACTTGGTTTTGTTTTTAAAGACACTTCTTTAATATAACTATATATAGTTCAACGTAAACTTAGATTTATATGATATCTTTCGCGATCAATTCCGGTTTTAATATTTCTTATTCTATTCCGCTTCTCCCCGGGGGCTGGCGGGCCTGGCCATGGCTCAGCCTTTAACGGGCTTGGAGCCGGTTATCACCGCCGCGGAGCTGGCCCAAAGGGTTCAGAGCCTCGGGGCGGCTATCACCCAGGACTACCAGAGCGTCTTGGCGGACGATGAGTCCCTTTTGGTCATTGGGGTTTTAAACGGGGCCTTTATTTTTATGGCCGATCTTTTACGGGCCATGGATTTACCCATTGAGATCGACTTTGTCCGGCTCTCCAGCTATCAAGACCAAATGGTCAGCGCCTCCCACGTGGTCATGCTCAAAAACCTGGAGACTGAGATTAAAGACCGCCACGTCCTGGTGGTGGAGGACATCGCGGATTTGGGTTTGACTTTAGCCTGGTTACTGGAGTTTTTGCGTCTAAAAGAGCCCCGCTCCTTAAAGCTGGCCGTGGCCATTAACAAACTGGAAAGAAGGCGCGTCAACCTAGCCCTTGATTACGTGGGTTTTGACCTAGAAGAGGGTTTTTTAGTGGGTTACGGCCTAGATTACGCCCATAAGCACCGGAATTTGCCGGGAATCTATAAACTAAGGCCCTAGCCTAACCAATTGGGGTCTCGCCTCTTTTTCGGGCCACCTTGGGACGCGTCAATGATCATCACCTGCGAAGAGTGCCAGACCAAATTTCGGGTGGCCGACGAGCTGATTAAGCTGACCGGCACTCGAGTGCGCTGTTCCAATTGTCAGAGCGTTTTCACGGTCTTTCGGCCGCCCCAAACCCTTAACCCCGCCCAGGAGTCGCGCTTTGATCTGGATAATCTGGAGCGAACTAGTCTGGAGCGAACTAATCTGGAGCGAAATAGTCTGGAGCGAAATAGTCCGGATCAAAGCTTCCCCGAGGTCTTAGATCAAGATCTAGCCGACCTCTTCGCCCCGGACGCGCCCCCCAGCCCCCAACCCCCGGCGGCTGGGCCCCCGGTTATTTTGGCCCGCCCGCCTTACCCGGCCAGCCGACCGCTTTTCGCCGTTGACCCGGCTTTAGATCCCCATTTTAAGGACATCGCTTCTCCCTTGAGCCCAATTCCTACCCCCCCCAACCTAAGGCCCCCGGCCAATTTAGGCTTAGATGACGAACCCGTGGCTACGTCTTTGATTAAAGCGCCGCCCCCGGCCCCGCGCGGCCCGGGCCCCCCGCCCCCCGCCCCCCGCCGGAAGTGGGGTGGGGTTGGGGCCCCCCCC
>JAISRZ010000045.1 GCA_031273455.1 Deltaproteobacteria bacterium | reverse complement strand
CGGTAATTAGTCGAATCATTGAGGGCGCGCGATTTAGCCCTCTTCCTGGAGAAGTTTTATACCCCGAATATCCGATGGAAAGAATCTGGTCCTTAAATCGCGAGAAACAGAAACATTGGGGAAGATGGTAACTATATGGCTAACTCGGCTTAGTTTTGACTTAAGGCGCGGCCTTTAATAAGCGTTGGCCCAAAGGGTATCGGGTTCTAACAGTATTTCAGTCTAAAGAGGGTCTCAATATTTAGAGCTATAACGGTGACGGAAAAAACGTTTGGCCACAATCTAATGGACTAAAGGACCATAACCCCTCTTCTTGGGGCGTTAGGGAAGTCAATTCCTCATTAAAATGAACCCAAACATTTCATTATTCAGGCGGCGGCCATAAAAAGGACGGCCAGTCACCTCACCGGATGAAATCAGAACATCTTGATTTCTGGGTGGAAGTGGAAAATCCTTTGGACGCTGAGTATAGCCTAAAAATCCGGTCCATTAAAAAAGGGTCTAAAAGCCGCCCTTAGAGGGCCAAGGGGACCGGTTCGTGGGCTTCGTTAATTAGATCCACCGGGTGGGCCAGAAAATCATGCCACTGGCCGTCCCAGGTGGGATCTAAGGCCCAGATCCGCGTGGCTAAGGGCGGATGGGTTAAAAAGACGCTCTTAATGGACTCCGCGATAAAAAGGTGCCGACAGTCCACGCTCGACCTTTTGGCCGTCTTCACGTAGCTCCCGGCGCTTAACCCACCGATTTTAATGAGGGCCGCGGCTAAGCTTTGGGGATCCCGGGTGAACTGGGTGGAATAGGCGTCAGCCATGGACTCCCGGCGGCGGTTAAAGGCGGCTTGGATGATCCGACCGCACAGATCCCCTAAAAACCCCACAACGATCAGAAACAAACCCGCCGGGATGAGGATGGGATTACGCGAGACTCCCCGAAACAACAAAAGCCCCAAGGAGGTTAATGAGAAAAACCCATGGAGCCAACCGGCCATTAAAGTGTTGTGGCGCATGTCTCCGTTTAGAATGTGGCTAAACTCATGGCCAATGACCCCGCTCAATTCTTCGCGGTTTAAGTACTTTAAGGTACCTTTGGTGATCATAATGGCCGCGTCCTCCGGGTCCAGACCCACGGCCATGGCGTTAACCCCATTCTCGTTGGGGAGAATGTACAGATCCGGTTCCGGGGCGTGGGCGGCTAAGGCCATTTCCTTGACCACGTTCCGGAAGATTCGCTCCCGCTCAGAGCCAGTTTTGGTGCCGAGAACCGACTCAGTTTCGCCTAAAGGAATCCCGCCTAAGGCGGTGGTGAGGTAGGTGCTGCCCTTTTGGGAGATACGCCAGACCCGGTAAAGTGAGGAGCCAAAGGTGGTCAGCCCAAAAGCCACGGTGATAATAAGGGCGATGGGAATATTTAGGGAGCCTATAGAGACAAAGGTTGGGACCCGGGAGATGTCGGGCCCCGGGATGGTCGGGTAAAGCATGAGCTTAGTTAAGTTCAAGCCGCGGGTGACCCCGTCTTTAGCGTAGTAATAAGATATACACAGGTCCAAGCCCTGGTAGATGACTAAAAGCCAGATCAAAGACGAAAGGACGAAGACTAAAACAAAAAGAAGGCTCCAAAAACGGCTATCCGTTTGCCATTGGAAAAAATCGCGGGATTGGGCCTTGGGCATGAGATTAGCCTTTAGGGGTTAGCCTTTAGGGGTTATTTTTTTCGATCTTTATCCGCGTTGGCTCGCCCTCAACCTTATGCTCAAGGTTCCAGAACTCGGCCGCCTGGAAGCCAAAGATATTGGAAAAGAGGACCGCTGGAAAGATCTCCCGGGCCTGGTTGTACTCCATGACCGCGTCGTTAAAGGCCTGACGCGAGAAACTGACCCGGTTTTCCGTGTTTCTTAGGTCTTCCATGAGTTCGCTAATGGTCTGGTTGGCTTTCAGATCCGGGTAGTTTTCCACGACCATCATGAGCCGGCCCAAAAGCCCGCTTAAGACCCCGTCAGTTTCGGTGAGCCGCTTTAAGGCCGCTTGCTGGGTCGGATCCCCAGCGGCGCTGGAGCGGGCGGTCGCGGCCACGTTTCTGGCCTTAATGACTTCCTCTAGGGTGGAGCTTTCGTGGGTTAGATAGGCTCGGCAGCTTTCCACCAGGTTGGGGATTAGATCGTAGCGTCTTTTTAATTGCACATCGATCTGGGAGTAAGCGTTAACGTAGCGGTTCTTAAGGACCACCAAACGGTTATAGATCCTAGCTAGCCCAAAGAATAAGACCGCGAAGACGATAACGAAAATGAGGAGGAAAAACAAAAAACCGCCCATGGCTCACCTTCCAAAAAGGGTAACTTACGCCAGAAAATTGGGTCTAAAAAATGGGGTTAACCAAACTGGCTCGCTGAGAATACAATACGCGCGCGTCTAATTAGGCGTAGCCTTTAAAAACGCGACAATTGAAAGCTAATTAGCTCAAAAAATATTGTAAATTTAATTTTGCGAAAAATCAAGGTATCCGTTCACGTCTTTGGCGCTTAAACGCCCCAAAAGAGCTTAAAGGGGCCAATAGTTCCTTAGACGCGGCCAAACGGATTTTTTAGCGCCTTTCAAAAGACTTAAGCCTTTTTTGGTTTTCTTACGCCTTACGCCAAAGCTAGCCGTATGGTTATTAAGGGGC
>JAISRZ010000028.1 GCA_031273455.1 Deltaproteobacteria bacterium | reverse complement strand
AAGTTGGTTTAACTCAGAGAAAATAGAGAGTTGGGAATAACGGCTCACTCCGGTAATGAAGATGTGGCCAATCATATCAGAGTTTGTTTTAAGCGCGCCGTAAAATATCCTTAAGGCTTCGCGAAATAGCTCCGCCTGAGGTGGGTCCGCTAGATGCTCAACAATAGGGGCGTCGTACTCGTCTATGAGAATGGCCACCTTTTGGCGGGCTTCCCTCTTGATGAGTTCTATAAGACTTAAGAACGTCTCGGTGGGTATGGTCTTCCCAGGTTTTAAGTCCTCGCTATTGGCCAAGAACTCGTCTAAGAAAGTGGCCACCTTTGGGCCATTCGCCCGGAGGAGCCTCACGAGACTTAAGAGCGTATCGGCGGGTATGGCCTCCGCCAATTCAATACCCTCGTTCTTGGCCAAGAACATGTCTATGAGAGTGGCCACCTCTTGGCCGGATTTTAGGTGGAGTTCGCTGACGAGGTTTGTCAGCGTATCAACGGGTCTTTTCTTCTCCAGCGTTAGGCCCTCTACCATGGCCACGTTTTCCAACATGTTGGACAAGGAGCTCTCCATGGTCGCCAGGTCATCGCCAACGACGCCGTTCATTTCTAGCCTAATGACCGGGTAAGGCCGCCAGTCGTAGTCCGATTGGTCAATCCAAAGCCCCTTGAAGAGATAACGGCGGCCCTGGAGGATACATTCAAGGGTATCAACCAGAAGAGTTTTCCCGAAGCGGCGGGGCCGGGAGAGGAAAAACGGGAAAGGTAGTTTGACGATTTGATACAAAAATTCGGTCTTATCGGCGTAATAAACGCCGTTTTGACGGATTATGGCGAAATCGGTCGCCCCCACCGGCAATACTCTCTCGGTGGCTCCGTTTTTGACGGCCCTAGAATCGACCGTTTCCTTTGGCGAATCATCCATGTTAGCGTCCTAAGGTTGAAAGGAAATAATTAGTGGAGCTTGACGCGGCTAACCGTCATTAGTCTTCGTTTATATATTATAACTCTTCTGACGCTTTTTTCCCAGTTAAACAATTAAAACTCGCTAAACGCGCTCGAAAGGATTAAAGGCCGCGGTTAAGATACCTTGACATAAAACTGGCGTAAATAGGATTGGCCGGACGGTAACTATTCGCGTCGCCTTTGATAAGACCTAGATCCAGACAGTACTGATAATCATCAAAAAAATTGGCGCCTAGGTTAGCGTCATCGACCTCGCAAGGCGGATCCTCGGATTTTAAGTACGCTAGCGTCGGCCTAATGACTCTCGCCACCCGTGGTTCGTTAAGAAGCCTCAGAAGAGAGTCGATATGGGTGTCCCTTCTTTTCATGAGATTATTGGCCGCCTCGTCTATCAGATCCGCGGTTATGGCTGTCCCATAATCATCGTCTAGTATTTCCCCGACCGCTTCGCGGGCTAGAGCGTTGACTAGCCAAGGTTGACCCTCGGACCAGTAATAGGCCTTTTGGACGGCCTCGTCTAAGAAGACCTGGCCGGTGGCCTCGGTATGCTGGCCGTAAAGATCTTCAATCTCTTCTGGGGTAAAGTTAGCTAAGGTCAGGGCCTTGACGATGATGTTAAAAGGGCTACCTGAGCCTAAAATTTGGGAGTCGGGCCGTATTTGGGCCGTATAGTCCCTAATATTCCGTCTACCAATAAGGGCGATTGAGCTGGGAAAGGGAGATTTTCTTCTTTCAGTAAAGCCACGCCTTAATTGGGACAAAAAAGACCAAAGCGGCTGTTCGGTAAGGCAATCGGCCTCATCAAAGAAAACGACTAAACCTTTGTCTAGCCTCTTACATAATACTTTAAAGCAGACTCTGACCGGGGAGGAGTTGAAATCAGCCCTGGCGCGAGCTTCAGCCAAAAAACCGCTGACCGCGACTTTTTCCAAAGCTTTAACCCCGGAATCGAATAAAGCCCCATAAAGACCCGCGACAATTAGGCTCATGGCCTCGTCTTTATCGGTACACATTCGAAGCTCTTCTAAAGAGCAATTTAGAGCGTAATACTCGCCTTCCGCGTTTATCCGCTCCACGGCGGCCTTGATGGACGTGGTCTTCCCTGATTGGCGGGGGGCGTGGAGGACGAAGTATTTTTTGGACTTTATCAGTTTCAGGACATTCGGCAGCCGAGGCAAGGCTGGTAGCATGTAATCATCCGAAGGGACACAGGGACCGGCGATGTTAAATTTTTTGGGCTTTGAGGCGTTCATTGGTCGGTCTCGTTTTAAGCTAGGGGAGATAAAACCCTTGGTTAAGGCCTTTTAGCCTTTCTTATAAGGCGGGCCCCGGGATCTTAGCGATATGGCTGATAATTATACAATAGGGTTCCAATTTTAGCTATGGTTACTTTCCCTATTGGCCGGGCAAAATCATTAATAATACTAAATATGTGGCCTACGATTTCGCTGACTAACAGCGTCTGGTGTCTTACGCCGCTTCAGATTTAGATTGACATTTAGGTTAAGGCGCTAACCCCTTAGACCCAAAGTCTATAGGTTTATGACTCAAACGGTTTATCATTCTAATCATATTTATGTTTTCCTTCAAAAAATGGCGGTTATTAGTTCCCTACAACCAGAAAAAAAAGGGTAATATACAAGTTATTAACAATTGATTTTAAGATCTGGATAAGCCTTGGCCGCGATAGCGGCCAAGGCTTAAGGATCGTTAAAGGTTTATGGGCCGCAAGAACTGAAGTTGGTGGGAATGGGCCCGGGCCGGGTCACGGTTAAAGACCCAATGGTGAAATCGTAGTTGGGCGATTGGTAAGCGGGAAAATCGTCGAGATCAAAGAAGATTTGGCTAGTGACTTGGCCATAGGCGTTGGTGACCGAGTTTTGGCCGCTCGCCCCCAGCTTATAGCCGTAAACCGTCACTGGGACGTTGGCCACGGGTTGACTAAGGTAGGTTAAGGTTAAAGTTATCCGGTAAAGTTGACACGAGTAGATAAACCCCGGGTACCCGGGCGGGACCGGGGAGGCGTCAAAACTGGCTGGGGGCGATAAATCAAAATTAACCAGCAGTTTGGAGTCCACCCAATAAGAGGTCAGCGTGGTCGTGGGGGAGCCATTTAAGCCCACCACCGTCCCTTGGGCCAATAAGGGCCCTATGGGGTCTAAAGCTTCCGCCGCTGGGACGATGACCCGGCCCCCCTCTTGGGTGGCGGCGGTGATTAAGCCGCCCAAGGTGTCATCCGGGCTGGTTAAGCTCACCATTAAGCCAGCGGGCAGCGGTTGGCCTTTATACCGAAAAGTGAAGACGGTTTCCGTGGGCGCCAAGTACTCTAAAGACGTGGGCGCGGCGGTTAAGGACAATTCCCCTGGATCGCTGGTCACGTCAAGGCTAACTGGGTTACTAAATAAGCCTAAAGCTTGGATGGCCACGTTTAATGGCCCCGGCTTTTCGGCGATGACGCGGTTAAAGGTTAAGCGCCCATTGGCCTCGGTTACGGCGGTCGGGGGAAAGTTTTTTAACCCTGGGGCCACGTCTAAGGCCACGTTAACCCCCGTTGGTAAGGGCTCGCCGTTGAGCTCGGCCACTAAAATAACTTCGCTGGGGGCTAAAAACTCCAGGCTCGGGGTTAAAGTCCGTAAGGTTAGATGGCCGCTGGCCACCACGTTTAAGGCCGCGGGCGGGCTAACTAAGGCCCCGCTTTGGACGGCGATATTGGTGGCCCCTAAGCTTTGGCCCACCACGTTCTCTAAAACCAGGGTCCCGGCGGCGGTTAAGACGTAAGCGCTCTGGGGAACCGTGAGATTGGCCCCGGGGATCACGGTCACCGGCGAGCCAGCGGCCAGAAGGGTCCCGTTTTTCAGGATGGTTAAGGTTAAAGTGGTTTTGGCCCCATAGTTTAAAACGGTTGGGGTGGCGGTTAAGGTTAAGGTTTCAGTGACCACGGGGTCAGTGACCGTAAAAGTGACTTGACCGGCGTTAAACCCCCTAACTTGGCCACTAACGATTAAGGACCCGGCGTAATTGGCCGTTAGATCTGGGATAGTTAAGACCCCTAAATCACCCCCGGGAACCGGGCCATTGGGTAAGTTGGTGAAAGCCCCATTGGGCCCAATCAATTCCACTAAGGTCCCCGAGGTTAAGGGGGCTCCGTTAAAGGTGAAGGCGAAGTTGACTAAAGCCGGGGTTCCGGTTTCTAAAGACAAGGGCGCGGCGGCTAAGGCTAAAACGTGGGGTAAAGGCAAAGGAAAGACCCGCTCTAAGCCGCCTTCCGGGGTTAAAGCGAGGTTAGCCGTGGGAAAGCCTAAAATTGGGCTTAAGGATAAACCAAATAAGCCATCCTGGTCAGTGATAAATTCCGAAGTTGGGTTGGTGGTCGCGAAAGCGTACAGAGAAACTTGACTTTCTTGAACCTGGCCGCTCACTTTATGGTTGGGGATTGGCTCCCCCTTTTCGTTGGTTAAAGCGAAGATAAAGTTCGGCGATTGGCTTTGTTTTAAGGTCACGGCATAGACCGGATCCACTGGCGGCTCCGGAGGCTCTGGCGGAATAGGCGGCGTGGGCGGAATGGGGCCAACCGCGCTTTTAGGGGTGACGTTAAAGGAGCCTTGGCCTTCGCTAGTGGCGTGATGGGTTGGGGTGTCGTTTCCGGTGGGCGATTCGTAAAGGACTAAGTACTCGCCTTCCGAAGAGGTTTGAAAAACGTTTCGGGGGAGCAGGGTTCCGGGATCTAAAATAGTGACGGTGGGGTCTTTGACCCCCACCTTAACCCCTTGGTTTTTCACCACCCGGCCAAAGCCATCGGTTACTTTAAAAAGGTACAGCCCGGCCCCAAAGGCGGTGATTAAATGGATACGGTGGAGGTTTTGGCCCTTATATACAATGGGCATACTATAATCGCGATCCACAAACTCATGGCGAAGTAAGCTGGGGTTAGTGAAGTTGGCTCTCTTTTCCTCTAAGACTCCGGGCCGGAAATTAAAGTTAACCCCAAAGTTGGTCTGGACCTTTTGGCCTTGGGCCCGGGTTTGGGTCACCGCGGCGGTCATTAAAGGCCAGGGCGACCAAGATAGACCGTAGGAATAAGCTAAGCTATTGGACTTACGATCGGGCGAAAAATACCCGGTCTGACCGCGCCATTTTTCTAAGGATCCTAAAAAAGCCAAGCTCGGGGCGAAAGTGGGGCGGACCTCGGCCCGTAAGTCCCAACCGCTAGCGGCTTTCTCTAAAACCGGCCAATGGGGGTAATCAACGGATTTTCGCCAGGGGCCAAGACCTTCGTAAAGGTTAGCGGCTAACTTTAGGCTGGGCCGCCAAAACTCCAAACCCAAACCAAATCGATAGTGCCGCCTTTTAAGATCGCCATCTAAAAAAGCGTTATACCCTAAAGCCGTGTTCTCATCGGGAAAGAACCTTTGGCCCGCCCCTAAGTGGGCCAATAGGCGGCCCTTATTGGATAAAGACAGGCCCCCTTGGCCAAAAAGAAGCCAAGAGGTTTGGTCTAAAAAGGGATAAAGGTAATCGGCCCCACCGATAAACTCCCCATCCGCGTCTAAAGACGCTCGGGAGCGCCATTGCCCCAGGGGCGAAAGTTTATCTTTTAAAGTTTGGCTTAAGCGCTCTAACCCTAAGTGGACGGCTTTAAAAAGGGGATCGGGTTTACCATCGTTAGTGGGGGTTAAAAAGGTCATGATTTGGTTGGCTAAATAGGAATGGTCTTTATTCGGATCATTATTTGGATCCTCTTTAGCGGAACCGGTTGGGTCAAGGTTTAAGGGCTGGGGCGTTAAGTTCGGTTTAGGGGAATTACCTGGGGTTAGGATATTAGTCGTGACCATGGCCCCGGAGTCTAACCGCCCAGTAATGGAGCTAGGGCCCGCGACCATTAATCCTTTCACCGCTAAGCGACCCTTTCGAACCAACCGGGTGGAAGGCCGTAAGTTGGGTAAGGCTTTATCTTTTAAAAAGGTGATCCCGCCTTCATAGGGTTGGGCCCGGCTTAAAATCAATAAACTAAGATCATAAGCCGTATAGCCTTGAGGAACTTTTAAGGCCGGATTATTAACGGGGCTAAGGTTTTCGGCGGTCATTTGATTGACCTCGGCCTGGATGGTTAAAAGGGTGGTTAAACGGGTTTGCCCGGGCCCAATATCCACGGTTAAAGGGGCGCTAGGATAACCTTTCGCGACCTTTAAACCCTTTAAAGTTAGTTCACCATTAACGTCAGTTTCTCTAACGGTGGGCCTTAAGTTTAAAAAGGCGGGATGCGGTTTAATGGTGAATTTCACCCGTCCCCCGCTTGGCCCATTTTTGGGTTTAAAACTTAGTTTTAGCTCGTTATCCGGTCCGGGGAACAAAGGCCCCGTGACCAATAGAGACCAAGTGGAGTCAAAAGCGCTTGGGCCACCAGAAATTCGCGGCGAACTTGGATCCGTCATCGCGTAAGGGCCAGACGTTGGGTTAGTGGGCTTATATCGGGGGTCCTGGGGGTTCCGATAGGGTTCTGTATGGCCTGGACTATTTTGCGCCCCGCTTTTCTTTTCCGAGCGAAAGTTCGCGCGCGGGTCGGGGAGGTGGCTTTCGGGTAGACCTCGGGGGGCTTGGTCCCCTTGAAGACGGGCGGCTAAGGAGGGGGCTCTAGTCTCCGGTAAGTTTTGGACCGCGAAAGACGGGGCTCCGTTAAGGTCTAAGTCGCTGGACGTCTCTTTAGCGGAAGGCTCGCGGTCTTTAGGCGGTTTAACTTCCGGAAAAAGGGCCGCGGTTAAACTGGGGGGAGTTGGGGGAGGGGCGGTTTCCTTTTCCCGGGGCGAACAGGCTAAAAGTAAGGAGCCGCCTAAAAGGGTGAGGATTAAAAGAAGGGGTTTGGGGTTTAACCAAACGTTCCCTTGGGGTTTTAACCAGCCATTGGATAATAAGTAGCGGAAGATCTGGGCGTTATTAAGCGAGGTTTTACACATAAGTCTCTCCTGGGTAAAAAATCAAAAAAAATTAGGGTTAGCCAGATGGCGGGTTTAGGGCTTAACCGCCCCGGGGGCGGGGCGCGTATAGGGGATTAGTCTCGGGAAAGAGCGTTTCCGGGCGGTCAGCCGGAACCGGGGGTCGCGGATCCGGAGCTGGCGGCGGCGTGGGCTCAACTGAAGCTAGCGGCGGTGGGGGTTCAACTGAAGCTAGCGGCGTGGGCTCAACTGAAGCTAGCGGCGGCGTGGGCTCAACTGAAGCTGGCGGCGGCGGGGGTTCAACTGAAGCTAGCGGCGGCGGCGTTTGATCAGACGAGATGGCTCCATCGTTAGCGGGTTTAAAGGCTAAGTCCGCATCGGCCTGGGGGTCGTAAGGTGGGGGAGTCCACACGTAAGGCTCATTTTCTGGCTCTATGGGACTGGGGGCCGGTTTATCTGACTCCATGGGGGTAGGGGCCGGTTTATCTGGCTCCATGGGGGTAGGAGCCGGTTTGTCTGGCTCCATGGGGGTAGAGGCCGGTTTATCTGGTTCCATGGGGACAGGAGCGGGTTGAGCCGGGGTTGGGGCCGGAAAATCGCCTGGCTCATTCGGCTTGTAATCGAAAATGCCGCAGGAGTTTCTGAGCCGCTCTTCCCAATAGGCGCGCCTTTCCGGGGTAACCTCGAATTTGGCTGGCTCGTACTTAACGATGGTTTTCCGGAACCGCCAGAGACGGGTTTTTTCCTCCTCTTTAAAATCCTCCAAAAGATCGTCTTTAGGGGAGCGCAATTTCTCCACAAAATCCAAGGCGTGGTTTGGTTTTAAAAAGATGGCTAAGACCGTGTCTTTAGCGTCTAAGGTTAAAAAGCGGGTGGCCTTACTTTCGGGAACCTCTTTAAAAAGATCCACGAACTGGTCCAAGACTTTGACCGTTAAAGGGGTGTCCCCTGGCGCGGCTTTAGCCACCGGGACCATTCGGCAAAACGGTTCGTTCGGGTCTTTGGGTAAGTTAAGGTAAAAGCCCTCTAACTCTAAACACCTCGCCGAATGGACCACCGATAAAACCGCGTTATAAACCGAGACCTCCGCCCGGGTGTGCGGGGGGTTAGGCCCTCCCTTATGGGTGGCGACAAACTCCGCGTTGGCGATTTTCACGGCTTCCTCTAAAAAGGCGTTAAAGTTAAAGCATCTGGACCAGGTTCGACTATGGATTTCCCGAATTTGCGAGTAAAAGGTCTCCCATCTTTTGGCCCTTTCCAGGACTAAGCCTGGTTTTAAAAGGTTCTGGAGGAGCCGATTTAAGGAAGTGACCCGGGGGAGGATCTCTTGGGAAAAATCGTAGTTTTCATTTTGATCGTCAGTGGGGCTAGGAAACTCCCCTTCCCCAAAGATCGAGGGAAAGGTCTCGTAATGGGAGGCCACCACAATGGGCTGACCCGAGGGGCCTTTGAGTCTAATGATGGGCGGAGTGGGGATCGGGCCAGCGGCGAAGGATAAAACTAACCTTTTCAGCTTTTCCGCGTCAGCGGCGGCCCGAGCCACCTCGTGGTGGTCGGTTTCTAAAATCTTTAGCCAATCGATGATGTAAGAGCTATGGAGATTGGGTTCACGGTCTAACCCCAAGTCTTGACAGACCATCCAGGAGGCCAATTCCACCCGGATCTCCTCTCGGGCGTAGCTGGGGGAGGTCTTATTTTTGGGGGCCGGTTTACCGCGTTGTAAGTTTAAGGCGAAGTGGGAGAGCTCATGGAGGGCGGTGGCGTAGTAACCGGAGGCGCTATTAAAGGTCTCCATCTTGGGTAGATGGATAATCCGGGTCAATTGGTCAAAATAGGCCCGGTTACTTTGGTCGTTGACAATCTTAACGCCCGAGTTGGCGATGATCTCCTCGGCCTTCTGGCAAGGGTCCCAGGTCAGCGTCCGCTTGGGCGCGGGCGGCGGGGGGTTCCCGTTGGCGTCAATGATTTGGGTCGCGTTAAAGAGCTTGTAATGGCGGATAATGGGTTTAGCCAGTTCGATTTGAACGATTTCCGGGGTCCCAAAGAGGTTACGGATCGGGTGGCCTTTTTCGTCCAAGGCGATGGTGTCTTTCGTCCGCCGCCAAAACTCCACGCCCACGCCCTTTTCGCCTTTTTTAACGAAATAGCCGAGCTTTTCCAGCTGTAAAAAGGTCAGCCAGCGGGGATCGCTAGACTCTTTCGAGGTCAGAATTATGCGGTTTATCCCTTGATAAATGGTTCCGCTAACCGGGTTAAAGGGGGTCCAAATGTCTGGGCTCCAAGGCTTTTGCCACGGGGCCAAGCCCTGTTCCATTTTGACCCTAATGGTTTCCGTAAAAGTTTGCCGGGGGTCTTGGTAGGGTTTTTTCTTTTTAGCCATTAACCCTCCAATGGGCCCAAGAGCTCACGCATGGCCGCGGGGAAAGATTGGTCAAAATCGTAAAGATCCAAGGCTTCCTCCTCAAAGACCCCCAAAAGCTCAGCCACGTCGCGATCGACTTCCACGCCCTCGCCATAAGGGTCAGTTAGGTCCAGATCTAAGAGTTGTTTTGGGGATAAAGAATCGGCTTGGCCGCCCAAGAGCTGGCGGGTCTTTCGCAACAAGGTTTTAAGCAAGGGGGGTCTCCTCTAGGCGCCCAAAAGCTGTAGGCGGAACGGAAGGTTAGAAAGGTGGGTTTATTGGTCCAGTGGAAGCGTTTAATGGGTTGGTTTAGGGGAAGCGCTTTATAAGACGCGTTTTTTAAGGGGTCTAAATTTTAAAGGGCTTAAAGGGGCTCGCCCCAGAAATTTCGAGCCCCCTTAAGGTTAATGGCCAAAAATGGCCGGGGTTGGAAGCGAGGAGTCTTCTTATTAAAAGGTTTAAGAAGCGGGTTGAAAAGCTGGGTAATCTGGCCCGTGAAAGGGATAGTCTAATTTTTAGGGCTTAAAGGGGCTCGCCCACCCTCAGAGGCGAGCCCCCTTAAGGTTAATGGCCAAAAATGGCCGGGGGTTATATGAAAGGAAATCTTCTTACTAAAAGGTTTAATAAGCGGGTTAAAAAGTAAGGCGGTTAAGATCGTTTTGGCCTAATAGACGTAAGATTAAGTTCGTTAGCTAGATTTAGTTGGCTCAGTCGGGGGATTAGTCTCGGCGTCCTTTAGGGGCTCAGTCGGGGGGTTAGTCTCATCGTCCTTTGGGGGCTCAGTCGGGGGGCTAGTCTCATCGTCCTTTAGGGGCTCAGCCGGGGGGTTAGTCTCAGTGTCCTTTAGGGGCTCAGCCGGGGGGTTAGTCTCAGCGTCCTTTGGGGGCTCGTGGGTCCGCTCCGGCCCTAAGGGTTTTTCCGCGGGGTTAACCTCGTCCTCGGGAGCCAGCGAATACTCATATTGGTTGTCCTCCGGCTTATTGGCCTCTTTAAGCTCAAAGGGATCATAAAAATCCGCGTTTAAGTTGTTCGGATCCTCCGGGTTAGCTTGGCTGGGGCTTTGGGGGTCAATAAAGTTTAAGGCCGTCGTATCATCGGCTGGCTCAGGGTTTTTGGGCGGCGGCGTTATCCACCGCTCTTTAATCAGGAATTTCTCCAGGCCTTTGACCGCTCTTTCCACCACTGGCTGGTTAATGGCGGTTTGGGCCTTTTCTTCGGCTAGATAGTGACTGTAAGCGCCGGCGCCTTCGGCCCAGGCCATACCACCGCCTAGTTGGTTTAAGACATAGAACAAAGTTCGATCCGTGGGTCTTAACCAGATAAAAAGGAAAGTGGGCAAAATGCCGTTCTTGCGGGCCATGAGGAGAAGGGCGATGAAAAAAGGGTTTTGAAAACCGACGTGACATTGGAGTTCCCTGGGGATATCTGGATAGGAAAGCTTTAAGTTAGTCTTTTGGGCTAAAGGCGAATGGGTTTTTAAAGTGTCTGGGTCCCAGTTATAGGAGAGCTCCCCGAGGATTTTATAAGCCAAATCCTTTTGGTCATAACCTTGGGCTAAAAAAGCCAGGGCCAGATCCCGGTGAAACCCTTGTAAGGCTGTTTCTGGATAGTGGATTAAAGGGCCTAAAGAGCTGACCAGGGCCATGCGGGCGTTTCCGGGGGAATATTTCAGATCCAGGGGGAAAGACTCATCCTTTTTGCACAGGCCGGTTTTGGGGTCCAATAAGTCTCTCGTCGTCACGGGTTGATTGTTATCGCGCAAGATGGCTCTGGCTTTCAACAGAAACTGGATGGGCGTCTCAGCGATGGCCCACGGGCCTTCCACCGAGGATTTTTTGGCGATAATCCCGGTCTTTAAGATCGGGTGTAAGTACGGACGAAACTCGGCGTAGATTTTTAGGAGCCGCCGGTAATCGTTTTTCCGGCGAAAGGTCTTATGGCGGTGGGTGATAAGGATATAGGCGATTAAAATAATCTGGCCCGGGACAATCAAATACAGCCAAGGCCAAGCCCCTAGGGCCGCGAGCTTTCGAGCGTCCTTTAAGGGCGACTGGGCTAAAGCGTCTGAGTTAAGCTGTTTATCCGGGGAAAACCAGGCTAAAGGCTTAAAAAAGATCGTAGCCGACCGGATAAAGAAGGTCTGTTTCCCCGTGTCGATGAGCGTTCCGATTAAAGGGAGGAGTAAGGCCAATAGTAAGCCCACCGCGAAAAGAGTTCCGCCGCCCGGGGGCGGTTGGGCGCGACTAATCATTGAGCCTGACTTACCTTGGCGCGGGATTGAGCCGCGTCAGCGCCATTGGCCTTGGCTAAGGTTTGGTTAAGGTCGAGGGTTTTGGCCTTAAGCATGGTCGCCACCACGTAGGCCCGGCCTTTTCGGGGATCCCGGGAATGATAATAGGCCAAAGCTCGGGTCATATTTTTGGTTTCCAGAAAATTGAGCCGGAGTATCCAGGCGCCCACGGCCACGTTGGCGCAGCCATTGTCCCGGATATGCTCCAAGCGGATCCCCCGGTCCGACAAAATAGGTAGCCAGGTGGAGTTAATCTGCATGGGCCCCAAGTCAAAGGACCCGGAGGGGTTAAAGCTAACCTCACCGACCTTACCCCCTTCAGTGGCCAAGATGGCCAGAACGATCTCCGGGGGGATCTGAAAGAGCTTGGCCGCGTCTTTGAGGCAATCATGGGTCAAAGGAATCAGGTTAGCTTTGGCTTTAACCGGGCTAAAGACGGCTAAGGCCCCGAATAGACCGACCAAAAAGGCTAAGAGCCAGAAGGCGATAGGTTTTCTCATTTTAGGAAGTCCTTTAGGGTTGGTTGGGGCAAAGAGTAGTCCAAGTTGGGCGGGGACCATTGGGTGGTCTGGCACAATTCCTGTAAAATCTGGCTGAGATCGGGTAAGCGGACGTAGCCTAAAAGAGCTAGACTTTGGTTGTAGATGGTCTTAAAGCACTCCCGGGTCACGGCCCTTTCCGCCTCTTTTAAAATCTCCAGATCGTCTTTCCGTTTCTGGTTTTTGGCTTTCTCGGCGGTCAACTTGTTTTGCCCGGTCTGACAAGCGGTCTGGCATTGGGCCTCATTGGCGGTGGCCACGTTAGGGGCGGTTAACTCCCCGACCCCCCAGAAAGAGAGGGTCAAAAGAAGGGCCATAAGCCGCCGGGCCATAGCGTTAGAAAATAAAAACATAAGAGCTCCATAAAAAGTTGGGGCCATTTAGGCCGTCCGGCCACAATGGTTTAGTTAGGTTAAAGGGTTAAGCCTTAAGAGGGTGATGAGGTTATCTAGGCGCCTTAAGCTTCTAGAAAGTTAAAAAAAGCGGTCAAAAAATAGGCGGTCAAAAACGCCGCGGTTAAAGTGGGGTTCAAGTTGGGTTAAAGGGTTAGCGCTTTAAAGTGAGTAAGGGCGTCAGCTTTAGGGCTGTTTGAAAGCCGCTTATCTAAAGACTAAAAGCGGCTCCTTTCCCGTAAATTTCTTAAAAGCACCACGTCCCTTTCCGGGCCAGCCAATTTGGCCCTTAGAAGGTAATAGGCCGCGTTAAGGCCCAAACCTCGGCGCTCTAAGATGGCTAAGACGAGGATGGACCCTAGGGCGATAAACAAGGTGGCGTAGGACCAGTGGAGGAGCCAGAGGCTAATGGGGAAGGCCCCCCGGGCGTCAATGACAAACAATCTAGCTTTTTGGGCTGTGTGGGCCCAAGGGGGTTTCATATTTTGACGCCTTTTTCCCGAGCTAAAGGCGCCACGGTCTCCAAGGTCAGTAAACCCTGTTTAAAAGCCGTAAGAGCGCTTTTTAGAAGGGTTTGACCTTGGGACTCCAGTAAGGCCCCTAAAGCCCCTTCTAGCTCATTTAAGGGTAGTTTTTGGAGTTCCTGGCGCGTGGGGGCGTTTAGACTTAAGTACTCACGGACGGCTAAGCGGCCCCCGCCTTTTTGGGGTAAGAGCCTTTGTTGGACAATGAGTTTTGTGACCGATAAAAGCTCGGCGGCCATGACCGGTCTTTCTTTGGGCTCAAAAAGGTTTATTAAGCGGGTGGGGGTCTCGGCCACCCCCCGGGTGTGGGCCGTGGCGTAGGCGGTCACCCCCATGCCAGCGGCTTCGATTAAGCTCCCTAAAGTCTCGCGGTCCCGGGTCTCGCCTAATAAGACCACGTCAGCGGCCCGTCTGGCGGCGTTCCTCGGGGCTAAATGGAAAAAGGGCAAATGGTTGGGGATCTCGGTTTGCTCCACCGGCCCTTTTAAGCCATTTGGGTCAGTTAAATCGAACTCCACCGGGGCCTCAAAGGTCGTGATGTGGCGACCGCCGGTTTCGGCTAAGCTTCTTAAGGCCGCGGCCAATAAGGTGCTTTTGCCCGACCCCATGACCCCAGTGACTAAAACCAAACCGTCCATGGGGAATAAGGCCTCCAGTAACCCGGGCTCCAGGTTGAGCTCGGCTAAAGCCGGGGGTCGCCCGGGGATGGCCCGTAAGGCTAAGGTCACCCCAGTGGACCGGCCTAAGGAGATGGCCGTGGCGTTGCAGCGGAACCGCTTCTTGTCGCCTCTGGGGCCAATCTCAAAACTAAAATCGAGATCTTGGCCGGAAGCCACAATGGCGGCCGCGGCTTCGCTTAAGCTCATGTCAATTAAAAGGCGATTGGTCTCGGCCGCCGTGATGGATCTCCGCCCGGCGGGTAAAAAGACCCCGTGGCGCCGATACCAGGGCGGTTGCTCGGGGGTTAAGATTAGATCGGAAAGATCGCGTTTAAGGCCCCAGGTCAGAAGTTTGGTTAACCCCTCAATGGTTAAAGGCCCGGAGGCGTCTAAAGGGCTGGCCTCAGAGGCGTTGTCAATGGGGTCAGTGGGCGGTAAAGCCCGGATAAGGGAACTCATGGTTAATCCTTTTTGGGTTTAGGTCGCTTGGGTGATTTGGGTGATTTGGATTTGGAAGCCGGTTTTTTCGGGGTCAGGCCACCGGGGTTTTTAATGACGTAAAGGGTCCCGTCCCCGCTGACCCGCTCGGAGTCTAGGGGTATTTTCGGATCGCTAGCCACGCCGATGGCTGGGCCTTGGACTAGCCCCCGTTTTTCTAGCTCATAAAAAAGAACTAGGCCTAAGTAATCGCGGATCAATAAGTTTAAAGCCGTTACAAAGGTCTGATTGGCGTTATTGACCCCCTCTATCCAGCCTCTTTGGATTTCTTTTCGCCACCGGTCTTTTTCCGCGCTGTCCTCGGGCCAGAGGGAAAAGTGGATCTCCTCGGGGTTAGGCAAGGCCAAAAGAGGCGGGTTTAAGTAACTCCGCCAGGTCGGGGCGTGGCTTAAAAGGCGAGCCCCTCTAATAACCCGGTAGCTTAGCCCTTGACCTTGGGCCGCTCGACCCTCTAGGGTCATTAGCTCGTTTTGGATGGTGACGATGGGCGGCTCTAAGGTCAGGCGCCCCCTTTTTTGGACTAAGGGCTGAAAGTTAAAGACCGCGTCCAATTCTGGGGCCATAGGCTCAATTAAGCTTAAGATCTCTTGGTACCGGACTTTAGCCCCGGTCTCGGCGGCCACTTTTCGGGCCGCCTGGCCTAAGGTGGCCGATTTAACATTGTCTGACCCTTTTTTGGGGGGTTTTAAGCTTAATAGCCTTTCCAGCTCCGGGTAAGTTTGGCTAGAGCTGGCTTGGGCCGGGGAAACTCCGCTTAAAAAACCTAAAACTTTATCGGCTAAGGAATCGCGGTCGTCTATCTTGGGCCCTTGAGCGAGATAGGGGGCCCAAACCAAAGTCAAAGTTAGGGTTAGGGCGATTAAAAATTTTTGAAAGCCCTTTTTAGAGGCCCCGAGCGGTTGGGTTAAGGGCCGCGAACTTCGGCGGCTTTGCGATGAGCGCGTTGGGTTATTTAAAGGTCTCATTGGATTTTCCTTAAGGGCGATTGGGGTTTGAGATAAAGTTTTAAGGGCCAATTTTGGTTAGGGGGTTAAGCTTTTACCATAAGGGCCAGGGCTTTAAGGTCAGGATTTTATTGATGGGGTCGATTAAGATCCCGGCTTGGGGGATTAAGGCCACGTTTAAATCTTGAATATGGTCATAATAAGAAAGCTGGGGTTCCGGGCGTAAGGTCACCTCAAAATGGGCCGCTCTGGGCTCGACGCGGACCGAGTAGCCTAAGGATTTGGCCAGAGCCAGAACCGCTTCCCCCGCCGAGCCCAGCCAAGGTCGGTTTAACCCGGCGCTTTGGCTTAAGACGGAGAGCCGGTTAAAACGATCCGGGTTTAAAGCGGTTCCCGCGTATGCGTATTTTAGGTGGATCACACCTTGGACCCCAAAACCCAAAAGGGCTAAGGCTGGATCCAAAGGTTTAGCCGGAAGGGCGGTGACTTCTGGATCTTTAGGGGTATATACGGTTCCAGCGCAAGCCGCATTGAATATTAAGGCCAAGGGGATAAGGGCCAAAGCCCAGAGGGAGGCTATTTGGGGGGCTTTAGACCGTTCTTGAGCTTGCGGCGCGCCCGGTTTTAAGTTATGAAAGCTAGGGCTTTGGCGGTTAGGCTCCTGAAGGTTAGGGGCTGACGCAAGCTCCAAAGGTTGGGGTTTAAGGCCCCTAATTTTATCGTCTTCTAAGAACCGCCGGGCTGGTGGGTCGAGGAGGTTTGGAGGCTCAATGGGTCCCTTGGGTTCCAGCGGTTCTATTGGCTTCAGCGGTTCTATCGTTCCCAGCTGTTCTATCGGTTCCAGCGGTTCAATTTTTCCCTTGGGCTTCAGCGTCTCTGGCGTCTCTGGCGTCCTTTGCGAATATATTTGGTCGCTGGGTGGGGCGTTTTGGCGGTGGGCCACTTGAACCGTCCTCATGACCCAGGCGTCTTTTAGAAGGTTCTTTAAGAAGAAGGCCTCGGCCACTAAGGCCGGTAAAGCGATGAGGATGGCCGCGGGGGCGGGGATATCAAAGATTAGGCCCAAAGCTAAAATGGCGACCAAACCTAAAGTTAAGGCTAATCTTGATAGCGGCCCATTCCGGTTGGGCTCGGTCAGTTGAGGCGCCTTAACGCGCTCTTTTAAGGCCCCCCAGGAGGCGGTGATTAAAGGTCGAGTAAAGACACGGGTCAGAGCCTTTCGGGGGATTCGTCGGTAAAAGGGGTCTTTAACCTGGGGGTTTTTAGTTTTTAAAAACATTAAAGCTCCGGAAAATTGGTGAGATTAGAGTCAAGGCTAAGGGCGGGCCTTAAAGGCGCCGTAAGTTTTTCAAGGGTTAAAGGTTAGGGCTAAAGGTTATGGCTAAGGGGTTAGGGCGTAGGTCCCCGGGGCGCTTTCGGGTCCACGGTTTCTTTAATGGCCGCTCCGCCGACATTGGTGACCACGCCAAAGGAGGTTTGGGCCTTGTAAGCGTCCGAGCTTTCGCCTAGATGGTGACTGTCTTGGCCAATCCAACCGACGACCCGCTCGGCTAAATGGGAGGTTAAGCCAAAAAGCTTATAGGCCGAGGCCACCACGGCCCCTCCTAAAATGGCCGATAAGGCTAAAAACCCGGAGACCCCTAAAAAACTGTTCTGAAAGATCTCTTCCCCTAAGATGGTCATGGCTTGGCCCCCTAAGCGGCCTAAAAGGTTCAATAAGGCCATGGCCATTAAAAAGCCTAAAACCATCAGCGGGGGCCGCAATAAAACGCCTAAAAAGATGAAGTAACCTTTGGTCGAGGCCCGGCTGGTTAACCCATCGCCTTCCGGAAGAGCGTGAACCGCTAGCCACAAAGGGGCCGCGATCAAACTTTCCAAGACCACCATGAGCCAGCCTAAAACCCCGGATAACCAGAAGACTAAAGGCAAGGCCGGGAGAAAATAGGCCAAAAAGAAGCCATACCCCAAAAGAAGTAAGCTTAAGGCCGTTAAATACGGCCCTAAAGCGGCCACCGTGCCGCCAGCCAAACCAGTTAAAAAGCTGGAGACCGAGCCCGAGACCGTGGAAATGATTTGGCCTAAAAAACTGGTCGAGGAGTTTTGGCTCCCTTGGGCCAAGGCCATGGTCAAAACTTTTAGGCCAATGACCGTCTCGGCGGCCCCAATCAAAAAGTGGCCTAAGGAGGCCAAGGCGGCCACCGGGTCGCCTTGGGCCAGATGGCTGGTTAAGCGATCTAAACCATACCGGCCCAAAGCCCCCGAAATTTTGTCGCTAAACCACTCGACGCTGGGAAAAGCCGCTGGGACCCCTCTTAAGCCTAAAGCCCGAGCCTCGCTATAGGCGTTATCCAAGTACCGCTCATAGCGGCTTTGGACGGCCTCAAAATCGCTTAAAACCTCGCCGGTTAAACCTTTGGCCTCGCCATCCGAAAAGACCACTGGCTGGTGGAGCGTTTGGATCCCCTTGCGGCTTAAACCGGTGATGGTCCAGTAGTACGCCCCGGCCATGAGCCAACCGTTCTCTTGGGCCTCGGCGGTTAATTTTCGTAAATCGCCTTTTAGCTCGCTTTGGGTGGAATCGGCCTCTTGACTTAAATAGGGGCTAATGGCCTCTTGATAGGCCAGAACCGCTCGGGCCAGCTCATCGCCGGGAACTTGGTCTAAACTAACGTCGAGATTGGCTAGGGCTCGGGCCGTGGGCCCTAAAGCCGTCATTAAGGACCGAACCGCCGACAAGCGGGCTTGGCAAATCGTGGAGTCCAAACTGTCGCAAGGGAGACGAATTCGGCCTAAATCCCCCACGGCTAGCGCTGAGCCGGGGGGCGGGTTAAGGGAGACGATGAGTTGGCCCCCAGCGGTTCCGGCGGGTGGGTAAAAGACCTCTTGGGCCAATAAGCCGGTTAAGGGCCGCTCCAGCCTTTGACCGTAATACTCTTGGATGGTGAGGGCGGTTAAGATCCCTCGACCCAGCTCGCGCCCATCCTCGACCACCGAGGCTGGGGCTTGGAGGGTTAGTTTGCCGCCATGCTTCTCAAAAAAATCCAAGCCCTCGGCCCAGACAAAGTTGGCCAGATTGACGCTATAGCCAATGGCTAAAAGCAACCCGGCTTGAAAAATGGATAACCCCTGATAAACCGGGGCCGCGAAGGTTAAAGCCCCGGCTAAGCGCAAAGGCAACCACATCCCGCCAAATCGTCGGCCCCCAAAGGACCCTTCCCGGGCGGTCTGGGTCATGGCCCGAACGATATACCAAACGAACAAAAAACTGACCGCGGTTAAGGCTAAGTAGTTAAACCCCGTAAGAACTTGGCGGATTAAAGAGGCCGCCTCCTCCACCCCGGTCTGGGGGGCTAAGGTGTCCCAACCGGGGCCCAAAAGCTTTCCCAGAAGCTGACCGCTTAAATCGTTGGTGGGGACTTGGCTGGCTAAAGGAAGCTCACTCACGCTTTTTTCCTTAATGGGTTCTTTCCCCCAAAGCCTTGGCTTTGGGGGGACAGACCTAATCGCTAAGGGTTAGGTAAAATAAGTCGCTAAAGATTAGAGGGGTTAAAGGGGTTTTGTTGGTGGTTAAAGGATTAGTCGCGGGCGCCCACGGCTAAACGGTATTGGTTGCGTAAAGCCGGTCGCGCTCTTTGGTCCAAACGATCTAGGCCTTCTAAAGCCAGCATTAAGGAAATGTTGTCCAAATGGGCGGTTTGCCGCCGGGTCAGCTCTAACTGGGTGGCGGCCATGACCGCTAGCTCCCGTAATAACCCGGCCTCGGGTAAGGCCGGTAGGACTTTTTCGTGCCAATTGGCCGAGCCTAACCGGACGTTGGCTAAAAGCCAGATCAGGCTATTTTCCGACAACCGCCCATTAACCAAGCCTGGGGGCGAGCCGGTTCCGCCCATCTCGCCCCACTTTCGTTCGGCCCATTCCTCTAAACCGTCAATGGAGGGGGCTCGGCTGGCTAACCTTTGGGCTAAAATCCCTTGGTACAGACCTAAGCGCTTATCCAGATCGATTTTGGCGGCGGTGTACAGTTTCCCGGCTGGGCTTTGGTCCAAGCCATTAGGTAAAGTTGGGGCCGGTAAGGGATCGGTCAATTGGCCTAAAACCTCCCCCGCGGAAGCGTACTCGGTTTCGCTTAAAGTCAAACTATCCGGGGCGGTTCCCAGTAAGCGGCTTAAGTTTTGGTTGACCGCCGAGACGGCGTTAATTTCCTCTAAGTAGTCCAGAGGTTTGGCGTTACGGGTGGTTCTCGCGGTGGCGGCTTTGAGTAAGTCCTCTCGAAGAACGTCCCGAACTGGGCCAGCCTCTCGCCAGCTTTCGCCCAGCTGGTCGTTTAAGCAATTGGTGATGGGTTGGGAGGCTGGCTCATAAGTTTTTTCCGCGTCCCGATCAGCGGCCCTTTGGTCAGCCAGCTCCACGGCCTCGGCCCCGCGCTCTTGGGCCATGAGAATAGCTTCCCGGATGGCCGTTAGATCTTGGCGCAAGGTGGAGGTCTCATAGCCCGCGGCCTTTTCAATGGCTAAAGTCACGGGCCCAGCGATCCCGCTAACCACGGTTTCCGCGGCCCGGCTCAGTAAACCGCTTAAAGTCCCACAGTCGCAGCCCACCGCCGCCGCGGCTTTAGGGTTGGGGAAAAGGAAATAGAGAGCCAAAAGGCTGGTTAAAAGGAGGAATTTAGCTTGACGCATGATGTTTGGTCCTTCAAGAGCGAAATGAAAGGTTTAACGAGCCCTATTAGCTTAAAAGCGCTTGGGGAGTTAAGAGTCGGGTAAACTAACGAACTAGCCGCGTTGGCCAAAATAGCCCCGTTTTTAAGGGCGTTTTTGAGCCAGGCCAGAGGCGCGGCCAAATCTCTGGCCTAGCTTTTTAAGCCTTCCCTTAGACGTGACTGAAGGAAAGTTGGTTGATCAATGGGGTTTGAGGCCGAAAAGCTTTTTGGCCAAGAGGTAAGCCAAAAGCTCATCGGACTTTAAGGTCAAGACCCTGGATTTCTCCTTGGCTCGCTTTTTGGCGGGCGATTGTTCCGGTTCCAGCGGGCCATTGTCAGAGTTGGTTGGGGGGGAGCTTAGGGACCAGAGTCGTTTCGGGTTTTGGGCCCAGTTAGCGTTGGCTCGGCGCTTAATTCGAACGATTCCGCTCCGCGAAAAATCCCGCTTAGGCTGGCGATTACAGCGCCTGGACCACTTGCCCCGCGATGGGGCGGAAGCGCTCGCGCGGTCAATGGGCTCGGACTGGTTAGCCGGGCTGGGGGCCTTAGGGCTTAAGGGTTTTCGCCGGTTACCGTTAGGCCGAGGGCCAGAGGAGTCTTTAGGGTCGTCATCGAACCAGACTTCCGGGTAGATGATGTACTCGGTTTCCGGGTCGTATTCGAAGCGCCATTCGAGATCGTCTTCGATGGAGAAGGTCTCGAAGTCCACGTCTAACCCGAAGTCCGAAGGGTCATGGGGATCGAAATCCGGGTCAAAGTCGTCCCCATCGTCTGGAACCTCGTCCGGGTCCGCGTCAGGCTGGATATTGGGATCGTTTTCCGGGCCATCGTCCGGCTCTTCCCCAGCGGCGGCGGTGGCCCCAAAGTTCCGGGCGTATTCCGGGGACTCGGAATCGTCATCCTCATCGTCCTCGGACTCGTATTCCTCGTTGTCCTCGGAGTCGTAATCCTCGTTGTCCTCGGAGTCGTATTCCTCCTCGACCTCGGAGTCGTATTCCTCGTTGTCCTCGGAGTCGTATTCCTCGTTGTCCTCGGAGTCGTATTCCTCAGCGTCCTCGGAGTCGTAGTCCTCAGCGTCCTCAGAGTCGTAGTCCAGCTCATCGTCCAGCTCGTCCTCGAAGTCATCGTCCGAATCGTCCGCGGGTTTAAGGAGCCGATCCTTATCCAGCTCAAAGTCCGGATCGTCTAAGGGGATGTAATCCGGGTCAAAATCGGGATCAGTGAGGGCGGGCTCATCCTCGTCAAAGTCCCGGGTCGGATCGATGCCTTGGCCCTCGGGAACCGGGTGGGGGATAGGAAAGGTCGCGCCTTTCCAGGGTGGGTTGGTCATTAGGTTGGGGGTCAGTTCCACGTGGGGCTCCTTAGGTGGGCTAAGAGGTAAAGAGGCGGACAGATCGTCCTCTTTGGGGTGGGTTAAATGGTCAATGGGCGGGTCGGTTTCGCTTAAGGGATCGTAAAAGTCGAGCCCTTTAGCCACAAAGGCCCGGGGTCTACAGTCCAAAAGATCCGGTTTAGCGGGAACTTTTAGATCGCTTAAAAGCATGGTCACTTTATCGCCGAGGCTAAAAGCGGCTTGGTTAAAGTTTTGGGCCAAAAGGCCCCGGAGAGTGATGTCATAGGAGCTCCAGTCCTTTAGAGGATTGGTGGCTAAACGGACCTGGACCACGGCTTTCGGAGGTTGGCCCTTTTGGCGAATCTCCTCTAAGCGACCGGAGACTAGGTGGCGAGCGAAATTGGGGGCGATCATGGGTATCCTTAGGGGGTTCCTTTACGGGTCAGCGATTTTTAGAAATTTGACCTGGGCGTTTAGGGGTTTTTGGGTTGGTTAAAGGGCGACTAGGGTTATTAGGTGGGCTAAGAGGCCAAGAGGCGCGGCGGTCTACCCTCGGGGTCGCGGCTAACCGCGGCCTCCTCGGGATGGATCGTCCTAATCGGGCTGGGTTAAATGGTCAATGGGCGGGTCGGTTTCGCTTAAGGGATCGTAAAAGTCGAGCCCTTTAGCCACCAAGGCGCGAGGTCTATGGTCCAACGGATCCGGGTTAGCCGGGGCTTTAAGGTTACTTAAAAGCATGGTCACTTGATCGCCGAGGTTAAAACCGGCTTGGTTAAAGGTTTGGGCCAAAAGGCCCCGGAGAGTGACGTCATAGGAGTTCCAGTCCTTTAGAGGATTGGTGGCTAAACGGACCTGGACCACGGCCTTAGGCGGTTGGCCCTTTTGGCGAATCTCCTCTAAGCGACCGGAGACCAGGTGGCGAGCGAAATTGGGGGAGTTCATGAGTTTTTTGGGGTTCCTTTAGGGGTAAGAGGTTTAAGCGAATTGGCCTTTTGGCGGTTAAAGGTTTAATGGGCGCTTAAAGGACGACTGTTAAAAAGCGCCTGGCGATATATGGTTATAGTCATTGAAACGCGGTTATTAGGGGTTAAAGGCCGCCCGCTAAATGGGCGGCGGTTTCTTTAATGAGCTCGGTTAAAAGGTCGCCCGGATCGATTTCCCCGGACTTGCGCTCCCCAATGGACAAATTGACCGACTTTTCCTCTAAAGCGCTCTTAAGGCCCCCCGGCCACTTTTGGGCCAGGTGGCTTAAGGTCTTAAAAACCCCAAACTTTTGGTACAGGGCGTCTCGAATGGCCGCGTCCTCGGCGGTGGTGGAAAAGGCCCAGCGGAGTTCCGGGGATAAGGCTAAGGTCAAAAGGTCTTGGGTTTTACCGGAGCGGGTTTTGAAGATGGCCGCTAAAGAGGAGCCTTTGGGCCCGGGCGGCGGTAACCTAGAAAGCTCTAAGGTCACGGCCTCGTTTAAGCCAAAGGAGCTTTGGAGGGCGGCTAAACTCTTTTCCGTCCCAGCCCCTAAAACAAAGATCGAGGTGGCCAGCTCTTGGAAAACCTCCGGAAAATCCTCTTGGGTTTGCGAGTAAAGGCCAATGGACAGGTTCCATTTGCGGGACTCCCGGGCTGAGGTCGTGAGATCGCCGACCAGTTGGGCGCTGGCCGCCTTTAAGCCGGTTAAGCGGTGGATTTCGTCGTAGCAAAGCCTTTTGGGCGTTCGCCGTAAGTTTTGTAAAGACTCTTGGTGGTAAGCTTGGTACAAAGCCGGGGTTAAGTGGATATCCTCGGGGGTGTGGAAAAACCGGGCCCCTACCGCGTGCCGAGCCAGCATGTACATAACCGCGGCCCTTTTATCCCCAGCTGGCCCTCCGCCGCGGGGGGCCACTTCATCTAGATCCAAGCAAATGACTCGAGCTTCCCCCGGGCTAAAGCGGGTGGGGTTGGCTAAGATTTTGTACTCGCCTAAGGCCTCGGTTAAACTCCGCCAAACAAAATCCAAGATGTTTTCCCCGGTTAAGGCCACTTTAAAAGCGTAAGTGGCTTTTAAACTGGGGTGTTGTCTAACTTGGGCGATAACGTCGGCTAAGGTGGGCGTGGCTAAGCGCTGGGCTAAGTGGGCGTAACTTATGAGCCCTTTTTGGAAGAAAAAGTCGGTTAAATCCCAAAAGGTTGAGTTTTGGTCCGCAGGAAAGCCATTTTCTTGGGCCGCTTTGGTTAGGGTTGGCTCTAAAGACGGGTCAAACAGTTTTCCGGGGTTCGAGGCGGCCGCGTAGGCCCCCTCTAAAGCCACCCGAGCGACGCCCGCGACCCCATCCGGTGGGGCGGCCTGGCCTAAAGGGGTGGCCAGAAGACAGATGAGGTTGATTAAAAAGCCCAAGTGGCTGGGTAAGGGCGTCCGAAAACCTAAAGGGGCGTCGAGGGGGTTAATGGCGTACTCCGGGGTGGCCCGTAAGCGAAACCCGGTGACTAGAGGCTTAAGGGCGGGCGGAAGAGCGCTCTTTAATAAAGCGATTAGGCCCATGGAGCTGGGGCCAACGTCAATGATGGATAAAAGGGGGAGCTTATCTAAACCCGGTTGTAAGCAAAAGGCTAAGTTTAGAGAGTTTAAAAGAACCGATTTACCAGCCCCCATGGGGGCGACCCCAAGGTCAATCCAGGCGGCTTGGTTGGAGGAGTTGGGCCGAAAGGGCAAAGGTTTCCCGTCCGGGCTTAAAAAGACCAAAGGCCCCTGGTCCCAGGCCCCAGCGGGCCGTAAGGGCAAAAAGGACCAAGCTTCGGCCAAGGGGGCTAAAGCCCTCGGGGCCGGGCTTTTAGGCATTAACCCGGGTAAGGTCGCGGCCACGCCCAGCAAAGGATCCCCAGTCACCTCTTGGACTGAGCTTTGGCCCCAACCGGCGCAGAGCCTTTCCAAAGCGGCCAATTGCCGCTTTAAAGCCAATTCCGCGGCCTCTAAATTCGGGTAATCCAAAACCTCCACCCAAGTGTCAAAGGAAAAGCTTAAGGTCACTAAGCAAGAGCCCGCGTCGCGCTCTTTTTTTAAATACTCCAAAGCCGCGTTTAACTGCCGGTTCTGGACCGAGGTTAAAGCGAAGATCCGGGCCAGTAAACTTTGGACGTTCCAGTGGCCAAGGCCCCCGTTGGCCAGATCCAGAGCTAAACGCCAGGGGCGTTTTAACCGCGATAATCCGCGAAAGAGCTCATTAAAGGGCCTTGGCTCCCGGGGCGGGATGGCTAGGAAGAACGGGGCGTGCAAGCGATCGCCTAAAAGGACGAAATCCCGATTTTTAATCACCGCCCGCCGCGGGAATAACTGGTCGTCTAAACTCGGGTAAACTAAAACCTTTTCCGGGCCTTGGCCTCTTTCCGGCATGATAAAGGGCCGATCCAGATCCGGAACGTAAGGCCGCCAATCTTTAGGGGTTAAGCTGGGGAAAAGGGAAGTTCTTATATCCCGTAAAAGCTCCACGCCCGATAATTGGCGGTTAATGAGCCCGGCCTCGGTTAAGGCCTCGCTTAAAGCGGCTAAGGTCCCTAAATGGGCTTCTTTTAGCTCGGGTAGACCAATCCCCTCTTTTTGCCCCGGCCAAAAAAAGGTGACGTTTAAAACTTTTAGCCGGTTGTTCCAAGCGTTTTTCCGGTCAATGGCCTCGAGTAAGCTGACGTCCGTCCAGAGGACTAACCAAAGGTTTTCCCCGGCGGCTAGATCCAAAAGGCGCTTTTCCCAGCCATTAAGAACATCGTTTAGATCCAAGTTTAAAGCGTTAGCTGTGGCTTTGCTGGGAAGAAAGGAGCGCTCTAAGGTCTCCGCGGCCCGGCTGGGGTCATACTCAAAAACCAGTTTTAAGCTTTGCCCGGGTTTTTCCAGAAAGACCCGGGTCTTTTCCGTTAAGATGGCCCGGATTTTCTCGAAAGCCCCGGCGGTGATCCGCTCCACGGTCCCGGAGATCTTGAGAGCGCTAATTAAAGAGCCATCATCGGCGACTAAAGTTTCGACGTTGTCTAAAGTCTCCAACCGACAAAAGCTCATGGCCGGGCCTTTAAAAAGCTCGTAAGCGGCGAAGGTGAAACGGTTAAAAGCGTCGTAAAAAGACATGGAAAGCCTTTTTTTGTCTTAGGGGGCGAAATGGGTTTTCCTTAAGACGGTAGTTTTTGGTTTAAGCTTAGGGCGATTAGCCGTAAAGTTTTGGGGGTTTGTTGGGTGAAAAAATCGGCTTTGGGGCCTTTAGGGGCCTCTAGGGGCCGTAAGGTTAAAGGCGAACCTTTGGCCTAGCGGTCTTACGGCCCCATTTTGGCTGGTTAAATCGTTGTTGGGTCCCAGGTGGCAAAACTAGAGGAATTGACTAGCGAGGCGGAACTTGGGGACTGAACTTGGGGGCGAAACTAGCGGTTATGAAAACACGGTTATAAGCGGTTGGCGTTCTTAAAGACTTTAGGGCGCGCCCACGGGACTTAAAGTCAGCCGAGATATTTCCACCCCTCGGGGGTTCTGACTCGTTTTAACCCTTTGGATTTCCACGGTGGCTAAGACCTTACGCGAAGAGACCGAGCCAGTGGAGGAGTGGTAGGAAATGGTGAAAGGGGCCTCTAAAACCCAAGTTAAAGGGTTACCTTGGCGGGTTTCCACAATAACCGGGGCTCCGGTCAATTCTGAGGCCATGACTAGCCGATCGTTAATGATCTTGTTTAAATGCCCATTGTTTTTAAGGTATTCCACTAATAACGTGCGGGCGGTGTCGGAGAAATTGTCTTTAAGTTTGGCCAATCGCTCATCCACATGGAGGTAGTCCAAGGAAAAGGCCTCTTTTAAAGAGCGGGCGGTCCAGTTGACTAAGGAAGCCGTGGAGATAAACGACTCGGATAAAGGCGTGGTCTCCATGACGCGAAGCTCTGGGGTGACCCAGAAGTAGCGGGGCTCAAGGGGAAAGATGGCTAAGTAAGAGGCGGCCGCGGCCAAGAAAACAAAGCCTAAGCTTAAGATGTAAGCTATTTTTAGGAGCTTCTTTTGTTGAATGAGGCGCCACCTAATGGATAAGGTGGGTAAACTTTCCACCCTTGGAGCTTGACCAAGCTTTTCGATCAGCTCCGATTCGCTTAGGGAACGATCCAAAGGGGTTGGAGACCCCGCCCCGGGGTGACCGGGGCGGGGCGTAGAGGTGGGAGGATCCGTTGGTCCCCTGGTCGCTCCCTCGCGGGGGCCGAAAGGCGGATCCATTGGGGGAGGGGTTGAGCCAAGATTAAGCCCCCTGGAGAGGGGATGGCGCTCAAGAAGGTCGCTAGTGGCCAACTGGATGGGGTCCAGTGGCTCCTTTTTGAAGCTATAGGGGGCTGATAAAAATGGCGGCGGGTCAGGGCTGGACGCGTTAGAAGCGGACGCGTCCAGCGGAAAAGGGTTGGAGTTGGGCGCGGTTAAGGTTTCGCGCCAGGCTTCGTCTTCGTCCTCAACGCAATCAAGGTCTTGGTAGTCCTCTAAGGCGTTTTTGAGGTCATCTTTAAAGTCCTCGCCAAAGTCCTCGACATTGTCGAATTCCTCGTAATTGTCCTCGGGGTCGGACGGTGGGGCCGCCAGAAAAGGTTCTTGAGCCGTTTGGCCAGGGGTGGGCGTAAGATCGTTAGGGGAATCGTTAAGATCCTCGTCCGGGTCAGGGACCCCTTTGGACGGGAACCGTAACCTTAGCTCCTCTAGGAAGTTAGGGGGGGCTTTAAGGTCGCGAGCGTTCCTTTGGAGGATCTCGTTGACGTTAAAGGTATAGTTTAAGCCCGAACTCACCGTGGGGCCGTTGGGGCTTACGGTTGGGGGCGAGGCGAAAGGTTGGGCGGCCAACTCGTTAGATTGCGCGGCGAGATCGTCCGACTGGTTTAAGCTAGAGGTCTTCGGAGAATCCTCGTCTAAAGGGCTTTTAGGCTCGCCTTTGAGGCTCTGAAAGAAAGCCTCTAGCTCCGTGGGTTTAGGGGTAAGAGGACTTGGGCCGCTCGGAACCGATTCGGCCCAAGTCTCGTTCGTTAAGGCGGGGGGAATGGTTTCAGTCAAGGGGAGTTCCAACCGCGGTGGGGCGACCGCGACCAACGAGTCGGTTACGGAAGATAGGATCGGGCTAGCCGGATCAAAGACAGCCGGATCAGAGTTAGCTGGGTTAAAGCTATCCTGGCTCAAGCTATCCTGGCTCAAGCTATCCTGGATAAAGCTATCCTGGATAGAGCTATCCTGGATAAAGCTATCCTGGTTGAAGCTATCCTGGATAAAGCTATCCTGGTTGTAGATAGAGGGGTTAGATCCTTCCGCGGGCGAAGGAGCCAGATCTAGTTCGTTAGACGCGGACGAGCCGAAAATGTCTTCACTAACAGGTAAAGGCTCGGCGGCCTTTTTCCGGCCACCCCGGCGTTTGGGCGCTGGTTTGGGCTCGGGCTCGGGCGTAGGCTCCGGTTCGAGCGTAGGCTCGGGTTCTGGATCCATTTCGGAAGACGCGGACGCGCCTAAAGCGTCTTCATTAATAGGCGGAGGTTCAATGGCCTTTTTCCGGCCACCTCGGCGTTTAGGCGCCGGTTTGGGCTCTGGCTCGGGCTCAGGCGTAGGCTCGGGCGCGGGAACTGGCTCGGGTTCTAGCGGCGCGTTGGCCGTAAGAGCCTGATCGCTGGCGGTTTTCTGGCCCGACCGCCTAGCTCTGGAGGTTACGGGTGGTGTAACCGACTTGGCTCGCCTATGAGGCTTTTTTGGCGGCGGCGCGATATCCTCCGCTATAAGCTCGCTATCGGTTAGGTCTTCCTCTCCAGGGGGTAAAGGATTGATTTCCGGCGCGGTAGTCAAGGGTAAACTCTCCTGGGCTTTAAGGGTGGGCGTATGGGCCTTCCGGGCGGAAGGGCGGCGTTTAGCTTGGTTAGCTGACATAAGGTTCCTTTAAAGTTTTTCGCCTATGAGGCCGGTAAGTTTCGCGGCCTAAAGGCTTTTGTTGGCGATGAATGGTTAGTTAAAGACCTAAAGTTCCGAGGTTGCCACCGGATTTATCGCCCCCAAAGATGGTCGTCGAAAAAGAGGAGATTAAAGCGTCAACCGCGAGTAAGGCCGCTCCAATGGCGCATTTAGTCATGGCGCTGGGTAAGGTGGCGTCGGCCCGCTTATTCATGTGGTAAAGCTCCATTAGGCCCATGACCACTAAGGATAGACCCGCTAAAAAACCAAACATCTGAATGGCTTTGGCCACGCCGGTGAAGTTTGAGGCCACGTTTTGGCCAATGTTGCCTAGCCCTTGGGCCAGAGCGTCACGAGGGGACAGGGCGAAGAAGAGCGCGAATAGGTAGGTGGGTAAGATGAGCCGCGAAAAAACTAGGCTAAAGCGCCGCGCGACCCTTTCGATGATCCTTTTGAAATAAAACATTTGTTCCTCCAAAGATGAGCTAGGCCGTGGCCTATCCGAAAATGGCCTTGACCGCCTCGGGAAGATCGCCGCCTAAAGCGCCGGCCACTAGCCTAATGGTCTCAACCAGGTTGACGCAGATAACGCCGCCAAAAATATGGACTAGCCCTCGGGCTAAAGAGCCTTGGTTTTTAGTGGCGTCTTTTAACAGCCAAAGACCGCGGCCTAAGCCAATTAAGCCCGCGATGGCGGCCAAGAAGACCGCGAACTGGACATATGATTGGGCGTTAGAGGCCGGCGGCATGTAGGAAAGGGTTTGCGTGGAGTTTTGACCCAAAAGCGTTTGGCTCATGGTGTCCAGAAAAGAGGGGAGATTTATGAAGAGCGCGCCCACGGCTAAGACTGGCCAAACCAGTCCAAAGCCGCGGTCGCGGGAAGGGTGGGCCATCCGCCAGAGAGACCAGATGATGAGGCCGAAGCCAACGACCACAAAACCGGATCTTAAGATAGTCCAAAGAGCGACTAGATGAGGAATGACGTTCTGGAGGATGTTATCGTAGGGCATGGAAATCCTAAATGGATAGTTAAGCTAAATGAGCTTGACGCAAGTTGTGAAACCAAATGGGTATAGTTAAAGGGTTAAGGTTAAGATCGAAGAAGAGTTACTGAAATTAATCTCGTCTTCGCGGCGCTTGGGCCAAGAGGTCAAACAGGTCACCCAAAAGATCGCGGTTGATTGAGGTACGTATTAATAGGCGTGATATACTCGATCACGATTGTCCTAACATCCGGTCTTTTTGGGCTCTCTGTTTGTCGCCTCTGGCTTTTACGGCTAAACGCCGTCTGTTGGTGGGGAATGTCGCTCCAGATTGAATCACTGGTTTCCTTACGCTTAATGATAAGAGACAGTTGGACTCTATGCAAGGTGTGTTTTTTTGACGTAATTTTTGAATTGGAGGAATATTCGATCGTCTAGTAAAAAGTGATAAGCGGATTTAATGGGCTGGAAAAGTTTAAGAGGTTTTGAGCGAAAAATAGATTGGGGAGAGGCGAAAATACTTTTTCTAGGCTTGAAAAAACTTAAAAGTAAATTTTTTCCCTAGGCGAAAAAATCTTTTTTTGCGGAAATCACTTGATTCGAGGCTACGAAACGCCCCAAGTAGGGTGTTTTTTATTTATAGTGGAAAGTAAGTTAATATGCGATTTTGATTCTTAAAAACATGTTAAAAGTCATTTTAAAGAACGTTTTAATAATCTAAACAATCCAATATCCTAGAAAAAAAGGAAATTTGGATTTTGAGGCTTTTGCGGCTAAAAAAAGCCCCCAAAAGGACTCCAGAAGGGGTCTTGGAAGTCTCAAAATCGGCTTTTTTAAAACTTGGGGGCTTAAAATCGGCCCTCAAAAGGGCCATTTTACCGGTCAAAAAGAGGCCAAAACCGAAAAACCCTTTAATTTCAATAGGTTAGCAAGAAACGCGGCCCTAAAAATGGTCCAAAAATTGGGTTTCCCATTGCGAAATACCATTAACTTTAGTCGCTTAATGGACCGATAGTCTAGGCCCTATCAGGGTTTTTAGGACATTGGGCGTCTTGTGTTTCTTGGGGATAATGAGTTTAAGGGTCTTAACGCCTTACCGAAGGTCCGAACCGGGGGCGGCCGGGGATCGGTCGCGGATAGGCTCTTGCGGCCTATTCCCCCGGCGAAAAAGCGAGGTCGGCGAAACTAAAATATTAGGTTAGACCACTACTATATAGATAAGACCCCCTAAGACCAAAACCGGGCCTTTGGGTGACAACCCGCGTAACAGTATAGACCTTCCATCGAAAAGCCATAGGGATCGCCAAATTATTTCTCATTTCTCTTCCAGGCCCAGTGTTCCAACCAGGCGGAAAAGGGGCGTTAAGGCGATCGGGTGGCTCGGTCATCAGATATTTTATATTGCGGCGATGACGAAAATGGATTAGTATTAAACACTCTTATTTGGAACCCATAATGGCCTACCGCCAATTGGTCAATTTATGTTTCGCCTAAAGGCGCTTAAACCCATGAGTCCAGCCATCGTCAAGGTTTTTAACACAGTAGGCCCGCGCGTCGCTGAAGAACACTACCCGCTACCGGTATTGGAACGTCAACCGGTGATAGAAGTGAGGAGTGAGGGTGTTGCGAGGGGCCGTGGAGCTTTGTGTGCGATATATGTAGTATTTTCAAGGTAGTCAGCGCTCAATAATAATAGTTTTGTGAGTTTTTAACCTGTTTTTTTATTGCTTTTCCTAAAGTGGATGAATTAACTTATGCTTCATTCTTGGACTGTATCAAATTTTAAATCAATACGTGAGAAAACTGAGCTAACGCTTGGGCCTCTTACCTTCTTATGTGGCGAAAATAATAGTGGTAAAAGCTCATTTATTCAGTCATTACTTCTTATTTCTCAAACTTTATCTAATGAAATACAAAATAACCACTTGATTTTAAATGGAAATCTTGTTAATTTGGGACAATTTAAAGTTATCATATCAAACGACAGTGATTCAGACCATATTTTGATTCAGTTTTCTTGCGCGTTACCAGATAACGCAAATATATTGGTTAATCGAATGGTAACGAACTCTAAAGAAATTAGTGATACCAAAATTTACTATGAGAGGAGTCAAGAACAACTGTGGAGTCAAGAACAACTTCAGTATATTTCTGGCGAAATAATTATTAGCTCTGAACTGGAGCCGGAACTAGAGCCGGAACCTACAAGCTTCTATGACGATAGCCCTAAAATATCGCCAAATATTTTGTCAACTAAACTATCTCGCTCTTTTAAAGATTCAGATATTGATAAAGCTCACTTTTTATTTCGACAACCCAAACCCAGTCCTAATAAAGCTGTACAAGAGCGTAATATATTAGAATATGAAAAGTCCCTCATATTTTTTCGTTGTTTCTTTACATCATATTTGAAGTATCTTGGCCCTTTCAGGGAGGCTCCAAAGCTGGTTTATCAATCCAACGCATCAGGAAATCCATATGACATTGGCGTAAAGGGAGAGTATACCTGTTCAATTTTTGAATTACACAAAAACAAGTTGATCCGGTATATTCCACCTAAACATTTTTTGGATAATGAAATTAACTTAAATACGGTTGAGAACCCACTTGAATTCGCGGTTTCTGAATGGCTTCAATATTTAGGTGTAGCGAACTCAGTCGAAAGCCATGATCTTGGCGAATATGGGGTAGAGTTGAAAGTTAGGACGCTAGACTCTTCAGGCCCACATAGCCTCACAAATGTTGGCGTAGGAGTTAGTCAAGTTCTTCCTGTTCTTGTCATGTGTTTACTCGCTCCCGAAGAATCTTTACTTATTTTTGAGCAACCAGAGTTACGTCTTAATCCGAAAGTTCAGTCTCTTCTTGGTGATTTTTTTCTTTCGATAGTTTTGACCGCTAAACAATGTATTATTGAAACCCATAGTGAATACCTAATCGACCGCGTTCGTTTCCGCATTTCGGCTTCAGCCACAGAATCTAAACTGTCTAACCTCACCAAAATTTATTTTGTTGAAAAGCTGTCTAATGGCTCATCGTTCAAAAATGTGGTAATTAACGAATACGGAGCTGTTAAAAACTGGCCAAGAGGTTTTTTTGAAGAGTCACAGATCCTGGCCGAGCGAATCTTAAGAGCGGCTACAATTAAGCGGAAATCGAAAGATAAAGATAAAAATTGGTAGGGGCCATTTTCCAGGATACTCGTATCTCCTTAAGCCGATGGCTCAAAATGACGGGGTTCATCATGGCGCTAAAAACACGGCGGCGAACGCTACTGGATTGGCTAGAGTCCGAGGTTTTGGCGCGCGTGACCACCTGGAATATTCTTCACAAACTTCGTTGGTCGAACAGTCAGAGCCGATAGAGAGCGGTTAGGCCCAGTTGTCGAGGTTGACGAGTCCTATATTGGCGCCGCTGACAGCTTACCGGGGTGGAGCCGAAAAAAAACCCTAATCGCCAGGGCTCGGGAGCTTTTTAGAAGACGAAAGAAAGCTGGCCCAAATCAGGCTGGCCACCATTCCTAACGCCAGTTCCGACTCGCTAATCCCTATGGTCAAAAAGCGCTTCGGCCCTCTGGGCCACTATTCTGACTGATGGCTGGAGCGGCTATTTACCTTTAAAACAAGAGTCTTTAAAGCTAAAAATTAGGAAAATAGGTGCAAATAAGGACGCTTTTCCGTCTGTTCACTTGGTTTTCTCGCGCCTTTAGCGGTAGCTTCTCGGGACCATTGAGGGGTCCATCGCCCCCATAAGCTTGAATAACAGAACAAGCTTGTCTTCCGGTTCAATCGTAGGTAGTCCAAGAGCCAAAAGGCGCGCTTTTTAGGATACGCGTCTCTGTTTTAAGCTGGATTTAACCTCTACCCCTCATTATATTGGGTCCAACGACTAGATATCGGCTCTAATAGTCTATAAAATCACTCAAGACGAAACCTTATCTTCAGCGATTTCGGACCACCGGGCTAGTCCATCTCGTCTCAGAGGCGCCTCAACGTAATTTAACAGCGCTTCGGCGACTAAGCTATTGAGAGAAATGTCAAGGAGCCTTTTAGCGGTTTAAAATTTACGATCAAGGGAACCTCGGGGCTCTAGAGTTGAGTCCTTATACTATATGACGCGCTTTCACCCAAAATTTGGAGGTGAGACGTTGAGAACAGGAATATTCATCTACAATTCTCAAAAAGCCCGCTTTTTACGGTTTTTGAGCCCAAAACCTAACACCAAAACCTAACTAGGCCGGTCGGGCGGACCCGAAGGAGACCGCTAACGATACTTAGTCAATATCCGCGCCCAATAGAAAATGACTAAAAATATGGAATATTCGGAAACATGGGTAAAATAAACCTCTTGCGGTAATCCCTATATCTAAGTAACGCTATATAAACGCTATATTGATACGTATATAATATAAATTTTGTAATAACAGTATATTATTGTGTTATAGTTTTAAATTTATAATTTAATACAGTTTGATTGTGTTTAAATATATACTCAGCCTCTAACCGGGGGATGGCCTCGGGGGGGCTCAAGGGGCCTTATCGCGAATTTAAAATTCCCGGACCTTAACCTTTGATTTTTTATTGACAGACTAGCTGGGGCTATGTTATAAACCTTCGTTTATTGTGCCACTTTGGCTTTCCGGCTAATAGTCAGTTGGACCTTTGGCCGATACGCGAAAAAGGACAAGTTTTAGGCCTAGCCTTTTTCCACCAAGGCGTATTTAATTTTAACTATAATATTAAGGTGCTTTTCATGAGCGAGAAATCTTTTATGGCCAGTGAGCCGGAAGTTGACAAGAAGTGGTATCTTGTTGACGCCACCGGTTTAGTGGTCGGGCGTCTAGCTTCGGAGCTGGCCATCCGCCTTCGTGGCAAAGACAAGGCCATTTTCACTCCTCACAATGACACAGGCGATTTTATAGTCGTTATTAACGCCGAAAAGGTGGTGTTTACCGGTCGGAAGCTCGACAATAAGCTTTACCATCGGTATAGCGGCCATATTGGCGGCATGAAAGAAATCAACGCCCGGGGTTTACTTAACAAGAAACCCACGGAAGTTCTGGCTCACGCGGTTAAAGGCATGTTGCCGAAAAACAGCTTAGGCCGGCGTCAACTGAAGAAACTGAAAATTTACGCTGGTGGCGACCATCCCCACTCGGCGCAGAAACCCCAGAAGATCGACATTCTGTAGGCCAACCGCCTTGAGGAGTTGTTAAGTGATAGCGTCCAACAAGTTTTACGCCACTGGTAAACGGAAGACCTCCATCGCCCGGGTTTGGATGACGCCAGGAGCCGGTCAGATCCGGGTCAACCTTCGGACCATTGAGGATTATTTCTCTAGGGACACCTTAAAGATCGTGGCTGAGCAACCTTTAACCCTGACTAACACCCAAGGCCAGTTCGATTTTTATATCTTAGCCTCGGGTGGCGGCGTCTCGGGTCAAGCCGGGGCCGTTCGTCATGGCATCGCCAAGGCCTTACAGAAGTATGACGCCAACTTGCGGGGCGTTTTAAAGAAGGCTGGTTTGCTGACCCGCGACGCCCGTGAGAAAGAGCGGAAGAAATACGGCCAAAAGGGCGCCCGCGCCCGGTATCAGTACTCTAAGCGGTAATACCGGCCCTTTTTTCGAGTTTATTTCGCTAGTTAGCCCGGGTTTTTCCGCCATGAACCCAAAGGGCGATTGAACCCGGCATAACCTTATGTCGGGTTTTTTTATCGCCAAAAGCGCGAAGGAATCGGTTATGAGAGTTGGTATTATCGGAGCTAGCGGCTACACCGGGTTAGAGCTTTTACGGCTTTTAGCTTTAAGGCCCCAGACTGAGGTCGCTTTCGTCACTTCCCGGCAAGACGCCGGAACGCCTTTAACCACGTTTTTCCCCAGTTTAGCCGGTCATCCCCAGTATGATCGCTTGATAATGGAAAAGCCGGACAACTTAAGCGGTCGGGCGGATTTCATCTTCCTGGCCACCCAGCACGGGGTGGCCATGAACTTAGCCCCAGCTCTTTTGGAGTCCGGGGCTCGGGTTATTGATCTTTCAGCGGATTTTCGCTTAAAAACGGCGGAGTTGTTCCAGACCTGGTATGAGGAGCATAAGGCCCCCCAGCTTTTGGGCGAGGCCGTCTATGGTTTGCCGGAACTGTACCGGGAGCGGATCGCTCGGGCTCGTTTGGTGGCTAACCCCGGTTGTTACCCCACGAGTATTATCTTAGCCTTAGCCCCGCTATTAAGGCATGGGCTAGTGGATTTAAGTCGGCCCATCATCGCCGACTCCAAGTCCGGGGTCACCGGGGCTGGCCGGACCTTGGCTCGGGGCAACACCTTCTGCGAGGTCCAAGAGAACTTTAAGGCCTATAAGGTGGTGGGCCATCGCCACACCCCGGAAATAGTCCAGGAGCTTTCTATCCTGGCCGATGAGCCAGTGTCCTTATCCTTTACGCCCCACCTTTTGCCCATTAACCGGGGGATCTTATCGACCATCTACATTTCTTTAAGAGAGCCCTTGGGGGTCCCAGCTTTCCGGGCGATTTACCGGGACTTTTACATTAATGATCCCTACGTGCGGATCCGGCCCGAAGGTTACGCCCCGGAGACGGCGGACGTTCGGGGGACCAATTTTTGCGATTTGGGGTTTTTCCCGGAGTCGTCCACTGGCCTTTGGAAGATCATCTCGGTGATCGACAATATCTGCCGCGGGGCCTCGGGCCAAGCCATCGCTAACCTTAACGTCATGGCCAATTGCCCTGAGGACATGGGTCTAACCGGGATGTCTTTACGCCCTTAAGGCGCGTCTTATTTTAGGGCTTTTAGGGAACTAAATAGAGTTTTAACTAACCTTTGGCCTGGCCGTAAGGCCAGGCCAAAGGCGTTAAGCTAGGGAATCTAAGCGAGTGGGGTTAGGTTGGGTCTCCAAAGAGGCGTACCCGGAAAAAAGGGTCTGGCCTTTGGCTAGATCGTCAATGGTTTCTTTTAACAGGGTTAAGTTATCGGCCAAGTAAGAGGTCAATTTTTCCTCTAAGGCGGCCATCTCGGTTAAGGAGGTCAAAAGCTCCTCTTTAATCTGGCTTTCCTCCAGCGAAAGGGCGTCTAATCGCTCTGGATCCTTTTGGTCTTTAGCTAGAACCCTTAAGTTTAAAGCGGTGTAATCGAAAATATCTCGCCTTACGGCGATAAAATTCTCCCAGAGAGCCGGATCCAAGGGATCCGGGGCGGGGTCCTTTTGGAGCCGCTGATCCAGTTCCTGGACGAAACGCCGGTCTATGGCCAAGCATTTTTGGCAAGCGACCAAAGTTTCGGACCAGAGGCTCTTTTTCGGGCTAGGGCTCATATCTTCCTCAAAATTTAACCAAGGTTAAGCCAAAGGTCAGTGGCCTTTCTGGCAGAGCTTGGGCAATAGGTCCTTTAGCTCGTTTAAGGACTCGGCCATTTCGTACTCCAGAACGTCAGCCAAAAAGATCCAGTCCTTTTGCTCCTGAAGGTTAATGAGGGTGGTCAAGATTTCCACCATGGACTCCAGGTACTGGTTTAATGAGGAGGCGCTGTCGTTGTTCTGACCTTGCCAGAAGCCGAGGATGTGCCTGGTCTGCTCCAACATGCTCATTAAAAGGTGGAGAGACTCCAGAAAATTGAGGAAGTGCTCGTTGGCTTCCTGCTCATCGCCCAAACGGAAGTTCTCAACGATCTTCGGTAAAGCGTCAATGATGGTGTTAAGGTAACTGGGACCGGTCTCCAAAAAGTTGAGGCTAAGATCCTCCATGGTTAAGGTCTTAAGGGACAGGCTGGCGATGGTTTGGCGCTCCACCTCCAGGGCCGCGTGGGGGACTTCCTCCACGTAGGGCTCCCCATTAACGTAGACCCCGGTTATGACCCGGCCATTAATGACCGGATGATCCATTAGGTTAACTAGGATTTCCTCAAGATTGGCGCCGGAGATTTCAGCGGCGGTCATTTCCTGCCCGTCCACGGTCAAAGATTCCATGCTACTCTCCCTGTCTTTGGCTCTCTGGCGCGAACCAGTCGCTGGGCCAATAAAGCGTTTCGTTTCCTCTAAGCCCGATTGGGCTCGTCTGACCGGAATATAGCAAATTGGAGGCCAACCTTTTCCTGAACCATTTTGCCCCCTAATCCTCGCGGAAAAGTTTTTAAAGGTTAGGTTTTGGGTTAGGGGGGTAGGGTCTAAGGTCTAGTTGGGATCCCTCTATAAGCCCTTATTTAGCTTGTTTTTTGGGAGTTTGCTTTTTTAGACCCTTTGTGTTATCTAAAAAAGTGATATTATAGTAAATTGACCTTGATAGGTTGGGCGGTTTTTAAGCGCGGCCTTTGGTTTTTAAGGTCGATAAGGCTCTAAAAAGCTTGAAGGTTAGCCAAAAGGTCGCCCCAAACGCCTAACTTAAAAGACACATAATTAAAAGACGTATAACTTAAAAGACATATAGCTTATTGGATCTGAGGAGTGTTTGGCTAATGGCTGTCAATTATAACCACCAATTAACTGGGCTGATCCTAGGTTTATGTTTAGGTCTAGTTTTTTTCGCCTCTGGCTGTGGGGGCGGCGCCTTAGTGGGCGGGACATCCAATCTCCAAAAAGAAGTGGATGTTTTAAAAATGGAAGTGGCCGATTTACGGGATCGCTCGCGTCTAACCGATGTGGGCGGAGCGGGCCCTGCGGCTAGCGACGTCCGGGTGGATCTTGATAACGTCCGCTTAGCCGTCCAACGGCTAACGGAAAACGTGGAGACCGCGAGCTTAGGGGGTCTATCCCTTCGCCAGCAACTGGAGTACTTAAGCGCCCGGCTTGATCGGTTGGAAAAACTGGCCAAACTACAGCCGCTTAGCCCCGATGTGGTCGGCGGCTCGGGGCCCATTGGCCCCCCCATTGTGGCCCCCGGTCCGGTTCCCCCAACCGTGCCGCCCAACTCCCCCACCCCGGTGGAGCCCCCGGAGAACGTCCCTTACGTCCCGGACGCCCCGCCGCCGCCCTCGAGGAGCGCTTACGATGAGGGGAAAAGTCTCTTCGATCAGAAAAAGTATCCCGAGGCCACGGCTAAGCTTAAAGAATACCTGGCCAATGAGCCTAGCGGTCGGCAAGCTGGGGCCGCCCAGTTCTACGTGGGCGAATGCCTTTACAACCAAAACCAGTACGAGGACGCCATTTTAGAGTACCAGAACCTCGTGACCGGTTTTCCCAAGCACCAACTGGTCTCGGCGGCTTTGTTAAAACAAGGTTTATCCTTCCAAGCCTTAGGCGATAAGGCTAGCGCCAAGCTCTTTTACCAAAAAGTGGTCCGGGAGTACCCCAAAAGCTACTCGGCTGGGGTGGCCCGGGAACGGTTAAAGACCATCTAAAGAGCCTCAAACCCGGAAAGGGTCGCCCTTTTTCGGGTTTAATTATCTGACCCCAAGCTGGTCCCCTAGGGTTTTGGGAGCCCAGGTTTTGGGAGCCCAGGTTTTGGGAGCTAAGGTCAGGCGGCGGGAATTTTTTAGTGACCGTTCACAGGCGTATAAGAATTTTTTCGACCTGTGCAATTGGTTGCCCCAGGACCTAGGTAGCTGACCTAGGCAGCATTCTTAAACTCGTTAGGGACCAGACTAAAAAAAGTTGTATACGTATTGGATTGTTTATTTAATTAACTATTTATAGGTATTATTATTAACACTATCTTGTGATAAATAATTGATTTTTTTAGTTTGACCTAAA
>JAISRZ010000027.1 GCA_031273455.1 Deltaproteobacteria bacterium | reverse complement strand
AAGTTGGTTTAACTCAGAGAAAATAGAGAGTTGGGAATAACGGCTCACTCCGGTAATGAAGATGTGGCCAATCATATCAGAGTTTGTTTTAAGCGCGCCGTAAAATATCCTTAAGGCTTGGCGAAATCGCTCCGCCTTGGGCGGGTCCGCTAGGTGTCTGACAATAGGGGCGTCGTACTCGTCTATGAGAATGGCCACCTTTTGGCGGGCTTCCTTCTTGATGAGTTCGATAAGACTTAAGAGCGTCTCAGTGGGTATGGTCTTCCCAGGTTTTAAGCCCTCGCTATTGGCCAAGAACTCGTCTAAGAAAGTGGCTACTTTTGGGCCAGTCGCCCGGAGGAGCCTCACGAGACTTAAGAGCGTCTCGGCGGGTATGGTCTCCGCCAATTTTAGGCCCTTGTTCTCGGCCAAGAACTTGTCTATGAGAGTGGCCACCCTTTGGCCGGATTTCAGGTGGAGTTTGGTGACGAGGTTTGTCAGCGTATCGCTGGGTCTTTTCTTCTCAAGCGTTAGGCCCTCTACCATGGCCACGTTTTCCAACATGTTGGACAAGCGCCTCTCCATGGTCGCCAGGTCATCGCCAACGACGCCGTTCATTTCTAGCCTAATAACCGGGTAAGACCGCCAGTCGTAGTCCGATTGGTCAATCCAAAGCCCCTTGAACAGATAACGGCGGCCCTCTAGGATACAGTTAAGAGTATCAAGCAGAAGAGTCTTCCCGAATCGGCGGGGCCGGGAGAGGAAAAACGGGAAAGGTAGTTTGGCGATTTGATACAAAAATTTAGTCTTGTCGGCGTAATAATCGCCGTTTTGACGGATATTGGCGAAATCGGTCGCGCCCAGGCGTAATCTTCTTACGGCCTTATCATTTTTGACCACGATGGGATCAGTTGAATCATTCTTCTCCACGCGAATATCCTCCATCAAAGACAAACTTAGGCTAATGATAAAGCGCCAAGGATAAGGTCCTACAATTAAAGAGTAAAATCCTATCGGAACCTAGTTTGCGCCTAGGTCGCGACCTATCCATAAATCCTGGGCTCCTTTGTTAAATTATATCGCGTTTAACGCGTCTTGTCTAATTAAACTTGCAGAGATTCTAATTTTATAGTCAGGAACTTAACGGTTAAAAGTCTTCCGCCATCCAAAGGCTAAATGGCCCCCAATTCAGAACAATTTTGGTAATTTTGATTATCGTGGAGCTATATGGCTATAAACCTTTAGCTTTAAGGCCCGGCGCCTTTAGGGCCACTGTTTTTGGGTTATTAGAGGATTATTCGGGGAAGTTAAGTTGGATTCCGGGGGGGTCCATCCGGGGGCGCCATCCAGGTGTTCCGTCCTGGTGTTCCGTTCGGAGGTTCTGTCAGGGGGGCCGTTAGGGGGGTTCCGTTCGGGGGTTAAAAGAGTGGAGTTTTGGCGCCAAAAAAACCCAGCCCGCGATTAAACTTAAAGCGGGCTGGGCTGATGGTTAATTTCTAAAGAGTCTTAACGCCAGCCGTGATGTCCCCGGCCATGACCCCAACCAGGCCCACCGAAGCCGTGGCCCGGAAAGTCGTCCGGCGGAGCCTCTTCCGCGTGATCGCCTAACTCCTCAGGCAGACCGGCGGCTTTGACGTCCGCCTGAAACTTCTTAGCCTGGGTCCTTAGAGCGGCCCGCAACCGGCTCATTTCCGCGATGGTCTTTTTGACCTCATCCAGGTTGACGGCGGTCTGACGGGCCAGAATGACGTACAGAAGCCTTTGATCGCGCAATTGCTCCTTAATAGGGAAAATCTGATCGCTATAGGCGTCCCAGAGCTTATCAAAGGTGGCCCTCTGCTCATCAGTGAGAGTCAGTCTTGGGGGAGAGTCATCGTAATCGTCATCGTCAGCGTCTTGAGGCGGTTGAGCCAGAAGGGGAGCGGCGAAAAACAGAGCCAAGATTAATCCCCACGCGGCCAGTAAAGGCGTTTTACGCATAAAAACCTCCAGAAAGTTCTTAAACCGGAAAAAAAGTTGCGGTCTAGGCAAGATAGATCGATATCCGTTTAGAAGCAAATTAAAGGCCAACCGGGCCTAACCCTTGGGACCGCCTTTTCGGAAGTTTCCAGCGCTCTGGCCTTAAAAATGCTATGTTTCATTAGGAAAGATAGGGGATCTCGACTTAAGACCCGACAATTCTTTCAGAAATAGGTTTTTAAAAAAAGTCCGACCCGCCGGAACATGGGTATTATTTACCCTATTTACCTAAATATTGGTTATTTTGGACTCGATATGGAAACTCCCCAGGAAAATGAAGACCTTTTTCGCCTCCCTCGCTGGTTGATCCTGGCTTTAGTCATCGGCGTCATGGGTCTGGCCTTTTTAATGGCCCAACGGGACTTTGGCCGGGAAAGTTTGTACTTAGAGGAGCTCTACGTCCAAAAGGGCGAGGTGTTGATCCGGAGCTTAACCACGGTCATGCGCTTAGGCTGGACCCAAGGCTTTTCCCGGGAAAACTTAGCCGCCTTTAGCGACCACTTAGACAGCGCTGAGGTTCTTTTTTTAGCCGTCACCAGCGTCCAAGGGCGGATCGTCTCCAGTTCCGTCAACCCAGCGGTCTTGTCCGAAGACACTTTTAAATCCCCAGACGATCCCCCAAGCTTCCAAAAGCCGCCCTTAGAGCCCCACCATCGGGTCTCCACCCAACCGGACGGGCGGCGGGTTTTCTGGGTCTATCGGCCCCTATGGTTCACCTTCCAGTCGCCCCAGTCCCCAAGCCATCCGCGTCGGGAGCGTTTACCCCAAGACCGCCGGAGCCAGGCGACTAAAGCGGCCCCAGGATCCTCGACCGGCTCCGCGACCGGCTCAGCGACCGGCTCCGCCCCGGGCTTAACCCCGGGCCCAGTCCCGGGTCTAACGCCCGATCTAGAGCCCCTTCAAGACTTAACGCCAGAAATCGATCCCCTAGCTGGCCTAGTTAACCTTAACGTTGATAACCCTTTAACCCCGCCCAACCCTAACTTAAAGGCCCCTTTAACCCCCAGCGAGGCGGACACCCTTAATAACAACTTAAATAATTCTCTTAATAACTCTCTTAATGATAATTTGGCCAATAGTCTAAATAATTTAACGGCTGTTGACCCTAACAATCTGGCCCCCTTAACCAACCAGTCTTTAGATAGTCCAGCTATAGACCCTATTTTAGCCACCCCTAACCCGCGTCTAAGCGAGGAGGTTCCTCCTTTAACCGCTTCCAGCGGACCGACTTTAGAGCCTAACGGGACGCTAGCCGGGGCCCCAAACCTTTTAGACCCCAGCGAATTAGCCTTAAACGAGACTTTAGACGAGGACTTGGAAGCGGAGGCCGGGGACGCCGACGATCCCGACTACCCCTCCGACGCCCCGCGCAAAAAGTGGTGGCAACCAGAGATCGCTTCCCCGCCAGCTAACCCGCCGCCCCCAGAGTTGTTAGGGGATTGGTCCAAAGGCCTTTACTGCTGGGTTGGTTTTGACATGGCCCCTTTTGAGGCCGCGGCCCGCTCTGGTCGGCAAAACTCCATCCTCTTTATCGGTTTACTGGGAGCGGCCAGCATCTTCGGGATCTTAGCCTTGTTCTGGGCTTATAAATACTTAATATCCCGGAGCGTTTCCCAGGACATCAAAGCCATCGCCTCGGAGATCATCGCTCGTTTGCCCATGGGTCTCATCATGGACGACCCCAAAGGCCGGGTCAACTTGGTTAACCAAGCCGCTTTACAGCTGACCGGTTTACAGCGCGAGGAGATTATTAACCAAGATCTGGTGAGCTTAACCGAAGGGGCTTTCCCGGTGGATAACGATCTTACCGGCCATGAGATGGAATTAAAGTTTAAGGGCGGCCCGCCCTTAAGGCTCTCCATCTTCTGCGGGCTAGTCACCAGGGCCACGGGGGACCCATTGGGCCGCGTCATCCTCATGATGGACGTGGGGGAGTTGGGGCGCTTAAAGGAGGAATTGGACCGGAAAAAGCGCTTAGCCTCCTTAGGGGCCATGGCCGCCGGGTTAGCCCACGAGATCCGGAACCCCTTGGGGGCCATTAAGGGGTTAACCCAGCACCTTTTAGCCAAGTCCAACCCCAGCTCTTTTGAGGCCTTAGAGGTCATTCTCATTAGCGTGGAGCGTTTAGAAAGGACCATCACCGACTTTTTGGACTACGCTAAACCCACGGAGATTAAACCCCAGGATCTAGCTTTAAGCCCCTTTTTAAAGCGGTTACACGAGCTTTTAGTCCATGACGCCCAAAGCCAGAACGTCACCTTAACCCTAGATCTCCCGGAGTCCGAGGCTTTGGTCTACGCCGATGACGGTCGCTTGGCCCAAGCCTTTTTAAACCTCTACTTAAACGCCATCCAAGCGGCTAGCCCGGCGGGCCAGGGGGAAGTCACCGTTAAGTTGGCCCTGACCCCCACCAAAGCGGTGGTCACCTTGGCCGATAGCGGCCCGGGCTTTGGGGCCGAGCAGCTGGCTGAGCCCTTCGCCCCCTATTTCACCAGTAAATCCAAGGGGAGCGGCTTAGGCTTGGCCTTAGTCAAGAAGATCATCGAAGCCCATAAAGGGGATGTGACCTTAGCCAACCAAGTCGGCGGCGGGGCCATAGTGACCGTGGTTTTACCCCTTTTACGGGCGGAAAACGGCTTAAACCGTCCTCTAGGGCCCGAAACTCTTCTGGAAAAGGCGAAAACCCCTAACCAAAGGGCGATTAATGATTAGCGTTGAATTTATTTGAATATTATGTATAATGATTCGCGAAACGGAAAGGAGAATTGGCCCCTATTTTGGGTTTTTACCGGTTGATGGCCCTTTTTCCTTGGAGTTTTATCGCTGGGCCGAAATCATATTGTCCGGTTATTCCCTAAAGCTTAACCATGAAGGTTGATAGCTATAAGGCTACCTCTAAGGTTTAACCTTCAGGTCTCGCCCTTAAGAAAGGTCTTTTCATGGGTGAAAACCAGATCCCCAGTCTGGACCGGGCGACTTTATGGCGCGTGGCCGCTCGATCTCTTTTCCTGGAAGCCTCCTGGAACCTCATAGGTCAGCAAAACTTAGGTTTCGCGGCCGCGGTCAACCCGGCCTTAAAAGTTCTGTATAAAGCTGGCTCGGAGGAGTTCGTGGCCGCCCAACGGCGGGTTTTGAGTTTTTTTAACACTAACCCGGTTTTAAGCGGCTTGGTCATTGGGGCGGCCTTAAAGTTAGAGGAGGAAAGGGCTAAGGGCTTAATCTCGGAACGGGATAGCTCTTTAATAGTCTCCACCTTAGCCTCGACTTTGGCCATCCACGGGGATCTTTTGTTCTGGCAAGCTTGGTTGCCCTTTTCCTGTTTAATGGGCTTTGGCTTAACCTGGCTGTCCTTGGCCCAAGGCCAAATAACCTTTTGGCCTTTGATTATCCCGGCCCTGTTTGGGGCTTTGGCTTGGCCCACCAGAATAGGCGGGATCTTTTACGGGTACCGCTTGGGGGCCACGGCCCACCGAGCCGTGGCCAAGTTAAAGGCCCCGTTAATCGCCCGGGTGGTTCTAAGGCTCACGGTCTTTTTAACCGGGTTTTTAACCGTGTACTCGGTTAAGCTCATTGGCCCCAAGACCGATGGTCGGATCTGGCCGATATTCGTCATCGCGGCCTTAGCCCCGCTTTTGGCCTTAGCCCAAAAGCGTTGGCCGAAAATAGGCTACGCGGGGCTTTATTTGTTGATTGTTTTTGGGCTGACTCTCGCCGCGGTCGCGCTTTATGAGAGAAGCCTATTTTAGCGTCAAGGAGCGCCACCACGTCAAACCGCCAGCCGCGGTCAGGATAATCCCAGACTAATGAACAACACTGAGATCTTACCCAATAGAGAGGAACAACAAGTTTCCATCAACGCCGTCATCCGTAACCGCTATGGGCTGCACGCCCGAGCCGCCGCCAAGTTGGTGAAGGCGGCCCAGTCCTTTAAGGCGGATTTAACCATGGTCAAAGACGAGTCCATGGCTGACGTCCGAAGTCTATTGTCTCTGTTAAGTCTGGGCTGTTCCTGTAATAGCCAGGTCACCCTAACCGCCTCCGGGGAAGACGCCCCGGCCGCTCTTTCGGCTATTCTGGCCATTATTAACGACCGTTTCGGGGAAGACTAACTTTTAATCGCTAAACTTCTGGCCCTCCAGATCCTGATCCTGAGCGTTATGTTGAGGGCCTAAAGATAAAGCGATTGCCAGTATATCCTAAATTAACCTAACCTATTTATAGCGCTTTATATGCGCTTAAGATAATTTTTGGGCTAAATTAGGATCGCTTAGGTCAGGTAACTAAGGATGACCTTTTATTGATAAGATTTAAATTATTTCTTATTAATAAAGGCGAATTTTAGATCAAAAAATCTAAAACCCGATCCATCCGGCAGGTTTTTAAAGGGCTAACGCCCCCATTAGACCCCTACCTAAGCTCTTCTCCTAATCTTAAACTTTAAGGTCTAAAGGCCCTTAAAGAAAAGGTTAGTTGTTAAATTAGCCAGCCAACAACCATTAAAAGGATAAACGCATAATGAACCTGCCTCCGCCTTTTGTGCCAAAGGGGGCTGTTTTCCAGGGTATTGGCGTGGGCCAAGGCATCGCTATTGGCCCAGTCCACATTATCAGCGCCACCAATATTCGCGTCCACCGTTTTAAACTAACTAGCGCCCAGATGGTGGAACGGGAACTGGAGCGCTTCCAAGAGGCTCTAGAGAAAACTGAGGCCCAGTACTTACGGGCCAAAAATAGCCTACCCCAGGAGTTAAGCGGTCAAGCTAGCGTGTTTGACGCTTTGACCACCCTTCTTCGCGATCCCGTCATCGCTAAATCCGTGGACCAGAAGATCCGGCAAGACCGGATTAACGCCGAGGCCGCGGTCAATTCCACCATCCGCGAGATGGCTCGCCTTTTAGCCAACATCAATGACGCCCATATTAGAAGCCGCTCGTCCGATGTGGAGCAGTTAGGCCAAGCTTTAATCGTGGCCATGCGCGACCCGAGCGCCACCCAGCAGCCCATTTTTCAGGAAGGGTGCGTGGTGGCCGCCTTTGATTTGAGCCCAGCCGAGGTCTCATCTTTGCCCGCCGGTCGGGTGGTGGGTCTCATCACCGAGGCGGGCAGTCAAACCTCCCACGCGGCTTTAGTGGCCCAGGCCATTGGTTTACCCACGGTCATGGGGGCCGCTGGGATCTTACAGGTCTTAGAGCACGGGGACACCTTAATCGTTGACTCCAGAGAAGGCCATATCATCCGGAACCCGGACGCGGACGCGGTCAAGTTCTACCAAACGAGCCAACGGACTTTAAAAGACTACCAACTGGAAATCGTGCGGAGCGCCCACTTGCCCGCGGTCACCTTAGACGACCATCGGGTGGACGTCTTTGGGAACCTGGAGTTAGTGGAGGAGCTGCCAGCCATCATCGCTAACGGCGGGGAAGGGATTGGCCTCTATCGGACCGAGTTTTTATACTTAACCCGCCCGGAATTGCCCCCCGAGGAAGAGCTGTTTGAGGTTTACCGCCGGGTGGTGGCCTCAGCCGCCCCCCGGCCCGTGACCATCCGCACCTTGGACTTGGGGGCGGATAAGATCTTAGCCATTAACGACACTGAAGGGGCTCGACAAAGCCAAGCTTTAGGTTTACGGGCCATCCGCTTCTGCTTAAAGAACCTGGATATCTTTCGGGCCCAATTGCGAGCCATTTACCGGGCCGCGGTCCACGGCCAGACGCGGGTCTTATTGCCCATGGTCTCTAGCTTAGAGGAGATTAGAAGGGCCAAAGAGCTTATTAACGAGACTTGCGAGGAACTAAAGCGCGAAGGCCGCCGGGTGGCCGAAAACGTGCCGTTAGGCATCATGGTGGAAGTGCCGGCGGCGGTGGTCTTAATCGATGAGTTGGCTAAAGAGGCCGACTTTTTGTCCATTGGGACCAATGATCTTATCCAATACACTTTAGCTTTGGATCGGGGGAACCCCGAGGTCTCGGACCTTTATCAACCCTTCCATCCGTCCATCCTCCGCATGATTAAAAGAGTCATCACCGCTGGCCAAGCCGCCGGGATCTCGGTCTCGGTCTGCGGGGACATGGCCGCTGGGGTCTATAGCGCCCCCCTTCTCGTGGGCTTTGGGGCCGATATGCTGTCCATGCCTTTTGGGGTCATTCCGTTTGTCAAAAGGTTACTCCGCATGTCTTTCTTTGAGGAAACCAAGGCCATCGCCGAAGAGACCTTAAAGGCTAAAACCGCCGATGAGGCCATGGCCTTTGTTAAATCCACCTTAAAGACCAAAAACGCGGGTATGCCCAATAACTTTCGGATCGCCTCCTAACTGGCTTTAAGTTAGGTTCACAACTGGAAGCCTAATAGCCAAAAGCCCTTTAACCAGCTAAGTTAAAGGGCTTTTGGTTTTTATAGTCTTGTTTTTAGAGGCCCCGGGCAAAGATTAGTTTTTAAAGGAAAATATTTAACGTTTTATTATTATAGTTTAGTTTTTAAAGAACAATGGTTTAAGTTTTGTTTTTAAAGAATAATTGTTTAAGTTTGGTTTTTAAAGAACAATAGTTTAAGTTTTGTTTTTAAAGAATAATGTTTTAAGTTTTTTTTAGAATAATAGTTTAAGTTTTGTTTTCAAAGAATAATAGGTTAAGTTTTGTTTTTAAAGAAAAATTATTTAAGTTTATTTTTTGAAGAATAATAGTTTAAGTTTTGTTTTAAAGAACAATAGTTTAAGTTTGGTTTTTAAAGAATAATAGTTTTTTTTATATCGTTAATTAGATAAAAAATAGTGGTTTAAGCGATCCCACCCTCTTGGCCGGAAGCTGGCCACCTCTTGGCCAGAAACCTGGCCACCTCTTGGCCGGAACCTTTACTGGGGCTCATCTAGAACTTAGGGGTCAAGCTCTGGGCTTTGTGGGTGGCCGCTGGCCCCCAAAATCGTCAAAAAAACCCCCATTTTTTCGGGAAAACCCCCAGATTTTGGGGGCGGACTAGCCCCTTAACCCTAAAAAATCCCCGTTCCAGCCCGGTTTGACCCTTAACCAAACTCTCGTCATAATATTCTAAGTTATCAATTATTTGTGTTTAAATTTTCTTAATATGATTATACATTTTAATCGGATAATTTTTGAGACGTATTTTAACTCAGCGGATAATGATAGATTTAACTGTTTTTTTTTGATATTATTTAGGAATCAACCTAACGGGATAACTCCTGTCCTTAAGGTTCTATCCCCCAACTAAAAGTTTTTTTTCTCATAAGGATTTTTCCATTATGTTTAGGCTAAATATCTTGGGACTTAACGGCTTTTTTAAAGGCCCCCTAGTCTTATCGGCCTTAATATCCCTTTCGCTACTCTTGGGTCTCTATTCTTTACCTCTAATGGCCCAGCCCAATGAGACTTTAGAGCTGGGTCGCCAAGCGGCCACCAATGAGCCGCCCCAAGGGGAGTCCTCGCCCTCGTTAAAGGTGACTTTAGGGGCTGGTCTTGTCTCCCACCCAGAAATCGAGGGCTCGGATAAGTACGAGGTCACCCCAATCCCGGTTATTGAGCTTAGTTACGACCGGATCTTTTTGTCTTTGTCCAAAGGCTTAGGGGTTAAGGTCATTGATAACGGCGATTGGACCATTGCCCCGTCTATTAGGTACTGGGGCGGTCGGGACGAGGACGATAGCGATCTTTTAAGGGGTATGGGCGACATTGACGAAAGCGCGGCTTTAGGGGCCATGATCAGTTACCACCCCGGGGATCTGTCCATCTTCTTAAACGCTTACCATGGCTTAGGGGAAGTGGAAGGCTTGACCGCGGAAACCGGGGTGGCCTATTCCCACCGGTTTATTGAGAGGTTAAGGGGGACGGTCCAACTGTCCACCATGTTCGCCAGCCAAAAGTATAACCAAGCCTTCTTTGGGGTGAGCCCCAAGCAAGCCCGGAACTCCGGCTATCGGCGTTATGACGCCGACTCGGGCTTTAAGCACGTGGCCCTAGGGGCCACGGTCAGCTACAACCTCACTACCAACATTGATCTAGGGGTCTTTGGCGAATACAAGGGCTTAACCGGCCCAGCCGCGGACTCCCCCATTGTCAAAGAGGGCTCCAAAAACCAGGTCACCTCCGGCGTGATGGTGGGCTTTAACTTCTAACCTCTAAATATCCACGCTAGAAACTGTCTGGGCTCCAAGGGCCGCGAACGCGGCCCTTGGAGCCTTAAATAACTTAGGGCTGAAACGAACTGGGGGGGCTTTGGAGGCTTAGGGCCCCTTTGGGAACTTCGGGGGTCTTATAAGCCCCTTAAGCTAAACCACTGGAGCTTAAGGTTTGATACGCCTTAAGCTAAACTAAAGCGTAAAAACCTCGAAAGAAGCGCCTGGTCTAAACATCTGGTCTAAGAAAGGGTCTAAGCGTTAGGTCAAAAGTGGGGTCTAAAAGCGGGGTCCAAAAACGAGGTCAAAGCGCGGGATCTAAATCTGGGGTCTAAAGGCCGTAAGGGGCCTAAACCTGGTGGGGCTCCACCATTAAGTTTTAAATTATAATCTTATAGTATCTTTAGTTAATATTGGGAAGTTTTAGATGGCGATTAAGTTTTTTAGACAGTGGCGCCTAGAAATTAAGTCAATAAATAAGATAAACAAATTTAATCTCATAGATTCGGAACTAAGTAAGCGTTATCTGACTAGCGTATGATATTCCTTCAATTTTTGTTACACGGGTAAAACCTTATTGTTTTTCAAATTTTAAAAAAAACTTGACAACCCGATCAAAAGCTGGCAATATCAACTTTTCTAATTGTTGTCTGGCCAAGCTAGAGGCCTGACACTTTCTCATCGGCCTTTCGAGCTTAAAGCTTTAAGAGGCCCCTAGCGCTCTGTTTTGGCCTTTCGCTTCTAAAGGATCTTTAGTCTGGCGCGGTCACGGCTAAAGTCCCCTCAATATTATTCTTGTTTCTGGCTTTCCATACTCTAAGGAGGGTGAGGACACTATAGACCGCAACATTTGGGCTATACACTCTTTTTTAAAGACGCCCATCTAAGTACATCCAAACATACGACGCCATTTCTAGTTCGGCCTTTGAGACGTTACGTCTTCTAGGCCCCTTAGCTTAAGGTTTTATGGCTTACGCTTAAGGATCTTTTGAGCTTTTGGCTCAAAGACGCGAAATGGACGGTTTGATGCTCCGGAGAACCGCGATGAACGCCAATACCGTTAAGTCCACCCCACGGACTATTACGAGGCTTAGACCTTTAGCTTTTTTGTCTCTCTTAGCTATTCCATTAATATTCACTTTTGGCTGCGCCCAAAAAAACAATACCGCTTACCGTTATAACCCCTCGGCTAATCCAAGCCCCTATAAAATCAACCAAAATAGAGTTGATAATATCATGAAGACCGCCTTTTCCCAGGTGGGGGTCCCTTATCGCTACGGCGGCTCCTCCCCGGAGACGGGGTTTGACTGCAGTGGCTATGTGAGTTGGGTTTATAAAAACCACGGCATATCCCTGCCCCGCTCCTCGCGGGACATGATGGCCGTGGGCGAGCCCATCGCCAAAGAGGATTTACGGCCCGGGGATTTGGTCTTTTTTAACTACGGCTATTCCCACGTTGGTATCTACACTGGCGATGATAAATACATCCATAGCCCCAGAACCGGCAAAACCATAACTGAAAGTAGCTTAAACGGTCGGGGCCGCAAAGAGCGCTTTGTGGCGGCCCGTCGAATAATAAACAACCAAGGCATAACGACCATATCCGAGCGGTTAAAAGCCGAATGGATCGGTCAGTCCCGTCAGCAAGCTCAATTAACCCTAAAAGAAAAAACCAACCGTCGCGACACGACCACTTTAACGGCTTCCTCCAAGAAGACCACCGCCAAAACCGCCTCCCAGAAAATCAAAGTTAAAAACGGCGACACCCTGGTCACCTTAGCCAAAAAGCACAAGGTCACCGTGGGGGAACTGGTAGCGGCCAATAGGTTGCCCAATAAGCACAAGCTTAAGCTCGGCCAGACCCTGGTCATCCCAGTTAAGGCCAGCGTGACCACCAAGACTAATGTGGCTAAAAAGTCCAAAGACGATAAAGTGGCTAAATCGACTAAGTCCAATAAAGCGGCCAGTAACTTAACCGCCAAAGCCAAGAGCTCCAAAAAGACCGAGGTCAAAGCCTCTTCCAGCGACCGGAAGACTAAGGCTAAAACCGCCGCCAAGAGCTCCGCCAAGTCCAAGACGGTTAAAAAGACCAGCGCGAAAGCCTCTAAAACCAACGTTAAAAGACGTTGATAACTAAAACCTTAGACCTTAGCGGCTAGCTCAACTAAGCCGCTTAAGGGTCTAAAGGCTCCTTAACTTATCCAGTTGGGGTTTTTAGAGGTTTTTAAAGGTCAGAAAATATTCATTGGTTATTTAAACACCAAAGGCTATTCTTTGGCCTCATAAAGACTAGATTTTTTAATTTAATTAAAGCTTAAAAAGAAGTTAATATCACGGTCTTTTAGGGGGTTAAGGCGGCGGATAGTCCACGACCCTCTAAAGGCCCCGAGGGCCTTTTTGCGCTCGTTTTTCGGGCGGTTAGGGGTCGGCTCTGGGGATCGTTAAGACTCGGAAGATGACCAGGGGTCTTAGGGTTTTAGGGGGCTAGTTTTTAGGCTGGCTCAAAACTGGTTCAAGGCTGGTTAAAGGCTCAAGCTTCCAGCTGACTTTAGAATTGTCTTACGAGTTGATTAAAGGCTGGCGCTTGGCTGGATAAAAGCTGGCCATTGGCTGGTTAAAGGCTGGCCATTGGCTGGTTAAAGGCTCTTTTTGAGCCGGTTAAAATCTGGCCAACGTAACCGTTCACCCCGGGCCAAAGGCTCGCCTTTGGCCCGGGGTTGAGGCGCTCTAGGGCGTCTTAAGGGTTACCAGGGTTAGGGCCTGGCTCGCCAGGTCCTC
>JAISRZ010000106.1 GCA_031273455.1 Deltaproteobacteria bacterium | reverse complement strand
CTCTCCGGTTTATTAGAGGCCTTCCAACAGTATTGGGCTCTCAACTCCGAAAGATTTCTTAAGGGCGCGTCGTATACAGAAGGCGCGCCCCATTATTATTTGGCCGCCTTTCTGCAAAGAGTGGTTAACGGTGGGGCCACCCTTATCAATGAATTCGCCGATGGTCTAGGATACGGGGACATTCTCATCCAGTACGCGGGAAAAAGTTACGTTATCGCGACCAAGATCAAAGATAACGAAATTAGCCGGGCCAAAAGCTTAGAACAGACTTTACGCTATATGGACGGCTTTTTAGTCAATGAAGGGTGGCTAGTGGTGTTTGACCGGAAATCAGAAAAGAGCTGGAAAGATAAAATTACCTGGGACACCAAGATTATGCCCAATGGGGAAACGATTCACGTGGTTGGTTGTTAAAAATGGCCTTATAACTAGCGACGCGCAAGCGGCCTAGCGCCAAAAAAGTAGCGCCCTAACCTCAAGGGACAGGGTTAGCTAGCCCGAGGTAACATATAACCCCTTTCTATAGTCACGTAACTTTCGTGGAGTTATTGACTAAATACCTGGCCCTATCCAGTTTTTCCGGGGTTAAAGTTATTTCCTTCGCCAGGGAACCAACTCGCTTTTGGGTTTAATCGCTTAGACATATTGAGTCAAGACGCTGATGGCGGCCTTTTGGCCGCCATCAGAGGTTCAAGGGGTTAGGTTTTGGTTAATCGAAGCGGATCTCGCTTAAGTTGGCCCGGCGGACGCTCCTTTTTAGCTTTTGGAGGGCTTTGATCTCGATTTGCCGGATCCTCTCGCGGGTGACCCCGCAGATGACCCCAACCTCTTCCAAGGTGTACTCCCGGGGTTTGTCGATCCCATACCGATACCTTAAGATCTCGGCTTCCCTTTCGGATAAGGTGTTTAAAACCTGGCGGATCTTCTCCAAGGTTTCCAGGTTGATGGCCGCCTTTTCCGGGAGAACGGCGTTTTGGTCCGGTAACATCTCCATTAAATAGGTGTCCCCGTCCTCGTTGACTGGCGACAATAAGGGGATGGTGTCCTTAGAGGAGTTCAGGGCCGCGAAGACCCTTTTGACGGGGACGCCGATTCTTTGGCTGACCTCATTTTCCGTGGGCGGGCGGCCTAACTCTTGGGTTAAGACAATGGAGGCCCGATGGATTTTGTTAATGGTCTCCGACAAATGGACGGGGAGCCGAATGGTCCGCGATTGGTCGGCGATGGCTCGAGTGATGGCCTGACGGATCCACCAGGTGGCGTAGGTGGAAAAGCGCGTCCCCCGATGGTAATCGTATTTTTCGGTGGCCCGCATGAGGCCAATGTTCCCCTCTTGGATCAGATCCATAAGATCCATCTTACTGTGGTGGAACCTTTTGGCCTCGGCCACCACTAGCCTTAAGTTGGCCTGGATCAAAAGGCGCCGAGCGCTTTCGGCGATCTCCTGAAACTTCAATAGCTCGGAAGTTAGGTTAATTAAGGCCTCGTTGGTTAAGTGGGCGGCCTTTTCCAGCTCTTTAGCCTTTTTCCTTAAGCCCTCCTCCTCTTGCCGCCGGACCCGGGTGGCCTTATGGCCTTTGGGCGACGGTAAGGTCTCGGCTCCCAAAAGGTTGGGGGAGTCTAAGCCAAAGATTTTTCTTTGCGCTTGGATCTCGTTTAGTTGCCGACCCCAAGCCAAGTAGCGATCCATTAAGCTTGCGTCTTGGATCTTTAAGGTTTGGCGATGGCTTTTGCTGAGCCCTAGCTCTAAGCCATAAAAGACGATTTCCGAGTCCAAGCGGTTTAGCCTGGCGTTTAAGGCTTTCAGCCGCTCGCCGCTAGCGGTGTCGCTAAGATCCACGGCCTTTTTTTGGGCCAGGGCGGCTTTTTTCAGAATTTTTTTCAGATCAGCCAAATAGCCTAAGAACAAGGGCCTTTCTTTGGGGGGTTTGTCCTCGTCTAACTCTTTGGAAAGATCCTTAAGGCCAATCTCGCCGCTAGAAAGCTTATCCCCAAACTCGGTTAAACTGGCCAACCCCAAAGGGGTCTTTAATAAAGCCAATAACAGCCCCGTCTCCCCGGACTCGATCGTTTTGGCCAGGTTAGTTTCCTCTTCCCGGTTCAGAAGGGGGTGGCTGGCCATTTCCCGTAAGTACAGTTTTAAAGGGTCGCTGGTGGCCTCATAGGGGTCGGGGGGCTCTAGGGTGGGGGGGCTGGTTAAGACCTCCAAAGCCGCTAGATCCCGGTCGGAGTCATCAAGGTCTGGGGTTAACTCTTTCGCCGCGAAGTCTTGATCGCCGAGGATTAATTTGGGGGCGCCGGCCAAGGCCAGAGACTCGACCTCGTCCTCGTCCTCGTCCTCATCGCTCGAAACGGGGTAATTAAGCTCAGAAAAGGGGTCCAGAAAGCTATCTTCTAGGAAGCTATCCTCTGGGGGCTCTAAAGCCTCCTCTGGGCTGGCCAAAGCGTAATCGAGGTTTTTCGCGGGCCGGAGACGTTTGTTTTTCATGAAACACCTCGTAACGCGCCTTTTAACTAAAGAAGGCTAAAAAGCCTAAATTAGGCTAATAGGCGTGAAATAGTCGAGGCCTTTTAGGGCGAACGGACCAAAAAATAAAATTAAACCCCAAAAAACTAGTTAAAAAAAAGCCTTGAGCCCAAGAGTTTAGTTAGGGCCTTAAGCTTTACGCCTTAAGCTTTCCGCCTTTTGGTTTGGCGCCATCAGCTTAGGCGGCCAGCTAAAACCCGCTAAAAATTAGGCCCTAACGGCGCGAACCATGAAAAGCGTTAATATTTACAAGTTTAGATAATAAGTTAAATTATTAATGGTTATTTTACTAAAATATAACCGTTATCAACATGTTAAAAAAAACTTAAACTTCAAAAAAAGGCGACAAAAATGACATTAAAAATGTAAAACTAGAAAAATAATTTATATTGAAAGCTTGGGCGCGCGGGGCCCTAAAATGGCCCTAAGACGGGCCCCTATGACAGGTCCCTATGACAGGTCCTAAGACGGGACCTCGAAGTGGAACCCTAAGAAGTCGTTCCTAAAGGGAGCGAAGCCCCCCCAAAGGGGTTTTAAAAGAGCCTTAAAGCCAAATTTTGGGGGTTTATAAGACCCCCCAAGGTCAATCTAAGGAAAATCCCGATTAGAGCGATTCAGCTTAGATTAGGGCTTAGACTTAAGCCTATAAGCGTTAAGCCTAGAAATAACATTGGTTATTTGGGTTAAGAGAGTTTACAATAGCCAGGCGCTGGAAAGGTCCAGAGCGATTCTGGCGATCTCTTTGGGCCATCGGTTTCTGGCCGTTGGCTCTGGCCCTCTAATCAAGTTTATTCTTAAGTCCATTGACAATTTTAACATACCCTTGTTTCTAAGTCAAGACGATTTTTAGCCGGTGAAAACAATTTCGCCCCTTGGCCGCTAGTTAAGACGGGGATGGCCAAACTCAAAGGTTTATTGGCTTAATTTAGCTTAAATCAAACTTAAGCGGGTTTTTTCCAGCCAGCCGGCGGGGAATTTTAGCCTCTTTATAGCCAAATTTGTTGGTTAAAAAGACGTAAGTTTTAGGTTAAAATTTGTTAAACAAATCAACATTTAACCCACCAATTAAAAATATTAACGCTTTTTAAGTTTTAAAGCTTTTAGCTAGAAAGCGCGGGTGAAAATCTAAAAACCATGGCTATCCTGGAAGTTAGAGGCTTAGTCAAAACCTATGAGTCCGGGGAAACCGGGGTCGCGGCCATTCGGGGGGTGGATCTGGCCGTGGAGCCCGGGGAGATCTTCGGGGTGGTCGGGCCCTCGGGCTCGGGCAAGAGCACCTTTATCCGTTGCTTAAACCTTTTGGAAAGGCCCACTAAAGGGGAGGTCATTTTCCAAGGGGAGAGCCTGACTGATTTAAGCCCCGCTAAATTGAAGCTTGTCCGCCAAGATATGGGCCTTATTTTTCAGGCCTTTAACCTAATGGCCTCAAGGACGGCGGCGGCTAACGTGGCCTTTCCTTTGGAGGTGGCGGGGCTCGGGAAAAAAGAGATCGCGTTAAGGGTGGCCGAGCTTCTGGAACTGGTGGGGTTAAAGGACAAGGCCAAAAACTACCCGGCCCAGTTGTCGGGCGGGGAAAAGCAACGGGTGGGCGTGGCCCGGGCTTTGGCCAACCACCCCAAAGTCCTTCTGTCCGATGAGGCCACCAGCGCCTTGGACCCCCAATCGACTAGAGCTATCTTGTCCTTGATTAAAGACGTGAAGCTAAAGTTTGGTTTAACGGTCATCTTAATCACCCATGAGCCCCGGGTCATCGCCTCCATTTGCGATCGGGTGGCGGTTTTGGAAAAGGGCTTGGTCGTGGAGACTGGCCCCGTGGAGGAGGTCTTCGCTAACCCTAACCATCCAGTCACCCAAAGCTTTGTGGCCGAGATCTTAGGGGCCGAAGAGGATCTGAGCGACCTTAAGGCCCGGGGCCATCTGGTTAGGCTGAAGCTCCAGGGGGAATCGCCCCCAGCCTCGTTTATGGCCAGCTTAAACCGGGACTTTCAGTTGGAGGCCCAGATTCTAAAGGCCCACGTGGAAAGGATTAAAGGCGTCCCTTTAGGCTCTTTGGTCTTGGATCTGATGGGCGAGGAGCCCAACGTCAAAAGAGCTTTAACCCACCTCAAAACCTTAGGCTTATTAATGGAGTGAGACGTGACCTTGGATCCCCTAAAATTATCCATGCTAGGGACGGCGGCGGCCCAGTCCTTTTACATGGTCTCGGTCTCGGCCCTTTTAACCGCCATCTTGGGCATCCCTTTGGGGGTCTTACTGGTCATCTTTCGGCCTGGCCATATCTTAGCCAACCGCCCGGCCCAAACCGTCTTGGGGCTAGCGGTTAACGCTCTTCGCTCCATTCCCTTTCCCATTTTTATCGTCTTCATTATCCCTTTAACGCGGTTCTTAGTGGGCACAAGCTTAGGCCCTAAAGGGGTCATTGTCCCTTTAACTTTAGCGGCCACCGTCTTTATGGCCCGCTTAACCGAGACCTCCCTATTGGAAGTCCCGAAAGGGGTGATTGAGGCGGCCTTGTCCTGTGGGGCCAGCCGCTGGCGGATCATCTGGCGGGTGATGTTGCCCGAGGCCAAATCCGGGTTAATCTTGGCCATCACCATCATGGTGATCACCCTCATTAGCTACTCGGCCATGGCCGGGGCCGTGGGCGGCGGGGGTTTAGGCGATTTAGCCATCCGCTACGGCTATCAGCGCTACCAGACGGACGTCATGTTTTTAACGGTCTTCGCCCTTTTAATCATCGTCCAGTTGACCCAAAACTTAGGGGATTACCTGGCCAAGCGCTGTTCCCGGCGATAGATTTAAGCCGCTAGATAAGCGCCGCTAGCTAAGCGTCTATAGCGAAATCGCCGCGAGCGAAATCGCCCGCGGTAAACCGTTGATATTAAGTTTGGATTATAAGTATTGAATAATGTTGAGTTATTAAAGTAAAAATAGAGAAAAATTATTGGATTGTTGTTAAAAGTTGGTTAAAGCCGCGAGTCCCCTTTTGGGTCATACTTCGCTAAAAAGCGTTAGAGAGGTTAAGGCGAAGAAGGGCTTATAATGGGTCTAACGGCTAGGGGCTAATGATAATAACCTCGTTTGGAGCGGCCGCCCGAGTTTTAATTAGAGGATATTTATGAAAAATTTGTTTCTTTTGGCTTTAGGTTTAATTCTCTTCACTAGCTCAACCTTAACGGCCCAGACCACGGTGACCGTGGGCACCACCTCCGGGGCGGACGTGGAAATCCTGGAAAAGGCCAAAGAAGTGGCCTTAAAAGACGGCCTGGAGGTTAAGATTATTGAGTTTGGCGATTACCGCCAGGTTAATGAGGCCTTGGTCAATAAAGAGCTGGACTTAAACGCCTTCCAGCACCAACCCTATTTGGACGACTACAATAAAGAAAATGGGACTAACCTCGTTAGCCTTGGCAGCACCTATATTTCCCCTTTAGGCTTCTATTCCCGGAAGATCAAAAAACTTGATGAGCTTAAAAATGGCGACACCGTGGCCATCCCTAACGATCCCACTAATGGCGGCCGGGCTCTATTGCTCCTCCAAAAGGCTGGGGCCATTAAACTAAAAACCGGCGTGGGCCTAACGGCCACGCCCTATGACATCGTGGACAACCCCAAGTCCTTAGTCATCCTCGAGGTGGACGCGGCCCAAACCCCTAGGACCCTAGAGGACGTGGCCGCGGCGGCCATTAACAACACCTTTTCCATCCCAGCTGGGCTGAACCCCGTTAAAGACTCCATTTACTTAGAGTCGGTGGACTCGCCCTACGTTAACGTCATCGCCTCTAGGCTGGAGGACAAGAATAACCAGGTTTTTTTAAAGTTCGTTAAAGCTTACCAATCCCAGGAAGTGGCTGACTTTATTTACGATAACTACGAGTATTCCACCATCCCAGCCTTTCCCCACAAAAGAAAGGATAAGTAGTGGCGGAAAAATCCCGGGTTAGAAGGCTCTTTGTGGCCCTTATCGCCCCTAAGGAGCTGGCTTTAAAGCTCGCGGCCTTGGCCCCAGCCAACTCCCGCCCGGAAAAGTTAATCCACCTGACCTTAAAGTTTATCGGCGAGGTTAGCTTAGATCAGGCCGCGCGTCTAACCGCGGCTTTAGCCACGGTTAAGGCCCCAGCGTTTACGCTCAAGGTTCAAGGCTTGGGGTTATTCGCCCATGGCCCATTTTGGGCCGGGGTGGATTCCCCGCCTGAACTCATATCTTTAATCAAAGCGGTTGATCTAATCGCCCAGGAGGTTATTGGCCTAAAGCTTGAGCGTTGGCCGCCTAAACCGCACTTAACCATCGCCCGGGTTAAAGGGAACCCAGACCCGCGAACAATAGCCCTAACCCAAAAGGAGCCGCCGAGCGATTTTGGCTCCTTTTGGGTCAGAAGCTTTAGCCTCTGGGAAAGCTTTTTAGAGCCTAGCGGGGCTCGGCGGGTCTTAGTCCAAGAATATCCGTTAATCTAAAGGGTTAAGAAGGCTCTAAAATCGCCTTCTGGCCGTTTTGCGGGTCGGAAGGACTTTTGGTAATCTAACCGAGGTTCGGGGTCCTAGATGGATTCTAGAAGGGGTTTTGGGGCGTTTATGAAGCCCGCCCCCAGTAGGTTTGACCCCTACCGCCCCCAAAGTCTAGAGGTCATTAAAGGGCGGTTAGGGTTCAAAGCTAACGGGCCTTAAGTCAAAAAAAGGCTTTAAGGCGTAGATCCTCCCCCGCGCCTTAAAGCCTTAAAAGTCCTGTTCTGTCTCTAATGAGCCAGCGCTTAACTAAAACCCCGGTTAAGGCCCCCAATAGCTCCAAGTTTCCCTCAAAGCCTTTAAATTCACCCTTAACCAACCGTATAAGCCGTAAAGAAGCGTCTTAGGACTTTTCGCAAGCCGTGCCCACGCAATATAAGGCGGTCAGAAAAGCCTGCGGCCCAGCTGAGATCTCGGCCCCATGAGAGAAAATATCGCCAGCCGTGGAATCCGGATCCCGACCCACCACCGTGATGACATAGAAACTAGAGACCGAGGATGAGCCCGAACCCATGCCGGTCATCCCAATGCTTTCCCCAGCCTTTTGGGAGCCGCCATAGTCGATGGTGCGATCTTTAAAATCCCGGCCAATCTTGGCCATGCCAATGATCTGGTCACTAGAGTTGGAGATGATAATATCCGGCTCATTGCCGCCAGTGGTACTACCCGCCCCTAAGTAACGGGATTTGACGGAGGAGCGAGATTGATCATCGTTAAGAACTATTTCCGCGAAATTATCGCTAAAGGTGTATTTATAGCCATTATCGTCGTGAGAGAAAGACTCTTTAACGGAACTAATGGAGGGGTTAGCCACCATGATGTCCAAGGCTTTCATGGCTAGTTTCAGGACCGTGTCAGCGTTGGTCAAGGCTTTTTGGTGATTGCGATAGTTAGTGGTCGTGGCTAGCTCGGAGCGGTTTTTATACAATAGAACCCCGCCGGCCACCGTTAAGATGAGGACCAGAACCAAGGTCGTGACCAGGATCATGCCCGGGCGCGAGTTGTTTAGGGGGGGTTGGGGTTTAAGCGTGTTCACGGATGGCCTCCTCAAGGTGGCTCCTATCAAGATTAATCGTCCATATGGTCAATGATGCTGACGTAAGAAATATTAACGCTAGGTCTATTGGCCGTGACCGAGACCGTGACCTGATCCGTTTTGGCCGAGGGCGTTTTAAATTTAATGGCCGTGTTCATGGTGTAAAAGGCGTGGGCCTCATCGGTTAAGGAGCCGTTCCGGTCGTAATAGGTTGTGACCGTTCCCGCGCTCTCGGGCGTGTTGGTCCGGATTTCCTCGATTTTGGAGTCCGCCAGAAACACCGCCTGGAACTGGACTTCGTTGATCACGCCACTTCTTAAGGCCGTGCTATTCATGGTGATAGCCGCCAGAAACCCCATTAAGATGACCAAAAGGGCGAAGAGGGTCTCTAAAAGAGTGAAACCGGATTTAAGCCCTCCGTGGCTAGATGGAGGCGTTTTCAGGCGTTTCATAATGTTTCCCTAAGGTCGCCTTGGTTTTAGGCGCTAACTTCCTTTAAGCGGACGTTGCCAGTGCTGTTAATGACGTCAAGCTCCCAACCTGGGAGGTCTTTTCTGGAGCTCTTTAAAAGAAGCTGTAGCTTGCAATAAGTGACGGCTTCCCCGCTGGGCGTGTAGACCACGACCGCGCTGTCGCCCGCGAAAGAGTCCTTGTTGGCCACGCCGTAGGTTCTGGGCCCTAGGCCATTAACGGAATAGAATTTATTAAAAAAATTCTGATAGAAAGTGAAATGGTCCCTTTGCTGTGTATAAGGGGTCCTATAGGATACAACCGTCGCGGGGCTTAAATCCAGTTTCCCGGCTTGGACCGGCACCCAACGCAAAGCTTTGCCCGTGTCGTCAAAAACGGCTATCTCCACGGCTAACCGGCAGGGGTTCTTTTTACCCTCAAAGGCTAAGGTTTCCGCGGTGCAGTCGATTAAGACCCGGGTTGGCCGGTTATAGGAAGAGGCCACTTGCCGAGCCCTTTGCATGGCGAACATGATTTTGCGGCCATCGGCTTTTAGATCCACCGCGGGGACCACCGAAATATAGGTGGGAATGGCGATGGCTAAAAGAACCGCCATAACCGCCATGACCACAATCATCTCGATTAGGGAAAAGCCAGATAGCTGGGATTTTATAATCGAGTTTTTCATAAGTATTCTCCAAAAAGCGCGATTTAATTATGATCAAAAGACTTAATTTGCCTTAAAAAACTAAAAATTCCGGAGATTAACCACTGTTTCCAGGGACCGACGGCGGTATTGGTCCGAGCCTACCGGTTTATGGTCCAGGGCCTGAATCAGGGGATAGGTGTTTAAATAAGGATCCTTGGTCGTGGATTTGGAGACCAAGACGATCCGGGCCAAGGTTTTATCCTTAGATTCCAGGTTGAAGTCATCATAAGTTTGAATTAAGTTGGTGTCCACTGTGGGGTCGGTTTTGGCCACGGTGAAGGCCACCTGGAGATCCTCAATGCCCTCAGCCAAAAGGTCCCCGGTCTCGCCTAAGGTGTCCATGACTAAGGTGTTATTGGTCGTGTCCACCCTAAAGGAATGGACATAAATCTTCCTGATGTTATACACCAAGCTTTCCGAGGAAAAAGACGACCCAGAGTGTAAATAGCCCGAGGGAAAGGACGAGGGGGTGGCTTTAACCCTAATAACGCCCAAACCATCGGCGGCCCCGGAGGTGGCTTCTAAGATCACGGCTCGATCGCCATCCACCACGGCGATGTTGTCGCCGGCCATCAGAACCTCGTCATCGTCAATGGCGCTCGAGTATTCGATCAGGGACAGATCCCTTAATTTTAGCGTTGGGTCATTGGCCGAGTATTCATCGCTTAAGCGACCTAAAGGCGCGGAAAACTCCGGGGCCATATAGGCCACGGTTAAAATGTCGGGGCCATCGTCTTTCCCTAAAAACCACAAAGGCTGGACCCCGTAACTCATGGGCGTGGGGTTGTCGTAACGGAACCAGGTGGTGGGATGGCCGTCCGCGTCGGTGTTATAGACCAGAATCTGGTGTTTTTGCCCCATATTTAGGAGGGAAAAACCGCTGCCCGCCATACGTAAGTCGCGGGAGATAAAGGCTAAGGCCGAACGGAGGTTCAGCATCTGCTCCACTAGGGAGTCTTGGCGCATGTAGCTTCTAGAGGTGGTGACGTATATAAGGAGGGCCATGGAGATCAAAATGGCCCCCAGGAGCATGACCGTTAGAAGCTCAACCAAGGTCAACCCCTGGCGAAAGCCGAAAAACGGGATTTTTCGTTTTTTCTGTTGACTAAAGGTCATAACCTAAGGTCCTTATAAGGTTTAACGCCCATCTTGGGCCGAGCTGATCGGGAATATGGGCACGCGAAAAATTTCGCGGTTAACCGCTGGAACGGATAGAACGGCGTACTGACCTTGCCAATCGACCTGTAAAATGGGGTCAGCCAATCGCTCTTCGAAACAATGGCCCTTAACGCTAACGCCAGCGTGGCGGGTGCTGTTTAAGGTTAAGCTAGTGAACTCCTGGCACTCATTCGGGGCTAGTTTAGAAATAGCGTATTTAAAAAACCTGGAGGAGTCACTGGAGTAGTTTACCACGTAATTAGAGAAAAATTTATTCTTCCCCCAGCGGTGGAAGTTAAAAAGGTCCTTTTTAAAGTCATCTTCCGTATAGTTGACCGCCCCAACCCCCGTGGGGGTCGGGGAGTTCTCAACTAAGCTAGTGGCCTCTCGCCAAGAGGAAAGGATGAGATAACCGTATAACCCTAACCCCAAAAGTAAAAGCGCGGACACGGCCATAATCATCTTGCGGCGGTGGCCTGGGGCGCGCTCAGGCAGACCTATCTCATAAACCTGGGCCATCTTATCGACGTTTAAAACTAGCCGACTTTTGGCCCTGGTGGGCTTAAAATCGGCGGCGACCTTATGATCGCCCAAAGTCACCCAAGCCGGGTTGGCGGGGGCCACAAATTTTTCCCCACAACTGGGGCAGACCACCCAGCGGTCTTGGTCGTTGGTTAGGTTGACCGCGACCGGCTTTAGACAGCTGGGGCAGATGGCGTTTTGACTAACCCCCGGGTCCGGGGCGACCAAAGGGGGCGTTTTAGCCTCAGTCGGTTCAAGCTGGGGCGGTTTCGGCCGGATCAGTAAGGTGGTCCGGCACTTGGAGCAAGGAAAGGTTAAACCATTATCAGGTATGGCGATGGAGAGCCGGTACTTGGTTTGGCACTTGGGGCAAACCACGATCTGGGTCGAGTCAAAATCCGTCAAATTGGGCCCAGAATCGGGGTTGGTCTCAGTCATTAGGTCTCCAGTTTCGGTACTCTCCAGCGCCTTTAGGTTAAAGGTTAATTATTCTTCAGTGAACAAAATCGTGTGATCCAAAACTTCGCGCCAGGAGACCACGCCTTTGGGGGAGTCCCAAACCGGCTCCACGTAAGACTGGAGGGAGTCGCCGGTTAAGGAGTTCCCATCCGGGTCTAACAAGGGGTCGTCTTTTTCCGTGTGTCTCTGGTTGCCGCTACCACCCTCGCCCGAACTGGTGGTGGTGACAAAGGCGGTTTTAGCCCGACCGTTAATATAGGTGGTCACCACGGTGGTGGCCACGTTCATGCCATCGGAAAAGCCATAGTGGTCAGAGACAACCTTATTGCCGCCGACTTCTGGCATGTCTTGGGTTCGGTTATAGGAAAGGAATTCATCCGAGCCCATGGCTGGGGAAGGCAGACCAGTGTAAGTGTCCAAAAGGATGTGGTAACTCCGGCCCACGCTGCCGCAAGCGACGTTTTCCGGTAAGAAGGTGCTAAAGGCCATATGGGACTGGCCCCAGTAGATAGCGATGGCGGGCTGTTGAATGAGCATTTCCGTGGTTAGGCCCTTCCACCAGTCAGTGTCTTTGTAATCAGGATCGCCGGGATCATTGATTTCCACGCTATCAATGGAGGTCACGTCACCCGTGTGCAGAGCCTTTTTATAGCCTCCGGATTTATTCGAGGCTAAGTGAGCCGAAAGGCTATTGTAAGAGCTAATCACGCTGTCGCCAGAGCTAAAGGACGGAGATACGCTCCCGCCGGAGCCAGTGACCAGAATGTTGCCGTCCGTTTGGACAAAGACATTGGTCACGTCAGTGAGCGAACTGTCCAAAGCCGTGGCGTAGGTCATAAGGCCAGCGTCATCGCGGGGCTCTTTAACCCCATAGAGGTAATTAACGTGATTGAGTCGGCATTCTTTGCCGTTGCCCGCGCCTTCGCAGATCCGGCTGTCATCGTCACTCCAATAACGGCCAGTCCCGAAAATGATCCAGACATTGCCTAAATTGTCGGTGGTGGCGTTAACCGCCCCGGAAACCGGTCGATCCGCGTCAAAGAAGAGCTTAAAGTTGCTAGCCCAAGTGGACGGGGCGCCCGCCATATTTAGCCGCCAGACCCCGCCTTTGTCAAAGTAACCATACTGCCCATAATTGGAAGGTGAGCAGTGGTCTTTAGGATTATTCCAACTTAAATAAGGATCAATATCGCTCTGGTCTTTTAAGCACAAAAGCGCGGTGTCAGGGGCCGACTGGTTGACGCTAAAGTAGGCCAGAGCGTTTTTCCAGGTGACCGCGCCATTTTCGTCCCTTTTGACCGAAGAGGCCGGAGCGATGGTAATGAAGGACTGGGCGATAAAACTCTTGGGCCGGTCAGTGTCCATGACGGTGACATTGGCGTTATTCGCGCCTGGGCCTTTAAGGGCGTCAAAGACAAAGAGTTTAGCCGACTGGTTCGAGTAACCCCGGTAGGCTTGACGGCCATCCGGGCCAGGGATGGTCACGCCGTTGACGTAGTCGTCATAGGTCGGGCCGCTACCCACCAGAACCCGCCATTCGTTGTCATTGCGGCTAACCACGGGTCTGGCCACCACCAGACCGAGCTGGGGATGGGTAAAACGCCACAACAGAATTGGCGGTTTACTAGTGTCGGTCACATCAAGGGCGAAGACCTCGGAGTAAGAGTACTTGGCCGGGGTGTTATTGGTCGCCGGTTGGACCTCAATGGCCCGACCGCCAAACCGTAAGGAGGTGTAGACAATAGTCCGCCATTGGTCACCGACCGGTTTGGACATGTCTTTAACCTCAGCCACAAAGGGGGTCAGATCCATATAGTAGCTGTGGGCGTAATCTTCCCGGGCCAGCCACTGGAGGTGCGGGAGGACTGACTGGGGGATAAAGGCCCAGACTTCTTGACCGTCCGCCCCATCGTAACCATTGACGCCCTGGGAGAAAGAAACGTGGGTGCCTAGGTTAGCCGCGTGGAGCATGCCATCGTTGGCCCCCATGATCGCCAAGTTTTTCCGACCGCTGTATTTAAGGCGATGCGACCCGAAGGAGGAATCGTTATACATTTCGTCAAAGCCCGAGAAGGGGGTTCCAATAATAACCGGCTGGGAGTTAATGATATCGCCCAGGCGGCAGGTGACGGTCGCGCCCTTGTTGGAGACCCAAGGAGCCTTAGTCTTGCGGGACCTAAAGGCGGCTTGATCCTCGCCTAAGATATAGGTAATCAGCTTGGACGCGGCGTTGACGTCCGCGGCCATGAGTTGTTTGTAGATAGACCCGGCTTTGGCGATGTTAAATTTGGCGCCATCGCCCAAGGTGAGCGGCGTGGCCCCCATAGTCTCGGAGTCGTAGAAGTAAACATTCCGGTTACTGACATTAGACAAGCCAGCTAAGTTTTCCGCGAGGTTCCAAACAGTGTAAACGCTTTCCAAAGAAAGGTATTGACTGCGACTGAAATCCACGTAGTTTTTGCCGGTTTGGTCAGGGAAAACTCGGACAATGGATTTAAGATCCGATGTGTCACGGACACTGGTGCATTTTTGGCCTTCAGAGGCGTTAACGTTGGTAATGGTGGAGCAATTAACGAACTCCACGATCCAGTCGCCCTTGGCTCCAGGTCCGCGACTGGAATTCGCTTCATCCGCGGAGCCGCAGTTAAGATCAAGTTTACCGTTTTGGTTAGTGTCCTCACGGAGGTTACCGTAAGGATCCACAAAGAGGGAGTAAGCCCCGCCAATCCACTTGACCTCATTTACCCCAGACTCTTCGTTATAGGGCGTGTGGATGGTTTGGTAATAGGTCCTAATGGTGATGCCGCCGCCCATAACTGAGTTAATGGAGGCCGAGGACGAGGTGCCCACCGTCAAGTTGGTCATGATTCGCTCAAAGGCCTCAATGAGCCGCTCTTTAAGCTCAGATAAGTTATTGGCGTAAAAATAGTTATCCGGGACCCCATCGCCATTGGGGGAGGGAATAGAGTCCCACTCCGCCTTTTGTGGCACGCCATCGCTATTAAGGTCGATAAATCCCCCGTATTTAGCCGCTAACCATAAGGGGTTAGGTAGGTAAGTGGGGTGCTCGGACATGGCGTCAGACGTCGGGAACCGGAAGAACCTAGTGGCCGTTAAAGGCAGTCTCGCGCTACCGCAACTGGGGATGGCGTCCGCGTGGGGCGTCGCGTCGGTGTCCGATAAAAAGCCGGGCATGGCGAGGTTAGCTGGTTTGTTATTTTTAAATAACGTCCCATCGCGATCCGCGACGGTGAAGTTTTTGGGTTTGAAAGAGACCATTCCCGCCCGAAAGCAAGTGGGGGGAGTGTTCAGCTCGTGGGCGGGGGCCATGAGTCCCCGGTCCTTATGTAAGGTGGTGTTAGAGTCTCTTAGATCATAGGTGCTACCGCCCATGTAGTTGTGCTCGTTTTGGATTTCAATGTAAGTGCCATTGGCCACGCCTAGGGTCCGAGAGGGGTTTTCCTCTTTAGACTCGGCGTAGTTGACGGCCCCGTGGATGTAGTAGCCAATGTTAATGGGCCGATCTCGATCCGATCCGTCAATGGCCGCATTCAAAGAGTACATGAAAACCACCACCCCAATGGCGTCATCGATTTCCTCGGGTCTGGCGATTGTTTTATAAATTTTTCCTGGGTCGCCAATATAGCCATAAACGTCCATGACTTCGCCATAGCCAATGTCCGTGAAGGGCCGGTCAATGAAAAGGCTAGCCGACTCGTCCCCGACTAAGTCGAATGATAAGCCGCTATACGAGGCGCTGTAATCCGCCGCTCCAGGCAAAAGTATCATGGCCTCCTTACGTTTGGTCGCGGACAATGACCTATAAAAGCCTAAAGAGTAAGCTTCCATTTGGGCTGGATCTGGATAGTAGTAAGCGGTTAACTCAGTGCTAAAGGAAATAACTGAAGCGGGAATTCGGGACCAAAGCGCTGGGGTGTAAGCGGCGTCATCAAAAAATTTAGGTCTTTCAATGGCCCAAATGTAAGCTGGGCTGGGGGCGTAGTCCCAGTTTTTGTAAACAAACTCGCGCCGCCTTTTAACCCTTGCCGCCGCGTAACGACCGTCTTTAAAATCCAGGAGGATTTTATTGGCGACTTCCCGTTCCCCAGTTCCGCTCCAGCCGTTAATCCCGTCTCTATAGGTTACGGTGTTACTCGCGACTTTGTAATCGTACTTGTCTGTATATTTCTTTTGGTTTAAAAAGGCTCTGGTAATGTAACGCTCTTCATCGATGGACGGCCAACCGCCCCCGTTACCGCCAGTCGCTTTGTATCGAGCGCTACCGGTTAGAGACTGGCCGCATTTTTCCTCAGGTTTACATTCCCGGATAAGATCAAAGTAGTAGCGAACCGGGGCGTCTAACTGGTAATCGGAACCCTCGCCTTCCAGTCTAGAGCTAAAACCCGCGAAGAGGGCGCCGCTATAGACTTGGTTAGCGTCATTGGAGCGCCACTGAATGACGCTGGTGGCGAATGGGCCTAAGTAACTAAACACAGAAGGGAGGGTGGAGTAGCCATCGCAGTAGGTCCGATCGCCATCCTCCGCGTTGTTGCCGCAGGGGTATTGAAGGGAATAGGCGATGGGGCTAATGGCGATAGTCTTTCCCTTAACCGTAATGTTAATTTCCGGGAAAATGGAGGGTAAAGCCACCACGTAGGTCTGAACGCTGTTCATGCCGCCATCAAAAGCGTGGGTGTTCCCATAGTAAGCGGCCGCGGCCACGCTGTAGGTCCCATAAGTCTGCGGAGCCGAGGGGCAGATGCCTCTAACGTTAGCCAGGTTGTCTAAAACTCTAGGCACGCAAAGGTTAGTGTCGTTAAGGCCGTTAGTCGGTTGAATGCTATGTCCGAACATTTCGACGGCGCCTGGGCTGTTAGTGTTAAGGTTAGCGATGTAAAATGATTTGCCGCTTAAACCTTCAATATCGGTAATAATTTTCAGGTAATGATTCATGTTAAAGGTTTTACCAATACCTTTGACGTCATGAAACTTGGCCGCGTCGGGAAAGTTTAAAGTCAGAGCGGGGTGATCATCAGGTGGGCCCCCGGATCTGAGCCCATGCGGGGTGCCTGGGATCATATCGCCATCGTGACTAGTTGTGATATCGCTTAAAAGTAAAATAACCGGTTTCAAACAGTCGCCTGAGTCAATGGTCAAAGGCGAGCGCCAGACGTCAAAACCAGAGGCCCCAAGGCGCGGTAGATCCACGCTTTCCGTGTTTTTGAGAAAAAAGCTTGGCGGCCAACTGGCGTAGGATGATTTGCTGGTTTTAGCGAAATACAAAAGACCTTGGTACAGCATTTCCCCAATGGGGTTACCGAAGGCGCTCTCATGGGGGTCTTGCCAGCCATAACCTTTTCGCTTCATGGTAACATCAACTTCGGGAAGACCATCTTTATCTTTTTCTTTCCAAGGATCGAGCTTCGGATGGGTCGCCTCAACGATGGCGTCCAGCATTCTAAAAACATTATCTTGGCTAGTCCCTTTGAAGGTCCCGTCAGAATTGATGTGATTTCGAATGGAAGAGACGTTCAGGCGAAGCCAACCAGCGTCCCAGCGGTTGATATCGTTAAAGGCGCCGGTCAATAAGCCAAAAAGGGCCTGATCGTTCGCGGTGTATTTCTGGATAACCCCAGTGGGTTTGTAGTTCGCGCCATAGCGTTGGCAGTAGTCGCCAGCCTCAAGGAGAGCCGAATCAGGGATTTCCTCTTTTTTAGAGGGGACCCGGCCTTTGTATTTTTTGACGTCCGTCCGGCCCAAGATGTGCCCGTAGTAGAGATCCCAAGCATCTTTTTGGGTTAAGGGTTTACAAGCTTCCACCACCACTTCTAACTCAGTGGTTTTGTAAATATCGGCGAATAAGTTTAAAAGATAATCAATTGGTAGATAGTGAGCTTTGTCTCGGGGTGGGTAAAGGGCTTGATAAGACCTATAACCCTCATGGCTTAAAGTTTCCTCGTGCTGCCGCATAAACCAAATGTTGTCAATAATGTAGAGGCGGTTATCCATACGACCGTAAATGTGGAGACGGCGATATTTGTCAGTCCAACGCAGGGGGTCGATGGGGGTATACTTTAAGGAGTCGTAGTAGGGCGAGCCTTCGTTATAGTCTAGCCAATAGTATTTGGTGAAATCATCGTAGCCCCAGACGCCCGCGTTCTCGGGGATGCTCTCAACGGCTAAGTAAGTGGAGGTCGCGGTGTCCACAACCCTTTTCCCGCCATAGAGGACCTGGCGGATAACATCGATCCTAGAACTAGTGATCCAGTTAAGCCAGTTGCCGCTCCAGATGAGATCGTTTCCGTTCATCTTTTCTGCGGACCCTGGGTTCCTTCTTTGCGGGCAGATACCGGTTTTGGATTTGGGAGCCCGGTAGCCAGGGCGACCGTTACTGGTGTCGTCATAGCCTTTTTTAATATTTTCATCTAAACGGTTGGCGTCGGGATAGGGGCCATCAGCGTCCGGGTCGTCCTCAATGGAGGCCCCGACCCTAACGAAATGGCCGCGTTTAGTGTAATCGTAGGCGTTTTTTACGGGTTCGCCTTTGTCGGTGGTGTAGTAACCATTACCGACATCCCCTGTCCCCTTCTCATAGGTGTAGCAGGAATAGGGGTCAAAAAGACCGGTGTATTCAACAGCCGGGTTAAAACCCACGTCCATGGTCCCATCGTTATCGTGATCGGCTGGGGCGGTGTAGGCCGGGGCGAACATCTTAATGTCTTTACTTAAGATCATCAAAATGGCCGGCTTAGTGCCACCAACCATGAGAGGCGGGGTCACGTAATAGTCAGAGGGATCGGCGGTGATAGCCAGTCCCAGTTTCGGCAGGAGTAAAACCGAAAAAAGGCTAATAACCAAAGCTGTTCGAATATTTTTCATGATTAACCACCGTTTATGCGAAAAAACTTTATAATTTAATGAATTTAAAAAAATAATTACTTATGATATATTCGACTTTTACCGAGAATACTCCAGCGCAAAAAGCGATTAACGGCTATTTTAGCCTTAATCGCCAAACTTTTATATGATAAATGACCGTTAGCTAGGTTTTTTACCTTTTAGCCATTCGCTAAATAAAAAAACAAAAGAAAAAAATGAATAAAGCGAAAATTTAGGTCAGTTTAGGTAAATTTATGTGGAAAAACTGGCGTTGAGCTCTCCTTAATTCGCGAGGGTAACCGAAAAAAAGGCCAGATTACCGGGTCCAAACCCGGAACCGCTCGTGAACCAGAAGAGCAAAATGGGCGCCAGTTATCAATGGAGGATTTAAGGCGGGGAATTGATATATAAGGTTATGGTAAACCAGTCAAGCGGTTGGATTAGCTTCGCCTGGGTCTTGTCCAGAGGTATTTAACGATCAGTTAAAGATTAAAGAACCAGTAAAAAGGCTTATTTAAGAAGATAGATTCTTTTAGCCCCCGGCCCGAGACTCGGGGTCTTTAAAGTGTCTTTTAAAGTCGTATAAATTTAGTTTTTTATTTTGTGGTGCCTAATAATTTTTAATTTTTATAACCATTTATTATCGGCGTCTGGGCTGACGCGCCTTTTCCGCTTAAGTTTTGGGTGACCAAAAGTTTTTAAAAAGAATTACCCTGTCTGAAAATAAACTTAAAAACCGCCCTGGCCTGGGTTAAGGAATGGTTGGTAATCAGAATAATCCCCCAAAATACGGGGTAGATTGCTGAACTAAAATCAGATTAATTATCTAAATTAGTTTTGCATGTCAAGTTTTAATGATAAAAAATTTAAAAAAACGTATTTTTCTAAGGTAAAAGTTGGTATTATACGAAGTGGGGGTTGAGTAAAAACTACCCAGGGCGCTCCCTAAAAAATAACCTTTCTACCCAGAATTTAAGTCCCCCTTGACGCGTTCTAGAGCTAGGCGACCTTTGGGAGGCGGTCTTTTAAGATGGCCCCAACCTCTGGCGTTAGCCTCAAACGGTGCGTTCCCCCCTTAATAACGTGGATATTCGTTAGATTAGGCGGTAAAAGGGGTTTAGTTAAGACTTCGTGGTTAATAAGCTCATCCTGGTCGCCGATAATGAGGTGAAGTTTTAAGCTCTCCGCTAAAAGGTCGTCATCGAGGAAGGTTAGCCGGGCGAAAAGAGCCAGGTAAGCCCGACTGTCCACCAGCCCTCTTAAGGTGATAAACGGGGCCAAGGCCGGGTTAATGAGGACGGTCGTGATCATCGGGAAGACGATATTTAGCGAGCGGGCGAAAAAGGCCCCGAGACTGCTGCCTAAGATAGCGACTTCGCTGATAGCTGGGTTGGCCAAAAAAGATCGGACCTTTTCCTCTAAAAACCCGAAGATTCGTTCGGGCGTTTCTTTTTTGTAGTCCAGATCCGGGGCGAAGATCGGCTGGTTCGGTAGATTGGCTTTTAGCCAATCATACTTGGAGTTGGCCCCGTGGCCAGTAAAGCCATGAAGGTTGATTATCATATAGTCTGACGCCATTACGTTCAGCGCGGCGAGCCGCTCTTAGTTTTAGTTGAAAAACTTCCGGGAAAACCAATTGACCTATAAGCCCTTTTAGGGGCTTTGACCTAAAGGTCAAAGCCCCTAATTGCGAGATCTGGGCGGTTAAAGGCCCTAATCGGCTAGGCGGTTAGGGTTTGGCTGGGGCCCGAGGGTTAAATCAGCGATAAAATCAATGTTTTCTTGGTCTTCTAAAGGTCCAGCGGTCACGGTTTTATAAGGTCTTTCGCAGAAAACCGCTAGACTTTAGTCTAGCGGATGAATGCGTCTTATGTCTGAGTTAACCTTGTTGACGGATATATTCTTGAATTGTCGATAAGTTTGCTTGCC
>JAISRZ010000103.1 GCA_031273455.1 Deltaproteobacteria bacterium | reverse complement strand
ATAAAGCTAAGGCCCAAGTCGAAGCTGAACAAGAGGAAAAAGTTAGAATTAACGTTGCCTAATACAGTCCAGCGCGTGACCGGAGTTTGTTCGTGGCTCGCTAATGATGGCTCTCCAATAGCCACTCGGAAGTGGCCCTCTTAGATTCTGACCGCTAACTTGACTTAGGTTGGACGTTGGTCAAAACATAGGCCAGTATTCCACAGACCATCTCCTAGTTTAATGGCGATTTTCCGGTCATTCTAACTCCACTCCACGACTTGAACCGCGACGCTCCTCTCTTTACTTGGTTTGGTGGCTTGTGGGCGCGTCTCCTGTGGCCTACGCGCGAAATGTCCTTATTTAAAATACGCCTCACCGCTCACTAACAGTGCTAATCAAGGTTAAGGAGCCTAATATGGACATGAAAATGATATTGGAACGGGACCCGGAGCTAAAAGAGCTCTATGAGCGAGAGCCTAGAATCGCCAAGATTCTTGATCGCTTCAAAGAGCTGGTGTTGAATCAGGAGTTCCTTTATCAATATGATCGCTATATGTTGGATAAAATGTTCGCCTCTTGGGAATTGGCCGAAAGGGATGCCGATATGAGAGCCAAAGGCCGAGCCAAAGGCCGAGCCGAAGGTCGTGCCGAAGGTCGAGCCGAAGGTCGAGCCGAAGGCAAAGCCGAAGGTAATGCCGAAGGCGAAGCCGAAGGTCGAGCCAAAGCTTTTATGAAGTTGGCGTTAAACGCCTTCCGGAAAGTCACCACGGAAAATGACCTGGAAAGCGTTATCGCCAAGTTACAAGAAGATGGTTTCCCTTTGGACATTATCAATAAAGCTAAGGCCCAAGTTGAGGCTGAACAAGAGAAAAAAGCTAGAATTAACGTCACCTAATGCAGTCCAGCGCATAACCAGAGTTTGTTCGTGGCTCATAATGATGGCCATCCAATGGCCACTCTAAAGCGCCCCTCTTAGATTCTGACCGCCAACTTGACTTAGGTTGGACGCTGGTTAAAACATAGGTCAGTATTCCACTGGCCATCTTTGCGTTTAGGGGTGTTTTTCGGGTTCCCTCTAACTCTACAGCTTAAATCGCGACGCTCCTCGCTCAACTTGGTTTGGTGGCTTGTGGGCGTGTCTTCTGTGGCCTACGCTAAACATGGTAGGGGATTTATAACCCGCTCGCCTCTGTCTAACAGCGCTGATTAAGGTTATGGAGCCTAATATGGACATGAAAATGATATTGGAAAGGGACCCAGAACTAAAAGACCTCTATGAGCGGGACCCTAGAATCGCTAAGGTTCTTGATCGCTTCAAAGAGCTAGTGTTGAATCAGGAGTTCCTTTATGTGTATGATCGCTATATGTTGGATAAAATGTTCGCCTCTTGGGAATTGGCCGAAAGGGAAGCCGAACTAAGAGCCGAAGGCGAAGCCAAAGGTCGAGCCAAAGGTCGAACCAAAGCCTTTACGAATTTGGCTATAAAAGCCTTCCGGAAAGTCAACTCGGAAGATGACCTGGAAAGCGTTAGCGCCAGGTTACAAGAAGATGGTTTCCCTTTGGACATTATCAATAAAGTTAAGGCCCAAGTTAAGGCTGAACGCGAGGAAAATGGTTAGAATTATTGTCGCCTAATCAAGCCCCAGCGCGCGACCGGAGTTTTGTGCGCGGCTTGCTCTGGATTGCCACTTTATAGCGTCCTTTTTAACCCCTTATTTTCTCCCAAGACTTCGCCTACGGCCTAGCCCTAACTTACCCTAACTTGTTCCAATCTAGCTTGGGCCAGGACACCCCTTTCCAGGCCAGGTTTAATGGGGTTATCCCTTATTTAAGCGCCTAAAGAACAACAATGGTTAGTCAGAACGCGGTTAGTTAGCCTCGCGCCCTGACTATAGCCTAGGGGAGCTTTCTAGTACTCAATATAATCCGCGGGGTGGCTAATATTTTGAGGCTCTTTCCCCCCGGAACTTGAGCTTAAGGCTAAAGGGAACCCTCTCTTTACGGCCAGCTCGCGCCAGCGTTTGGCTTCCGCTGGGTCTTTGGTGACCCCGATCCCCTCTTGGTAGATGTAACCCAGATCGTTTAAGGCCCTAGGCGTTGGGAAGGGGTTAGTGGCCGCGTTATGGGTTAGGGTGGCCGCGAGGTAGGGGTTAATGGGGGTTCCTAAACCTTGGCGGTTTAAGTAGGCGAGGTTCCCGATAGCTAGAATGTCTTTAAGCTCAGCCCCTTGGCTCGCCCAGTTATAGGCTGTGCCCGGACCGTAAGAAGCGAAAAAGCCGGGCGCGTCCTCCGGGGAGGCGGCTAAGGTTAGGGCGGTCATAAGGTTAATGGCTGGCGGAAAACCCGCCGCCGCCGCTGGGTCGGCTAAGGCTAAGGCCGCGTTTAGATCCGGCTTTTTGGCTGGGACGCGGCCCAGGTAATACAGGGTGGCTAAAGCGGTCTGGTATAAGGGCCTTTCCTTTTCCTTAGAGTCATGGGCGAGGTTCGTTAGGACCGTGATCCGAAAGGCCAGATAATCAAGGGAACTATTGGCCACGGCGAGGTTAACGGGCAGTCCGCCTAAGCCGCGCTCGTGGATGATTCTTAGATAAAAGACCGCCCTAATGTTGCCATTGGCCGCCGCCGCGGTCAGTAAAGGGACGGCGGCGGCGTGGTTCTGGGCTAAAAACTCCTTTTCCCCTGGGGGCTCTTGGACTAAGGGGTCAGTTAAGTCTTCGCGGGAAAAAAAGGAGCAGCCGGTTAGGCAATAAGCGCCGAGGAGAATAATGGTTAGGGCCAGAATTCTTACTGACGGGTTAACTGGCCAAGATCTTTTATGGATAATATTGGTCATAGGCGTTAATTAATTTTTAGCTTTTTGGTTGGAGGGCTTGGCGCCGGGGGGCGATATGGGGTTCTCTGGAATGATCCCCGCCGCCACCAGCCGGAGGGCCTCCCGGTTTAAGATGGTTAAACGCGGCCTTTCAGCGATTAAGCGATCCTTTTTAAGTTTACTTAAAGCTCGGGACAAGCTTTCGGCGGTTACCCCCAATATCTTGGCCATGACCGTCTTTTTCGGGGGAAGGGATAGCTGGTCGCCTTCCAAGGGCAGGGTCAAGAGGTACTCGGCCACCCGCGGGAGGACATCTTTTAAAGCCAAGCGGGTTAAGGAAATAAAGTGAGCTAGTTTCTGGGCTAAGACGCCAAAAAAGGCTAAGGCCATCTCCCGGTCCGAGCCTAAAAGCTCCAGGATTTCTCGCTTGGGAAAGAAGAGGGCGGTTAAGCTCTCCTGGGCTAAGGCGGAGCAGGGGAAACCGTCCTTTTGGAAGATCGCGGCCTCGCCAAAGACTTCCCCGGGTTGGATGATTTTGATGACCCGCTCCCGGCCGTTTTGGTCCTCAAAAAATAGTCGAACCTCGCCGCTGGCTAGAAGGTAAAAGCCTAAAGCCTTATCCCCCCGGTTAAACAAAAGACCGCCCTTTCGCGTTTTTTTAACTTCGGCGACACTGGCTAGTTTGGCCGTGGTTAAAGGGGGCAGACCTGAAAAGAACAGCGACTTTTCAATAATGTCCACCGGTAAGATCTGGTTTCCGGCTTCCATAAACCTCCCCCCACTATAATAATCCAGGCTTAGTCCGATATGGCCTTAATGAGCCCTAAGGTTTGGCCGAGGATTTATTAAAATATAGCACATTTTACGATCCTCTGGGTTTTTGGGAGGGACTCTCAAGGCGGGCCGTGAGTTTAAAAATCTAAAAAGACGTTATTTTCGATGGTAAAATGTTTTATTACAGTGTGAAAGATTGTATTTATCTCGATATATTAAGATTTTAGGGGTTTTTAAAGGGGCGAAAGGGCCTTAGGGGCCGCGGGTGGGTTTAAGTGGGAACCTAAATGGTTTTAGGTTCCCGCCTGACGATGGTCGGCCTATCGGGTCACTGACCGTTATATTCCTTATCAGTCACCGGTTCTAACCAGTCAACGTTCTGCCCGTCCGGCGTGGTTCCGGTGAAAGCGAAGTGGGTCATGGCGGAGTTGGGGGCCGCTCCATGCCAGTGTTTGACGCCCGGGGGGCGAAAGACCGTATCTCCAGCCCGTAACTCTATAACTCGACCATCTTCGGTTCCGGTTAACCCAATACCTTCCGTTACCACCAAACGCTGGCCGGTGAGGTGGGCGCGCCAGTGGGAACGAGCTTGGGGCTCAAAAGTCACGTAGGCGCCGGTCACCGGACAATCAGGGCCTTGGGCTGGGAAGAGAGGCTGGACCTCTAAGCCACGCCGGTGAAAAACTCGTTTGGCCCTTGGTCGGCGGGGACTCGCCCCAACTTAGTTATGGTTTGCGTTTTGGCGGTTTTGTCGAAAGTCATGGCCACTCCTTCTGGAAAACAACGCGCAAAGCCCAAGGAGGATTATGGCTAAGATTATGGCTTTCCCGGGGACTCCTTTTGGCTGGTTATAGCTCATTGGGATATAGCTAGTTAAGGTTTCTAAGTTCTTAAGTCTAGCGTGGGGCTCATTATGACTCAATACCCATTTGTCCACATTTTTCGCCTAATTATGTCGTCAGTTTTTGGCCGACATTTAGGCTATAAGTTTTTGGCGCTTTAACGGGGGGCGCTGGACGGCCGCGCCCTAAGTTACGATTATTAGGTCTGATAAAATCTTTAATTTTTTTAAACAACAATATATATCATTAAAGGTTTAATAATAATATTATTATCAGTTTTATAGGTTATGTTTTAGATCTAAATTAGGTTACCCAAGCGGGCGAAAAATTATTATATTTTCGCTTGAGTTTGGAACCAAAAAAGTCTTGACAAGGTCTAGGGCGGGCGCTATAAAGGACTATCTTCGTTATTGGATCTAGTCCTATAGTCAATAGGTTTTAGCCCCTCGAGATTGGTTCAAGGCTTTTAGCCTTACCTTCCGGGGAGTTTAGCCTCTAGGGCGGTTTTTTTTGAGCCACTATAGGAGATAATCCTATAGTGGATCTTCTTCATTAATACCGACCTTTAGAGTTCTGGGAAAGGGGAGTCGAATGGATTTTGGCGATTGTCCCTGCACCGGCAAGACTCTCACTAAGCTGGTCAAGCCTTTGGTCATGGCCTTTTTAGCCAAAGGGCGTCTCCATGGCTACGCCATCCAGCGCCTGTTGGAGAGTCAAGGCGGTTTCGCTCACGGCCCGCCGGATTTGAGCGGGGTTTATAGGAGTCTTAAGGAAATGGAAAGTCAGGGCTACGTGGAGTCAAGCTGGATCTCCAGCGACGGCGGTCCGCCCAAAAGGTGTTTCAGCCTGACTGAAAGCGGGCTGGCCTGTTTGGCCAGGTGGAAGGAAACTCTCATCGATTACCGAGCCCAGATCGATGAGCTGATTGGTTTTATGGACGAGCTAACCCTGGAGGAAATGAGTGGCCAGGGTGGCGAGATAGGGGAAGAGCGATGATAAGGCGCCGAGAATTTCTGGGCGAATTGGGCGGGACCTTTCTCTTGGTGTTTTTAGGGGTCGGGTCAGTCCAAGCGGCGGTCTTAACTGGGGCCCAAATGGGTCTGTGGCAAGTGGCCGTGGTCTGGGGCGTGGCCGTGGCTTTGGCCATCTACGCCTTTGGAGCGGCCAGCGGGGCCCACCTTAACCCGGCCATGACCGTGGCTTTTGTGGTCTTACGCGGCTTTCCGCCCCGGAAAGCCCTTTGGTATTTTCTCGCCCAGACGCTGGGCGCGGTTATGGCCGCCCTTTTACTGTATCTGCATTATAAAGGGGCTTTGGCCCATTTTGAGGCGGCGGCGGGGATAGTTAGAGGCCAACCGGGCAGTGAGCTCTCGGCCATGACCTTTGGGGAGTATTTCCCGCATCCGGGGATAAAGAAAGCTTTGGGTTGGTCCGACTCGGTCACGACTTTGCCCATGGCCGCTTTGGCCGAGTTTGTGGGGACCATTATTCTCGGGGCCATGGTCTTTAGTATCACGGACCCCAAGAACCAAGGCGGCCCCGGGGCGGCTTTAGGCCCGGCCTTCATTGGCCTAACCGTGGCCGTGGTTATTTCCGTCCTGGCCCCTATGACCCAGGTGGGTTTAAACCCAGCCCGGGATTTTGGGCCGAGGCTAGTTTCCTATTTTTTAGGCTGGGGAAGCGTGGCGATCCCCGGGCCCAGCGGTGGGTTTTTCACTGTTTATATCTTAGCCCCTTGTTTGGGGGCGGTGGCGGGGGCCTACCTTTACCAGGTCTTGACGCGGTACGACCTAGTTAATGCCTCGGACCGCGATTTAGCTCAAACGGACGCGTCTAGCCCCAAGCTAGAGCTAAGGAGAAGTCCAGTGTCGATTCCCAAGTTATTGATCATCGGCGGTTTTTTAGGCGCCGGGAAAACCACCCTTTTAGGGCGGGCCCGGGAGGTTTTGGAAAGTCAGGGCTTAAAGGTCGGGGTATTGACCAATGACCAGGCCCCGGGCCTAGTGGACACGGTCTGGCTGGGCTCCCAAAAGACCGGGGTGGCGGAACTGACCGGCAGTTGCTTTTGCTGTAACTTTAATGGTTTTGAAAAAGCCTTAAGCTCCTTAACCCAATGGGGGGCGGAGGTTATCTTGGCCGAGCCCGTGGGTAGTTGCGTGGATTTAAGCGCCACCATTCTGCAACCATTAAAGGATCTGGCTAAAGACAAATACCAAGTGGCCCCTTTTTCCGTGGTCTTAGACCCCATCCGGGCCAAAGAGGTCCTAGGCCTGACCCAGTCGCTCCTCCATCGGGACGCTTTCTATATATTAGGGTTGCAGGTGGCCGAAGCCGATCTGATTGTTTTAAACAAAACCGATCTGTTAAAAGAAGCCGAGAAAAAGGACCTAATGGACCAACTGACCCAGCGTTATCCGGAAGCTAAGGTTGTGGCCATCTCCGCCCGGGAGGGCTTTGGGGTGTCCGAGTTTTTGGCCGGTTTATTGGCCAGCCCCGCCAAAGCCGGGGCCAAGCTCTTAGAAGTGGACTACGACCGTTACGCCAATGGCGAAGCGGTTTTAGGCTGGCTTAACTTAACGGTGGAGAACGACTTCGCTAGCCGACCCGGGGCCGCCCTCTTAAAGACCTTTTTAGAGAGTCTAAGGACCAAGCTTTTAGCCGCCAGCCAAGAGACTGGCCATATTAAAGTCCTCTGGCCCAGCCCGGAAGGGTTTTTTACGGGCAACCTCATTGACACCCATCAAGAGCCTTTAATCACCAAGGCCGTGGCTAAAGCCTTGCCTGGGCCGGTCTTAGTCAACGCTCGGGTGGAAAGCGAGCCCAGTGATTTAGAAAAACTCGTCCGCGCGACTTTGGCGGAAGTGGTCCTAGGCGATGACCAAAAGGCCGCCATTAAAGAGGCGTATTGCTTAAAGCCCGGTCGCCCCAATCCCACCCACCGCTACGCTCAAGTGATTTAAACATCGCTTAAGTAGGCGGATTAAAGACCTTATAACCTTGTGGCTTAAGGCTTCCACCAGTTTAAGCCTAGCGAAGCTTAAGGTTTTAGGTCTTTTCCCCCCAATGTTTCTCGCCTTATCTCCTCCTGGCCTTTAAGGGGTTTAACCCCCCTTAAAGGCCTTTCTCGCGTTAGAGGCGTTTAGACTAGGTCCAGGCCGCCAACTTAAAGGGTTTAACGCCTAAAGAATTTCTTATAAGAACTTGTAATAGATCCGGCCAGACGCGGGCGACTTGGCCCTTGGCCCATCCAGACCTAAGGGAGATCCGCCCCGTTTCGTGATTTGGCCTAAAAGGGGCCAAACTGGAAGGCTTGTCAAGGGTAAAAGCCTTTAAACCCGCCAAACTTAAGGCTTTGGGGCTATTTTTGGTCGAAAAATTAAAATATTTTTTACCCCAAATTGGCCCAGTAAAAGACAATTTTAGTTGGGTAAAGGGGCAATAAATAAATATTAAAATCTAATATTAAATTATAAAAATTTATTTAATTAACTGAAAGAGCGATTTTATTATAAAAAAATTGATAATTTAGTTAGCTTTACTCAGCGACTTTAGGCCGTATCTAAATTCAATTATAAAAATTTCTTATGGATAGAGACGAGCTTAAGCCAGGCGGAAGATGGGGCGGATTAGGGGCTATTGACATTTAGGGCTTGAATGATAAGGGATTTCCTGGTAAGGTAATTTCTAGACAACAATTCAATTTACTGGTTTTTTGCCTGGTTTTTTCTCAGCTAGATAGACAATCGCGTTTTTCGCGTTTCTTCAAGCTTTTTGATAAAATTATTTTATTTAATTTTTATAAAGTGTTTATCTAGTTTTTATATTTCATGTTTTTGGAAAAGTGTTGTTATTTTAATATCGCTGACCATTTGAAATGATGAATTTACCCAAAGGACCACAAGGCTAGCCAATATTTCCAGGTGGACGGGCGTATTTGCCGCTCCGTTCGCTCATTCTGAGAATGGTTAAGGATTTATTCTGGCCGCGAATCACGAATATAAATGGGGAAAGGCGGTCAAAGTTAATCAGAATACGTTAGCCGGCTAAAGCGTTATTGTAACACGTTTGGGCCGGTTTTTTTTTATAATTTTTTAATGGTATTTAAATTTAATCTAATTATACAATTTTTTAGTGATTTAAAGGAATTTAAAAACTGGCTATTCTGGCCGGGGATTAGTTGGTTAACGCGTTATAATTTGCTTATTTATTGTTTTTAACAATAAGTAATTCTATATATAGTGTTGATTTCGGCAAGTTAGTCCGTTTGAGAATTAAAATTAAAATATAGTATTAACTAGAATGCCCGCTGGTATGGATTCCTACTTCTAGAGTTAAGTCAGGCTTTATTCCGTACCTTTTTCGACAAAAAGGAGAAATTTGCTGATGTCTACCACTGTACTCGCTTTGCTAGCTTTTATCCCCATTTTGGTGGCTTTGGTTCTCATGGTGGGATTCCGCATGGGAGCTATGAAAGCCATGCCGGTCGCCTGGCTTACTTGCGCCATAATCGCTCTGTGCGCCTGGGATCTGCCAGGTAACTATATCGCCGCCTTGAGCATCCAAGGGGCGATAAGCGCGGTCGGGGTCTTGATCATTGTTTTCGGCGCCCTTTTGATCCTGCATACGTTGCAGTACTCCGGAGGCATGGAGACCATCCAGTACGGTATGCAGGGCGTCAGCCGGGACATGCGTATTCAGGGCATCATTATTGGCTACATGTTTGGGGCCTTTATTGAAGGCGCCGCCGGTTTTGGCACCCCCGCCGCTCTGGCCGCCCCGCTCTTATTGTCTTTGGGCTTCCCACCCATGGCCGCCGCGGTTTTGTGTTTGGTCTTCAACTCCTTCCCCGTGACTTACGGGGCGGTGGGCACGCCGATTCTCGTGGGCTTCGGGGCCTCCTTAAAGACCGTGGCCGAGCAAGCCGTGGCCGCTGGTCAGTTAGGCTCGGTGGACGCTTTCTACAAGTCCATCGGCGAGACGGTCACCTTGATGCACGGACCCATGGCTATTGTCGTGGGTATTTTTATGTTGGGCTTTATCACTCGCTTCTTTGGCCCCTCCCGCTCCTGGAAAGAAGGTTTCGCTTGCTGGAAGTTCTGCTTGTTCTCCGCCGCCGCCTTCTTGGTGCCTTATCTCTTATTGGCCTGGACCGTGGGTCCGGAATTGCCCTCTTTAGCCGGTGGTTTAATTGGTTTAGGCATCATCATCACTGGGGCCAAAAAGGGTATCTGTATGCCCAAAGACGTCTGGACCTTTGGCTCCCATGAGAAATGGGATCCTTCCTGGACCGGCAACATCAACTTCGCCGGCAAGACGGATTTTAAACCTCACATGAGCCAGGTCATGGCTTGGTTGCCTTACGTTTTAATCGGCCTTATTTTAGTGGTCACCCGCGTGGATAAGCTGGGTCTTAAGGGTTGGCTCAACGCTAACGGCGTTTTAAGGTTTACGGATATCTTGGGTTTCCCGACCGTTAAAGAGAACTTAAGCCTCCTGTACCTCCCCGGCACCATCCCCTTTATCTTAGTGGCTCTTCTGACCATTATCCTCCACAAAATGCCGGGCGACAAAGCCGCCAAAGCTTGGAAAGACACCATCGTCAAGATGAAGGCGCCAACCATTTCTCTTATCGCCTCGGTGGCTTTGGTCAAGATTTTCCAGGGCTCGGGCTTTAACCCGGCCACTGGGGCCTCCGCGGACTCCATGCCCATGACCATGGCTTTGACCATGAAAGCGGCGGTGGGCGCGGCCTGGCCAATGTTCGCCTCGTATGTGGGGGGCTTGGGGGCCTTTATCACCGGTTCCAACACCGTCTCCGACATGCTCTTTGGGCTCTTCCAATGGGATTTGGCCTCTCAGTTAAACATTAGCAAGACAGTTATCGTGAGCGCCCAGGCCGCTGGTGGGGCCATGGGCAATATGATCTGCATCCACAACATCGTCGCGGTCTGCACGGTCGTGGGTCTAATCAACCGCGAAGGCGACATCCTCAAGAAGACCTTCTGGCCCTTCTTGATTTACGGCGTGGTGGTGGGAATTATCGCCACCATCTTGGTCGCGGTCGGCTTCAAACCCTTCTAAGGCGAGGGGCGCTTTCTTGGCTTTACGGCCAGGGGAGCGCCCATCCCTTACTAATCACATTAGGTGAGATATAAACTATGGCTTTAACTCCCGCTCTGATCCAAGAGTTCGTCAAACTAACCAGCCCTCAACAGGTTTTGACCGAGGAAGCCGATCGCCAGTCGTATTCGTATGACGCGGCGGTTTTATCCCCCCGGATCCCGGCTTTAGTGGTCTCCCCGGCCACCGAGGAGCAGCTCGGGAAAGTGGTCAAGCTGACCTATGAAAACGGCTTGCCCCTAACCGTTCGGGGCTCCGGGACTAACCTATCCGGGGCCGTTATCCCGGAGCCGGGCGACGCGGTCGTCATTTTAACCAACCGCTTAAACAAGATCTTAGAAATCAATAAAGAGGATCTGTACGCGGTGGTCGAGCCCGGCGTGGTCACCAGCCAGTTCGCCGAGACGGTGGCCAAAGAAGGTCTTTTCTACCCCCCGGATCCCGGCTCCCAGTCGGTTTCCACCTTAGGCGGGAACGTGGCTTTAAACGCTGGCGGTCTTCGGGGCCTAAAATACGGGGTGACCAAAGACTACCTTATGGGTATGGAGTTCTTTGATTACAATGGGAACCTCGTGAAGACCGGTTCCAGGACCGTTAAGTGCGTGACCGGTTACAACATTGGGGCCATGATGATCAGTAGCGAAGGCACCTTAGGGGTTTTCTCCAAGATCATCTTAAAGCTGGTGCCCCCGCCTAAAGCCTCCCAGGCCATGATGGCGGTTTACGATGACATCAATAAGGCCTCCGAGACGGTGGCGGCCATTATCGCGGCCCACATTCTCCCCTGCACCTTGGAGTTTTTGGACAAAGAGTGCATTAAACACGTGGAAGCCCACACCCACGCGGGTCTACCCGTGGAGGCGGCGGCCATTCTTTTAATTGAGGTTGACGGTAGCCACCAAGCTGGCGTGGACGAGGACGCGGAAAAAGTTAAGAACATCTGCCACAAGGTGGGGGCCAAAGACATTCGCGTGGCCAAAGACGCGGATGAGAAGTTTAAGATCTGGGAAGCTAGAAGGAACGCTCTACCGGCTTTAGCCCGGGCCAAACCCACCACCGTTTTGGAGGACGCGACCGTGCCGCGCTCCAAGGTCCCGACCATGGTGGCCGAGGTCAATCGGATCGCCCAGAAGTACAAAATCAACATCGGGACTTTCGGCCACGCGGGCGACGGTAACCTCCACCCGACCATCCTTTGCGACCGGCGGGACAAAGAGGAGTTCCAAAGGGTCGAGGAAGCGGTGGACGAGATTTTTGACGTGGCCTTAAAGCTACAGGGGACTCTTTCCGGGGAGCATGGCATTGGCCAAGCCAAAGCCAAGTGGATGGTTAAAGAGACCAACCAGGCCACGGTCGATTTCTCCAAAAATCTCCGGAAAGCTCTGGATCCCAAGTACCTTTTTAACGCCTCAAAGAAAATCATATAGGGGGACGCTATGCCAGACAAGGCCATACCCATCCCCGGCAGTTTCCGTGAGCTGGCCGAGCTTTTGATGAGCTTGGATAACCTTTTGGTTTCTTGCATGCGTTGCGGCCTATGCCAAGCCGTGTGCCCAGTCTACGGCTCCACCATGCGCGAGGCGGATGTCACCCGGGGCAAGATCGCCCTTTTGGAAAACCTGGCCCATGAGATCATTAAAGACCCGGTGAGCGTCAATGATCGCTTAAACCGGTGCTTACTGTGCGGCTCATGCCAGTCCAATTGCCCGTCCGGGGTCAACATAATGGAGATCTTCATTAAGGCCCGCTCTTTTGTGGCTGGATATTTGGGCTTAGGCGTCATTAAACGCTTGATCTTTCGGCATTTACTGCCGCATCCCAGGCTCTTTAACCTGGCCACCAGCTTATCGGGGATTTTCCAGAAGCCCTTTATTAGTCGGGTTAATAAGTCAATAGGGACTTATCGGGCGGCTATTTTAAAGCCCTTTTTAGGCGAGCGCCATATCCCCAGCTTTCCCGATAAAAGCTTCACCGCCCGCCATGGGACCATTGACAAACCCGCCGGAAAATCGGGCTTAAAAGTCGCTCTTTTCCCAGGGTGCGTTCCGGATAAGCTTTTTGATCGCTTGAGCGAGGCCACCTTAAAAGTTCTGGATTACCACGGGGTTGGGGTTTTCACCCCTAAAGATCTGGTCTGCTGCGGCATCCCCTCTTTAGCCTCGGGCGACAGTAAGGGCTTTTTGCGGCTAACCAGCCAGAACCTAAAAGAACTGGGGCAAAAACAATTTGACTACCTAGTCACCCCTTGCGCCACCTGCGCGGCCAACATTAAAGAGAACTGGCCTAGGTTCATGGATAACTACTCAGCGGCGGAAAAAGAGGCGGTCGCGGCCTTAACCCCGAAAACCATGGACATCACCCAGTTTTTAGTCTCGGTTTTGAAGGTGGAGTTTAAACCGGCGGAGCCAGCCGAGGGCGCGGCCACAGTCACTTACCATGACTCTTGCCACCTGAAAAAATCGTTGGGCGTCGCGGCCCAGCCTCGGAGCATCATTAAAAGTCTGCCCAACTACCGGTTGGTGGAGATGCCCGAAGCCGATCGTTGTTGCGGCAATGGTGGGAGTTTTAACCTTTTTCATTATGATTTATCCAAGGATATCGGAAAGCGGAAACGCGATAACATTGTGTCAGTAAGGCCGGATATCGTGGCCACAGGCTGCCCAGCTTGTTTGATGCAGCTCATGGATATGCTGTCTCAAAGCGGCGACCAGATCCCGGTCAAACATGTGATCGAGATGTACGCGGATAGTTTGCCAGGTCTGGCGGCTTAAGCGTCAGCTTTGGAGGAGGAAATCAATGTCGAATATCAACGCGGCGGCGGTGGATCTGTTTATCGCCAAGGCCAAACCGGTTACCATCCAGGTGAGTACAGCCAATAACTTGGATGAGGCCATGAATTTCGCTCTAGATCTCTGCGACAAGCAGCCTCTGGGGAAATTAATGCTGGACACCGGAGCGCCCCCAGACGAATCCCGGAAGAAGACCTTTTCCGCTCCCGGCGTGGACGAGAAGCTTTGGGGCTATTTGGTCGATGGTGGATCCAAGAAGGGCTTCGAGATGATTCGGGGCGGGCTCCGCAAGTATTTGGCCGGCATTGACATGTCGTTCACCGTGGCTGATTTAGGTATCGCCGACACCGCCTCTTGCGTGGTGGAGTGCCAAAGCGAGGATGAGCGCTTGGCCGCCATGATTTGCGAACGGCATGTGGTGGCCCTTTCCAAATCCAAGATTGTTTCCGAGTCCTATGAGGCTGAGCCGTTTCTTAAAGCCGCCATGGCCAAGGAAAGGAATTATACGGCCTTCATCTCCGGTCCCAGTCGGACCGCGGACATCGAGCGGGTGCTAACCCTCGGCGTTCACGGTCCCCTGGAACTCTACCTGGTCTTGCTAGAAAATTAAGCTGGCGCGTGGAGGCTTTATAATGAGTGACGAAACGACGATGAAATCCTACCATGGGTCGCTTAAGGAGGCCCTGGACGATGACTTTTTGCGGCAGACCCTGGACAAGTTCGCGGTCCAGTACAAGGCCAACCGGCAGCTGATCTTCGCGGACATTAACGAAAAAGGTCTCATTAGCGAGATCGCTGATCATAAAGAAGAGTCCCTCGACCACTTGGAGGAGCTGTATGAGCAGTTCACCAAGGAAGCTAGCCGGAAGGGCGTTATCGTCCACCGGGCGGCCACGGCTAAGGACGCTTGCGATCTGGTCTGTTCCATCGCCAAAGAGAACAACGTTAAGACCATCATCAAAAGTAAATCCATGACCGCCGAGGAGATTCACATTAACCACGCTTTAGAGGACGCTGGTTTTATAGTGACCGAGACCGACTTAGGCGAGTGGATCATCCAGCTCCGCCATGAGGGGCCTTCCCACATGGTTATGCCGGCCATCCACTTATCTCGGGGTCAGGTGGCCAAAACCTTCACCGAGGAGACCAAAGAAAATCAGAGCGATGACATCTCCCTTTTGGTTAAGGTGGCCCGGAAAGAGTTGCGGGCCAAGTTCGCCGAGGCCGACATGGGCATCTCCGGGGCTAACTTCGCCGTGGCTGAAAATGGGTCCATCGCCATCTGCACCAACGAGGGAAATGGGCGCTTAACCACGACTTTACCCCGGGTCCACGTGGCCATCTGCGGCATTGACAAGCTCATCCCGACCATCCATGACGCTTTACGGGTTATTAAGGTCTTGCCCCGTAACGCCACGGCCCAGGCCATCACCACTTACGTCTCCTGGATCACCGGGGCCGTTAACTGCGAAAAAGACGGCCCGGGCGCGGAAAAGAAGTTCCACATCGTCTTTTTGGACAATGGCCGGACCCAGCTGATTAAGGACTCCAAATGCCGTCAGGCTCTCCGCTGCGTCCGCTGCGGGGCCTGCGCCAACGTCTGCCCGGTTTACCGTTTAGTGGGCGGGCACCGTATGGGTTACGTGTACATTGGGGCCATTGGCCTCATCCTAACTTACTTCTTCCACGGCCACGAGCGGGCTAGGGTTTTAGCCCAGAACTGCATTGGCTGCGAGGCTTGTAAGGACGTCTGCGCGGCGGGCATTGATTTACCCGATCTGATCCAAGAGATCCGGGTCCGGCTCAATAAAGAGTTCGGCTCGACCATGGACTCGGCTCTTTTAGGCCGACTCTTGGCCAACCGGAAGCTCTTCCACACCCTTTTGAAGTTCGCCAAGTTCGCCCAGTTGCCGGTCAAAAAAGGCCCGTACATCCGCCATTTGCCGGAGATCTTCGGTCTGGGCCAGGGCTTTAGGGCCATGCCGGCTATCGCCAGCGAGTCCTTTAGGGACATGTGGCCGGCCATTAAACCCCAGGTGGTCCCCGGGGCCAAAAAGGTCGGTCTCTTCGCTGGTTGCGCCCAGGATTTCATTTATCCTGGCCAGTTAAAGGCCGCGGTGACCGTCTTGTCCAAGCTCGGGGTCAACGTGGAGTTCCCCGAGGCCCAAAGCTGTTGCGGTCTGCCGGTCCAGATGATGGGCCAGCGGCAATCGGCCATCACCACGGCCAAAAACAACATCCAGGCCTTCAAAGAGTCCAACGTGGACTACGTCTTAACCCTCTGCGCCTCTTGCGCCTCCCACATGAAGAACCGCTATCAGGAGCTTTTGGAAGGCGAGAACATGGAGGCTGACGTTAAGGCCTTTAGCGATAAAGTCATTGACTTTAGCTCTTTCCTGACCGATGTGGTCAAGGTCAAACCGGAGACCTTTGTCCAGGGCGACGAGAAGGTTGGGTATCACTATCCCTGCCACTTGGTCCGGGGCTTAGGCGTGACCGAGGCGCCCAAGACCTTACTGAAGGCCGCCGCCAAGTATCAGCCCGCCCCGGAAGAGGATGTTTGCTGCGGCTTTGGCGGGACTTATTCGGTCAAGTTCCCGGAGATCTCCGGGGTCCTTTTGGGCAGTAAGCTCAAGAACCTTGAGGAGTCTGGGGCCACCTGCGTGGTCACCGACTGCCCGGGTTGCTTTATGCAGCTGAACGGCGGCGCGGTCAAACAAGGCGGAAAACTTAAGGTCGAGCACATGGCCGAGTTCTTAGCCCGCCATCTGGCTAAATAGCCGCTTTTTAACCTTTAACCGATAATGGCCGCCCCTTTTTACCTTGGGGCGGCCATTATCGCTTCTAGGGGCGGTTTTTGGGGGTTTTAGGGCCTAATCCAGTCGCGGCTCCATTCCCCAAAGAGTGAATCTTAAGGTCGTAAGTTTAGTTGGCTCGGTCCATAAAGTTTATCGCCCCTTAGCCTTTTAGCGCGTACGCCCCTCGACCAGAGCGCCTTTAAACCCTCAAACCGCCAAAACTTTAGCTCTTCCTTGAGCAGACGTCAGAACAGTCTTACGGTCTATCTGGGACCATTGATCTTTTAAATATAATTCAATTAAATCATTTAATGTTATCGATAATTGACTATTAAACTAAAAAGAGTCTAATAAAAACATTTTTCGCTATTACACTTCTTAAAACTTTATTTCGCTACCGCAAATATAGGTCTAAAATATTTTCCTTGGCCTCTTGACAAAGGAAGGGTCGGGGTCTATATTCATAATGAAAATGAGATTCAATTTCAATAAACGCTGTTTTGGACCAGGGGTTTTAAGTTCGGTTGACCGCGAAAACCCAAAAAATTTCCCACCGGAAGTTTTAGGGCTTAAGTCTTTAAAGTCAGACTTATATGATTAGTGAAGAATCTAAATAGTTGTTAATTTAATCTCAATAGACGGCCAACTTGCGAGGTAATTTAGATGAATAGTAGTCACAAAAAAGAACACGAACTGGATCGTCTTCATAAAGCCGCTAAAAACGGCGATTTGGTGGCTATGCTGGAAATTGGCAACGCTTACGCCCACGGCGAAGGGGTTCCGGTGGACTATCCAAGGGCCTTAAAATGGTGGCTTAAAGCCGCGGAAAAAGGCTACGCTGAAGCCCAATACCGAATTGGTTTAGCCTATGAGCGCGGCCAAGGCGCGCCTTTAGACTTGGGCCAGGCCGTATCCTGGTGGTTAAAGGCCGCCGAGCGGGGCAACCATGAGGCCCAGTTCCAACTCCACTTGGCCTATGAGTACGGCTTAGGCGTCTTAAAGAGCGCGGCCCTATCCTTAAGTTGGCTAAAAGCGGCCGCGGAAAACGGTCACTTTCAGGCCATTAAGCGTCTGGCCGAATATGACCAGAGCAACGCGGAAGAGTTTCAGGTGACCGTGGGCTTACATTCAGTGTAAGCCTAAGCTAGCCATCGCCCCAATCGCTAACGCCGTTAGTTTAAAGGGTCAGGCGGTAGAGCTCTAGGCTTCACCGTCAGCCTTGGCGAGGTCTTGGGGAGCGAGGTGGCGGCGCGGGAATTATTATCAATACGCTATAGATAAGCGGTGTCGCGCCCCAAGCTTAAAACGCCCCTATTATGGCCAGAGCTACGTTTATCCTAAAGTTACCCAATTAAATTACGCCGTATTTGAGCCACAGTCGGATAACTATCATTAAAATCCCCCCCAAAGCCCCTTTTAAGGAAAAATCCTCCCGAAAAACCCCCGTCCAGTAACCTTGAGGCTAGTCGGTTAGAAATTAACGCGCCAAAGAGGGTCTCAAAGATGAAGCGGGGGGCTTATCTAACTGGAGAGTGAGGGGAAAAAATGGTTCACGTTGTGAGAATTCTAACCAGACTCAAAGGCTTGGGGGTGAAGCCGGAAAAAAACACAAAAAATATAGTTGACAGCGAATCTGGTGAGCGCTAAATTGAAAACAAATTTCTGTCCAATCTGTTTTGGGTTTTCGTATAAACGAAAATTAGTCATTTATTATATTGAGAGAGCCTTAAGGTGAAACATTTGTTTTATCCGTTTCAAAATACGCTTGTAGAAAGCCATCGTATCAACTTTTTATTGGATAAAGGGCCAATTAGCCTGTATTCGGTATTAGTTGGCACGATTCTTGCTCTCTCTCTCTCTCTCTCTCTCTCTCTCTCTCTCTCTCTCTCTCTTATCCCTTTCATTACCTCTTTTAGATAAAACAAATCTACATTTATATACATTTTTAGGTAATATTGGAGCTAGGCTAAAGAATTATTTCAGCCTGGCTTTTTCATTTGTCGCTCTTGATCCAGCCAAGTTCAAACATCGCGTCGTTAGACCAACCCTCGCTTCATTTATTCTCTCCCCCTGGAAGATTAATAAACTGTTTGGCCCATGTCGTCTGGGCCTTTTGGGGAAGGATGACTCTTGAGGTCGGTAAGGGAAAAGTTGTGGTCAGGTCGTCAAAGCTAAGTTGTTTGGCCGGAGCGCGGGATGAAAGGGACAGTTTAAGGGCCTAAGAAAGACTTAGGTGGCTTCCAGAGTTAGGGAAGGCTGACCTGGTTAAGGCGAGGGTGGGCTTAACAGAGTTGGGCTTAACAGAGTCGCGCCTTTAGAAGACCGACTATTTCAGCGGGTCAAGGTTAGGATGAGAACATTTTAAATCGTTTCACCGTTGGAAAGTATATAAATATAAAGATAATTATGTTTATAATTGATAAATAAATATTAAAATTTAAATTTGTCGTAAAATAAAGGATTCATTGATTATACTTAATGTTTATCAATATTAAAATAATATATTAATGTAATAATATTATATTTAAGTAATTAGATATCAATTTTCGAAGGATTTAGAGGGCGCGCTTAAAAGGTAATATCGCCGGGTCTGAAGGCGATTCAAGGAGCGATTATGCGTAAGATAGTATTTTCATTAGTCCTGTTTGGAGCCTTATTGGTACTTAGCGCCGATGAAATTTTAGCGCAAGGACGGCTAAATTTCATGCTTACGAATTTAACTGACTATGAAATAGCTGAAGTTTACATAGCCCCTTCGGCGTATCCTGACTACTCAAGTGAGAATTTACTTCAAACAGAGTTAGATCCTCAAACACGGATTTATATTGGTCCAAATTATTATGGTGACCAATCATATTGGAATATTACCATAGTTTGGACCAGTGGATATAAACAAATATTTACAAGACGTAAATTAACTAGATATAATTCATATGTAGTTTGGGACAATTACGCCGGAGTCCACATGCGCCAAAGCTATGAAAGAGCTTTCGCCCGGTACAACGAAGGCCCAGCCGCTCAAAGGTTCGGCGGTGGCCAGGCCAATGTTGACGTCACGGTGTCTGTGCCGGAAAAAGTCAATGTGGCCAACAATTACGCGTCTAGAGACCGTAACCGTGACCGTGACCGCGACCGCGACCGCGATTACGATAACTCTAATGACCGAGGAGAGCGGCGGAGAGAACGGCCTAATGACGAAAAGAATTACGCTAAAAACGATCAGCCTCCTCAACAATATGAGAGTCGAACCAGGGATTTAGTCTTTGACGAAGAAGATGAGGAAGAGGACGCCAGTAGACCGGTGGTTGAAGGCTCCACCGCCTCCAATGTTAAAGGCGAGGCGATTTCGGTCAAAGCGACCGTGGAGCTGACTAGAGACGGGAAAACCTCAACGGTTCTGCCGACTGAGCCTTTCAAGAGTGGCGATAAAGTTAGACTTCTATTTTCCTCAAACCTACCTGGCTTTGTTTACTGGCTAAGCAAAGGCACCAGCGGACAATACCAAGTTTTGTTTCCTAACTCCAAATCAGGGCAAAACAACGCTGTTGTGAAGAATACCGAATATACCGTTCCATCCAAAGGGGCCTGGCGTTTTGATGACACTAAGGGAACTGAGGTAGTGGTTTGTATTCTAGCGCCGGAAAAGATCGATGTTTTGGAAGAAGCGATCAAAATGGCGGATAGCGGCAATAAGGCGGGCGCCTCAGAATTAGTGGCTTCCCTAGTGGACGCGCATGAAAACAAACGGACAACGAGGGATTTGGTTTTTGAGGAAGAGGACGATGGCGATGTCAATACCAAAACCCAGGTAACCGAGGAAAAAGATCCATTTGTGGCGATTTATGAACTTGAGCATATTTAATTCGCAAAAATAGGTGATACAGGCAAATATCGCCGCAATAATACTGTACTATAGTGTAATGGCGGAGATATTTATAATATTTTTAAAAATGTCAGGGGTTAGGTGATGAAATCATTCGTTTTTGCTCTTCTAGCTTTGTTGGTTGTTTTTAGCGCCCCACTGGCCGCCCAGACCACCGCTGGAAAAGTTGTCTTTTGTCAAGGGATTGATGACAAGTGGAAACCGATAAATCCGGCTAGCAGTTTTGACACTAATGTAGTTAGCATCTTGTTTCAGAGCGCGGAGTCTAAACCATTTGGAGTGATTGACGGACTAATATCGATTTACCATAAGCCTACTAGCGATGGGGCTCAAGAAATACTTCACCGGGAACCCATAATGCTAAACGCTGAATGGAATAATCTATATATCGCTGATATTCCTTTGCCAGCTATTGGAGTTTACACTTTTGTTTTAAGTAAAACTGACGGGACTTTGCTTTCCTCTGGAGATGTGACCATCCAAGAAAAGACGGTGGATAAGCCAATACCTGAAAAGAATGAAGTAAAAGGAACGGACCTAAAGGCCCTTTTCGATTTCTATTCAAACAAGTCAACTAAATAGAGTTTAATGCTTTATTTCTATCATTTTTTCGCCTTTATTATTGTTTTGAAGGTGAAAAGTTCGCGCAAGGAGTTAACTTATGAAATCTAGATCATTAATTTTCGGCTTTATTTTCGCTTTTTTAGCGATCTTTTCCTTTCTCGCTCTTGAGAACCAGTCTTCAGCCGCGACCCGGGATCTGGTTTTTGAGGAGGAGGATGAGGAAGACACCAAGATCGCCGATTCCGCCGCGAAGTCTGGAATTGAAAACCCTGAGGTTATTTCCTTTAAGACAACTCTGGATTTGACTACCAAAGATGGCCAGACTAACTCTGTGCCAGCGAACCATGAGTTCAAATCCGGCGACAAAGTCAAATTGCGTTTTACCACCAACGTTGATGGCTATGTCTATTGGCTGGCTAAGATGTCCTCCGGCCAGTACTCTATCCTTTTTCCATCATCTGATTCTGGCTCAAACAATTTTGTTAAGAAGAACGTTAATAACGTGGTGCCAATGAAAGGCTCTTTCCGTTTTGACGACACCCCAGGGACTGAAACTCTATTGGTGGTTTTTTCTCCCGAGAGAATTCCTGAACTTGACGAGGCCGTGCAAGAGGCTTTGAAAAAGTCTGGAAAAGTTGAGGACAACGCCTATCAACTAGCTTCTCTGGAAGACGCTAATGAGCAAAAAAAGGCCACGAGGGATCTAGTTTTCGAGGAAGAGGAAGAAGAGGAAGTTTCCGTTAAAACTCAAGCTGGCTCCGCTGGTGAACCTTTTATCAGCAAATTTGAGTTAGTCCACAAATAATCTATAACTTATTTAGCTAAATCTATCATTCCATGATGGGTAGTTTGAGGAATTAAGATGAAAAAATCGGTGTTATTAGCTCTTATCTCTCTTTTTTTAATTCTTCATTCTAACCCGTCATGGAGTCAGGATCTGGACACTCATCTTCAAGACGGCCAGGAAAACTTTAAGGCCGGTAATTTAGACGCCGCGGCTAATGAGTTTACGCAGGCGGTGGAAATTCTAAAAAAAGCCAAGCGTTATGACAACGCTCGGACAATTTTGGGCAATATAGGGGTCATACGAATCAAACAGGAGCGTTTTGACGACGCCATCTCGGTATATGAGGAAGCTTTAGAGCTTCCGGGGAAGGTCGCTCCTGACGTTTTAGAAAAATTTACTAAATTAATTGTATTTTGCGCCGAAAAAATATCCGATCATGTAGTTGTGGCCGACTCTATCGCTAGATTGATCGCCGCCAAAGTCAAGATTTCCCCAGAAGATATGGCTATCTACTTAGCCTCTCAAGGTGACGCGTACCGGGCCCTCGGACTATACGCCCCCGCCGTTGACGCCTACACCAAAGCTCTAGCTAGTAAAGGATATCCCAAAGAAAAGAGGCCGACTCTGTTAACCGCTTTAGGGTTGGCTCAAGGTAGCCTTGGCCGCTACTCGGAGGCTTTAAAAAACCTCGACACGGCCACAAAAGAAGCGTCAACCGTCAAGGGATCGCTGGCTACTGTTGAGTCTTTAAGCAATAAAGGCATTATTTACTGGGAAATGGGGCAACTTTCTAAAGCTTTGGATACTTTAAACCTGGCTCAAGATAAGGCCAGAGAGTTCAAATTGCGGCGGAATGAAGGCGTTGACTATAACAATGTCGGGGCGGTCTACAAAACGGTTGGCGACTGGCAAAAGGCCACCGCCAGCTTCGAAAAAGCCTATGAAATCGCCAAAGAGGTCAGTAATCGCCGCGATGAGGCCATCGCCTTAAACAACCTGGCTTTGATGAAAAGACTGAGTGGGTTGCCTGAGGAAGCCATGAAGGATTACCAGGAGGCTCTGGCGATTTACCAAGAAGTTCAATTTTTGGAAGGGGTGGGCACTGTTTTAATGGGCATGGCGGCCATTGATAAAGAAAACGGCGATTACGCCTTAGCCTTGGAACAATTGCTTCAGGCGAAAGAAATTTACGAAGCGCAAGCCTTACCTAATCAAAAAACCATTGTTTACACTCAATTAGGATTAATATATCAGCTTTTAGCTCTACCAAAAAGCGCGACGAGGGATCTGGTTTTTGAGCCTGAGGATGAGCCAGAGGGCGAAGAAGGGGCGACGCCAGTAATTAAACCTAATGACAACCAAGTCAGCGCGTCAGGGCCAGGAAAATCAAGATCCACTGAGTTTAAACCCCCAACGGAGGCGGAGTCGCTGGCTTTAAGTGAGGAATACTTTAAAAAAGCGGAGCGCTTGGCGGTTGAGTTTTCTTTGGCCCAGTCGCACTGGAAAGCCCTGCAAGGTTTGGCGGATCTGGCTAAAGCTCAAGGAGAATTTGTTAAAGCTGAAGAATTATACGCCCAAGCTATTAAAGTAGTTCTTTCAATAAAAACTATAGATAATAATCCTGAAGTGATTCAAAATTATTTAAAAGATAAAGAGGATCTTTTTGTAAACGCTATTGAAGTTTGCGCATTACTATATAATCAAACTAAAGATGAATCTTTATTAAAAAAACAAATGGAATACGATGAAATATATAGAAAAGAAATTTTTAAAGCTAATATGCAATTAAGTAAGCCAGAATACGATGAACCTAACAAAAAAGCGTTGTTTGAAAAAATTGAGCAATTGGGAGCTGAAAAGCAAAAAGCGGCTGACGCGGTAGTTCAAGCGAAGTCAGCCTCGACCAACGCTAAATCCAGCAAGGCCACTGAAGCGGCTTTAAAAGCCGCTAGCGAGGTGGAGAAAGTCACCGCGGCTCAGTTTGAAAAATACTTGAGTGAATGGAAAGATAAGTATAAAGATCCAATTTTTGACTCTGATGTTACTTTAAATATCGAAAAAATTAGATCTCTAATCGATGATAACACCGCTATTGTTCAATACATACCTTTAGACCAATTTTTACAAATTTTAGTAATTACAAAAACTGATACTAATCTCGTACAAGTTGAAATATCACATAATAAATTATATCAACTAATTTTATCTGATTTTATTAGTGATAATATTGAAAAATTTGGACATATGAGTCGATTTGTACAAATAGAAAATAAATTTAAAAAACAACAATTTATGAATAAACAATCAATCATTATGTATGCCGAAGTTATTAAAGTATTAGAAGCTATAACTAAAGTATTATATACACCAATTCAACATTTAATAAAAGACAAAAAAAATATTTATTTTATAACAAGTAAATCAATTTCTTATGTTCCATTTGCCGCTTTAATTGCTGGTAAAAATGATGATAACTCACCAATTTATTTAATTGAAGAAAAACAAATAACTTTATCACGATTTGGTTTTTTTAAATACGATAAAAAGAAAATTTTAAATAAAAAAAATCAAAATATTATTATTGTCTCAAACCCAAAACATGAATCACTTAATCAACCGGCTTTAGAAGGCGCGGAAAAAGAAGGTGAAAATGTAAAAAAAGTTTGGGATGAGCAAAATATTGGTAACTCTATTTTATTAAAATTAGCGGACGCAAAAGAATCTACTTGGCTTAGTCATATTAAAAAAGATAAATTCAATGTAATGTATTTCGCGACTCATGGTGTTCCGCATAGTGAATCATTAAAAATGTATTATGCTATTAAAGAAAAAAAAGATCAAAAAATAGAACTTACTAAAAAACAACGCTTATATAGTGATTTTTTTGATGAACATAATTTAACTAATACTTCTTTGTTAAATAGTTATCTTTATATGTCCTATCCTGATGTAGAACATAATGGAATGTTATTATTGAAAGATATTCTAAATTTAGATGATAAAATTTTTGAAAACGCTGATTTAGCTGTACTATCAGCTTGTAATTCCGCGGTAGACTTTTCACCTCAAATATTTGAGACCAAATTTGTTGTACAACCATTTGAAGATTCTGATGTAGACGCTTTAGACAATACTAATAATTCAAAATTACAAAATTATTTAGAATACGGTATTGATAAATTTAATAAATCTGAAATTGAAGAATTGAAAAAATTTAACTGGCAACCTGGTATAGATCAAGTTTGTTTAGTTGATACATTTATGAATAAAAATTTTAATAATGTATATGGTAATTTATGGTTTGTTGATGATCTTTCATCATCAATGATATTATCTAGCTTCATGGAGAATTATACAAAAGGTCAATCCCCCGCTGAAGCTTTGCGGAACGCGCAAATTGCTTATATTAAAGACCCTCAACTTAAAGTAAAAATGATCAAAGTTTCTCCAGTTCCAATGCACCCATTTTATTGGGCCGCTGGACATATTTTCGGTCTCTAATGACAAGGAGTTAGTATGGTTTTTCTTCGAAATTTAGGTAAATGCGTCAAGTCTTTCTGGGTCATCGGGCTACTGCTGTTGCTTGCGTCTGTGGGCTGGGCTTTAGATGGACTAGAGGCGCAGACTAACAAATCAGCGGCTAACGCTGGTGGAATCGGCGAGGAAAATGTCTCGCTTTCTATTGACTCTATTAAAGAGCCTAAGGCTACTGCCTCTAAGCCCGCCCCTCCCGTTGATTGGGCGCAGGAAAGGGCTGTCAAAAAACAACTCGCCAGTCAGGAAAAAACTATTGGGGGGCTAGTCGCCCAGGCTAAAAACCAGCAGGCCGCCGGTGGTTCTGTCGCCGCGGGGTTGGCCAACCAGTTAAAGTCGGCTGGAGATAATTTCTTGGCCACCAGCCAGAAGTACTCTGATATCTGGGCCAAGGGTAAATGCACCACTAGGGCTAATTTGGCTTTAGACGCTGGCAAAGCCATGGTCGCATCAATTGATGTCGTTATCTCCGGCGCTGACGGGGATAAGATTTCCGCTTTTAAGAGCAGTCAGTCTGAACTTGATAAGGCCAGGAGAGCTTACTTTAAAGAAGCGGTTGAGACTGGTGAATTGTCGGCTCAAGATAAGGCTGAATTACGTAAGAACTTGGTCCCCCGGGCTAATAAGCTGGTTCAAGAGGCGGCTGGTCTGGTGACTGAGGTTACCTCCCTTTTAAATCAAATTCGTTCCCAGGTTGGGTCCTTAACTTCTCCGGGAGCTGTGGCCGGCACTTTAAGTTCCTGCGCCGGTGGCGGTGGTGGCGGTCCTGAGAATATCGCTCAGAAATTGCTTTCGCCGGTGACTAACCTTCTATCCGTGGCTCAGGGTTTAGCTATGAGCGCCAAAGATTTGGTCAGCGACCTTGGCACTTTAGGCTAATTTTGTGGTTGTTTTCCTAGTTTAGGATTCTCCGTAGCGTATAGCCGGGAAATTTGTCGCGCCAGCTGATTTCCCGGCTATTGACTTAAGTTTGGTTATTATAGTGATTTTTTATTTTATTTTACTTACCAATAATCATATAAATAGCTAACAAAGTATATCTTTAAATGAAAAAAATTAATCAATTAATCGCGTCTATAATACTTATTTTTTCAGTATTTTGTTTTAATACGTTAAATAGTTCCGCTGAAATAATACCTGAAGACGGTGATATTTTACAGAATAAGCTTGATAAAATCTGGAAGACATTTGAGACTAAGGTCAATCCGCCGTCTAACCAGAAGTATCCCCACCGAGTTATTGGTCTCGCCAACGAGGAAATTAATGACTTTATAAAATCCGAATGGAATTATAAAGCTGTTACTTATGAGTTGTATTATGAAAACTCTTCAGTTCTCGCTAGACAAATTTATCAATTAGCCATTTTTACTAAAGATATTGATAAAACTATTACAATTGAGAAACTGGAAAAAGGTCTCCAGGGTTATCATTATGGCTTGGACCAGGTGACCGATTGGCTCAATAATTCTAAGCTGGAATTGTATTCGCGGGAAGAATTAGAGTTTTTATTATATCTTTTAATAGATAATGTTGTGAAATATGAAGATGGACATTTTTCCTCAACCGGTAAAGCCCGCCATATTTTAGGGGTCGCCCCGGGTAGCAAGCGCTCCATGAAGTCGGTGGTGGCCCATGAGCGGCTCCATGTTATCTGGGATGAAGAGCCCGCCGTAAAAAAAGAGTATTTGGATAAATGGAGCCAATTAACCCCCGAAGAAAAGGACGAGGTCGCGAAAACCCTGAAAAGCTACTCCAAAGAAAAGGAAAGTCAGCTGATTGAGGAGTGGGCGGTCCGGGAAATGGAAAAAAAGCTGAGTAATTAGATACACTCATGTTGCCAAGAATTATTTTATTCAACCATTTAGTAATTAGTTTTTATGGTCTCTTTATATCATTCGGTATTATAGGAGCCTTAATATTACTAAAAAGATCCGCGAGGATCCGAGAGATTAATCCCAAAAGTCTCATGAATTTTGGAATTATCATGGTGATTTTTGGAGTGATTGGCTCAAGAATATTATTTATTTTACTAAATTTGAGATTTTTTAGCCAGGGTTCCTGGTTTAACTTTATGACTTTTTGGCGCGGGGGCTTAACGTTCCAAGGGGGCCCGATTTTAGCGGTTCTGGTGGCCCCGTTTTTTTTGGCCAGGTTTAACTTAAAGTTCTGGGCCACGGCTGACGCCTTAGCGCCCTCTTTGGCCATTGGCCAAGGGATCGGTCGGATAGGCTGTTTTTTCGCCGGTTGTTGTTACGGCAAGGCGACTTCAGCCTCGAACCCTTTGGCGGTCGTTTTTCCCTACAATTCTTTAGCCCCGGCCCAAACGCCCCTCTGGCCGACTCAGTTGATGGAATCGGTCAGCCTTTTGTTATTAAGCGGCCTACTGTATTTCGGGCTAAAGACTCCTTACGCCAAAAGCCGCCCCGGAATAGTGGCTGGCTTTTATCTGTTAGGGGCCGGGTTAATAAGGTTCGTTCTGGACTTTTTCCGCGGGGACGATCGCGGTCGTCTGATATTTGGGGCGCCGCCAACCACTATTATCAGCGTGGTCGTTGGCCTAACTGGTTTGTTGGTCTTAACTGGTTTAGTCAGGTCTAGAAAACTCGCCCAGGTCTAAAGACTTAAAGGCGTGTTTGGGTAACCAGGGGGAAGGGGCTTAGGTTGGGATTTCCAACCTGAAGGGCCAGCCCGTTTTTCCCTCTGGCTCTGGCGTTGGGTCCCTTATTACAAGAGCCCAAACTTAGGGTGATTTTCTAAGGGCCCACGTCAGACTATCTTCTTCGCTCAAAAAGACTGCTTGATTAATAAACCGTGGTAAAGTTTTAGCTCAATGTATAATTTATATAAAGAATCAGGTCTGACAACCAAAAGAAGTTATTTTATTATACCACTCTTTTCTTTAATATTATTTACACTTCTTTCGTTTCCATTATCTTATATTTTTATTACAATAAATATAAAATATAAAGTGACATCAGTAGTATGGTTTTTTATTGCTCTTGTTGTAGGTCTAATATTCTCTTATATAACTAATTGGTCGGTTCTAATTTCGCGTTGCCGAAATAAAAAACTCGCTATTATTTTGATAATAATAGGACTAACATTTGGTTATTATGTTTTTATTTGTCTGTTGTTTACATTAAGCACTAATTTTGAGGCTTATAAGAGTATTACTGTAAATTATGATATTTTCATAACCGTATTCCGTTTTATCGATGTCTTTTTGCCAATAATGTTTGGCTCCGACATTGGAACTTTAATCGCTGTTAAAGTAATAATAAGTTATGTTATTATAGTTATTACAGTTGTGTTAAGCAATTTATTTTTGTCTAAAAATTATTATTCTGAAAAAAATAATCAATGGATGAAATGTAAAATATTTACCAAAGAATTTTATTTAAAAAATAATATTGAATCATCTATAAAGAATAAAGAGTTTCTGAATATAGATAAATTGTTTAATTTATTTAATACTACGAATAAAAATAACAATTCTAAAACGATATTTACCGCTTTTTACTCAAAAGATTTAAGTGAGTTAATCTTGTCAGCTACGCTTAGCTACCAAGTGGATGGCGTTAAAAGATCGGTGGAATTATTTAATGAGATATTTTTAACCGGTTTTGAGGCGAAAAAAGTCTTAAAAAATCTACAAAGCTAGACCACCCACTTGGCCGCGCAACTTAGCTGGCGGCCCTTAGCTAAATTGGCCTTTTCCACTTAGCTCCATTATTAGCCCTTTTTACGGGCTTTAAGGCGTACGCTCGAAAAGGATATCTTAGCTGTCATAGGCTCCCGCGCGCTGGTGAGGAAACATCTCCATGGCTTTGATTAAATGCCCGGAATGTGGGGCGGAGGTTTCGGAGCGAGCCTTTACTTGCCTTAAATGCGGTTATCCGATTAACCCTCAACTGTTCCAAATAATTCGAGTCGCTCCGCCCTCGCCTCCGCCTTTGCCCCCGGAGACCCCTAAGCCCCCGGTTGGCTTAAAAACCAAAGTCTGCGCGGAAATCATTAGTTGGGCCATTATTCTGAGCCTTGGGATAATCATCTGGCGCGTCGCGTTTCCTTCAGAGAACTCTTTAACCCCCGCTAAATCAGCCGCTATAAGCTCCACGAAAGTCACTTCGACCGCTCCAGCGGCGGTGAAGGTGGACGCTCGGGAGCTTTTTAATGACTACAGCGTTAACGCGACCGCGGCGGACAGTAAGTACAAAGGCCAGATCTTAAAGGTCTCTGGCCGGGTTTTAGAGATATCGAAAGACCCTCTTTTAAATAACGCGGTGGTCCGACTGGAGGCGAGCTCCCTTGAGACGCCCAGCGTGCGGTGTAGTTTCTCAAGCGCCGCTATTCCAGAACTCTCCGAGCTAAAAAGAGGCGACTGGGTCTTCCTAGAAGGGAAGGGGACCACGATGATCTTAGGGTCCCCCACGTTAGCCGATTGCTCCCTAACCGCTCCCTAAGGTTTTAGGTGGGCTTAAAACCCGCCTAAAAAGCCAGCCACGGCCCGATCGCGTCTTAACCCTTATAGCCCTAGCCTCTGTCCTGGGGGCGGATATCCTTATTTAATGAAGTTGGTCATAATCGGCTCTTCCTTTTCCGGGAAAGGCACGCCAGCTTTAAGGCCAGCTTCTTTGCAGCGGAGAAACCAAGCCATGTTCCGACCTAGGTTCCGCATGATCTGGAGACCTTCCAAGTCTTGGCGGACATCGGCTGGGGTAAAGCCGTGGACCATGTTCCAGTAGGTCGAGGAGATAACGGGCATCTGACTAATGGTGAAGTACTTGTTAAGTTGATCAAAGGCGGCGGTGGTTCCGGCTCGCCGGGCGGAAACTATGGCCGCCGCGGGTTTAAGGTAAAAGACCTCCCTTGCCGAGGAAAAGAAGAGCCGATCCAAAAAGGAGGTTAGGGAACCGGAGGCTGAGGCGTAGTAGACCGGGGACCCGAAGATAAAGCCATCCGAGGCTTTGGCTATTTCTTGAAAGTCATTGACCTTGTCCTTAATGGCGCAGCGGCCCAGTTTCTGGCACTGGCCGCAAGCTATACAGTCGGCTATCGGTTTTTTCCCCAGTTGGAATATTTCCGTTTCTAGCCCCTCTTTGTTAAGAGCGCTAGCCACTTCGCTAAGGGCGGTAAAGGTGCAGCCCTCAGCGTTGGGGCTACCATTAACCAGCGTCACTTTCATCTTTAACTCCCATTTGTGTCAACAATCGCGTTAGTGAATGATAGCCGAAGGTTAGCCCTCTGGCGAGTCACTATAATTTATAGGTTAGTCTAAACCCTTTTCCGTCAGCCAAGCTGACAAGTGATCGGCTATTTCCAGGTTATTAAGGTCAGAGAACGGAAAGTGGGTATTACCCTTAAAGCCGACTTTGGGCAAATGGACGAGGGTCACATCGCCGCCAAGCTTATTGACAGCGGTGGCCCATCTGGTGGCCATTTCCAAACAGGCCCGCCAGTAATCTTGGGCGGGAATATCGCTGGGCGTTTCGGGGATATTATCGCCATAGTAAATGATAATTGGAATTTGAGTCAACTTTTGAAACTCAGAAACTGGAACGGCGATTGGATGTAAGGTCGCGTACTTGTTCGTAATGGGAGCGGGCGTTTGCCCCTGAGGGAAGGCGAAGTTACTGCCAGGCTCATAAGCGACTATGGCTTTGACGTTGGGGTTTTTCATGGCCGCCCGCCATCCTGGGCCGCCGCCTTGGGAGTGAGTGACCAGAATCCCCGGACCCGCTTTGGCGAACAGGGCGGCGAGGGCATCGGCTATCACCTCAAGATCAAATGGGCCAGTATTAGGTGTCATTTGACGAAAAAATTGGTTTAAAGACTCCTTATCTTGAGGGAATTGAACTCCAGGAAAATAATTTGGCCATACGCCCACCCTAAATTGGGTGAACCACATCGCCTCATCGGGCGTGGGGGTTAGGCTTGAGGCCACCGCGCTTCGCCCAGCGTCCCCGCGACGGGGTTGATCCACCAGATATACGCTAAAGTTACGCCGCAAGAAGATATTTTGAAAACCTTCTCGGCCATCTGGGGAGCTTTCCCAGGTTTTGGAGAACTGGCCCGCCCCGTGTAAGAATATCAAAGGATATTTACGGGCGCTGACTGGTTTTTGATAGAAAACGTACGCGTGATCGCCGTGATAGGTCTGGCCTTTTGGGTCAGCGGGCTTTTGGGGGTCAAAGACGCCGTCTGTTTCCAGAACCACGCCCCCCACGGCGAAGCTGCCCTGTTCCTCAATCATAAGTGGCTGTTTTTGACCGTTTCGCGCGGCGGCGGCGCTGGCGGAAAAGAGAGCCACCCAAAGGAGGATCAGAAGTGATTTTCTTATTGTCATCGTCTATCTCCAAAGGTCCCTAAGAGAGAGAGGCGGTTGGGACAGTTTAAATCTAAGCCTTCAATAGGCCTTTGGCCCCTGGTAAAAAGCGTCTTAGAGATGTTTCCCAAAGAACTCCTTAAGCTTTAAAACCGCTCGCTCAACATACTCAGGCTTGAAATAGGTTTGGATATGGGTGGCCCCGGGTATTAGGAAAAGCTCTTTATCTTGGGTCCCCGAGGCTTTTTGGAAAGCCTCTTCCGACATATAGAGTGAGTCAGCTTTATCGCCAGCTATCAAAAGTAAGGGGGCGTTAATCAGCTCTAGGTTGTCCGTGGCGTCCCAGGTCATTAAGTCCATTAGGCTTTCGGTTGTGTATTTAAAAGTGGAGTTGGGGTGGCGGTGGGTTTTCCCATAGTAGATTAGCCCTTCCCGGTAAAGGTCGGTGGGTATTTGACTTAATTTGGCCTCCGTTATGGCCTCAAAGTCAACATCGCCGGAATAGACGATTTCCCCAGTCCGTTCTTTAACCCGGGCTAAAGTGGCTTCTTGTAGCCGATCCTGGATAGTGTCCACTTGGACGTTCAAAAAACCGTTTTTTCGCGCCAAGCCGGAATTGAACATACTTAAGGTCGCGATGGCCTTAAAGCGCTTATCGGACTTGGCGGCGTTTAAAGCGTAGCCGCCGCCGCCGCAAATTCCGAGGACCCCCAGTTGGTCAGGGTTAACGCCAGGATAGGTTTCAATAAAGTCAGCCATGCCGCGAATGTCTTCCGTCCTAATAAATGGTTTATCGACATTTCGCGGCGAACCTTGGCTGGCTCCTTGATAGGCGGCGTCCGCCGCGATGGCGATATAGCCCAGCTCGGCCAGACGCTGGGCGTACAAACCGGCCACCTGCTCTTTGACCCCGCCATTAGGGTGGGCCACCACCACCGCGGGATATTTTTTGGTGGACGCGTACCCGGCGGGGGTATACACATTGGCCGCGATTTTAAGGCCGTTGAGCGTATAGGTCACGGGCTGGACGTTAACTTCATTTTTAATGTTCGCGATAATGGCCCCCTCGTAAACCAAGCCAAAAGGGTTGTTGACAGTGGCCGTGGCCTGACCGGCGAAGGTCACTAAGGACCATAGGGCCACTAAAGATACGGCTATTTTTATCATTTTTATCACCTATATAAGAAATCAGTCATTAAGTTAATTTACCAATATGATTTATTAACTATGGATTATTTTTTGGTGATTCCATTACCTGTCGCAAGACCGCTAAAGCGTTGTCCGCGCGTTCTTGACCAAGGCGCGGACCCATTTCTTGGAAGATGTCTTTTAACTGTTCCGCGGTGACTCCTTGGTTAAGGGCCAAACCAATATGCGCCCGGAGTTGCTCGTTCGCGCCTTTAAGGTTACTAATGACCCCAACGGTGGCGATTTCGCGGCTCTCATAATCCAAGACATCCCGACTGAAAAGGTCGGCGAAAATGTGTTCCTTTAATAGCGTTTCAATAATGGGCGTGAAGGTCTCATATCTGGGAACGGGCCCAATAGGCTTAGGGGAACCGGCTGGGCCAGGCTTAAAGGCTGGATCGCGGAGTTTGGCTAGAACGTCCTGGCCATACTCGTACCGGCTTTTACCCATAACCACTGGGGAGGCCAAAGGCCCATACTCGTCTTTAAGCCCCGCCTTTTCCCTTTCGTCCAGGACCGCGATAAAGGCGTTAAGACCGTTTAAGGCCCGGGGAAAACCGGCGTAGGCTGAGGTGTGGATAAGAACCTCTTTAATTTCGTTGATCGTTAAACCAGCCTCTAAGCCTTCAATTAGGGCGGTCTTGAGCTGACCCATATCGCCGCCGGCGGTTAAAGCCGCGATTAGAGCGATTTTGGTTAGTTTTAAGAGCGGATCCGAGGGCTTAACCATTCCATTTTCATTATGGGCGATCTTTTGTCCTATAACTTGCTCTGAAAGGGCTAGTGGGGCTAAAGGCCAGTGATAGACCGCCGGAGAGGCCCAGACAAGATCGCCCTTTTTAATTTTAAGCCCAGGTCTTTCTTGAGTGGAAAACTCTGAACTTTTAATAACCATAATTTCATCGTTTAGTTCAGACGCTAAAATGTAGTTCGCGGTATAGATAATAAATAAACTAATAAAAAAGACACATAAGAAATTTTTTAATAATATTGTCATAATTTTTAGATCCTTTCTAGGTCGCCGCTCTGGGGCCAAAGGCCCGGTCAAAATATTTGTTTAATCGCTATACTTTTTAAGTTAGAGGCGGGTAAAAGGGCGCCAAAGTCATTTTCCGCCCGGGTCATTAAAAATGGCTAATCCCGTAAAACCAAGAAGATCTTATCAAGCGGAGGCGATAGTCCTTATTTATAGCGCTTATTAGCCCAGGCCTTTAGCCGCATTGTCTCTAATTTTCGCCTAAAAATCTTAAAGTGGAAAAGATGAAACTGACAAACATGATAAGACGTTATCTAAAGCCTCTAAAAAATAGGCCAGTGGGAGTTAAGCCGTCATGGCCGCCTGGTGGTCGCCTTCAGAAGTTTGGCCTTAAAGCGAGGAGGGCGAAGCCTTAGCGCTTGGAAGTTGTTTTCGGAAAGCCTAAAGGGACTTCTATATGGGTTCTTTCGCCCCATCTATAGTTAAGGTTGGAGGAACGCTTAGCCAGCCGTTTAGCCATTGGGGCCGGTTTTTCGCCCTAAGGCCCTAAAATGAGGTTTTGGTCTATATTATTGTTAGTGGCGGTTTAAGCCCCTTACTAGATGGTTAGAGTTTAAGGGAGTTTAACCGTTTAATAATATGTGGCCCCTAAGATAGCGAGTTTTTAGGTTGGCCTAGAGACTAGGCCAGGCGATTAGACCATTAATGAGCCTTAGTTCTTTAAAGTTAGATCTAGGACTTAAGCGGAATTTGAGCTTTACCGGCCCAGGCGTGGCCTTAGGACCGTTCTTAGCGAAAGCGGGCTATTTTATTTTGGTCGTAAAAAAAATTCTTTGAGGTATTTAAAAGCGAATAGGGAATGAGGCCAGGGGGAGGGTATTGCGTTATTTTGAAATATTTTCAATAATTACCGCGTTGATTGATGAGCCATTGTTCCTCCCGTCAGTGGAAAAATTTAATTTGCTTGATACATTTTTATAAGTCGTTATATTTTTAGCGTTTTTAAGTATTATAGTTTAAAAAATAGTAAATTAAAAGGAAATATTATTTATTCATAGGTTCGCTCCCTTGAGGGGCTTTAAACTCGTGGAAAAAAGTTTTTACTGCCCAATTAGTGTAAAAATTGAACGTAATACAATTTTTTATGATAATCTTATTTAGTTGGCCGTGTAAGACATAAAACACTGCTCAAGAGTTAATGTAAAAAAAATTGATAAATTTTCGCTTTCTAGCAAAAATATATCTTGACAAAATCCCCCGCCAAAATTATACTCTTCTTACAGCCCAATAAAATAACAATTAAAAACGTAGACGCGGCGGCTGATTGCCCGTTCCAAAGATCGCCATTATCTTTCCTGCGATGTTGACTATTTTTAGTCACTAAGGCTTGGAGTGTATGTGTGGTTAGGGTTTGGGGGGGGACGGCCACATTTATCTACGGCGATATGCCGTATTCTCTAACCGCTTTTCTCTTAAGGAGGCATCTCTAATGGCTCGTTTTACCATTCCGCGCGACATTTATTTCGGCCCAGACGCAATCGACAGTCTGTCCACTTTGAAGGGCTCCAAAGCCATAGTTTGCTGTGGCGGCAGCGCCATGAAAAAACAAGGCATCCTCGACAAGGTAGTCAACACCCTGAAAAAGGCTGGCTTCCAGGTTGAGACCTTTGAAAACATCGAACCCGATCCCTCCATTGACACTGTCATGAAGGGCGCGGAAAAAATGAGGGCTTTCGGGCCGGATTGGATCGTGGCCTTAGGCGGTGGTTCCCCCATCGACGCCGCTAAGTGTATGTGGATATTCTATGAGTATCCGGACTCCAAATTTGAGGAAGTCGCCAAGCCTTTCAACGTGCCGACCCTGCGCACCAAGGCCAAATTCTGCGCCATCTCCTCGACCTCCGGCACCGCCACGGAAGTGACCGCCTTCTCGGTCGTCACCGACTATAAGACCCTTATTAAGTACCCTCTGGCCGACTACACCTTGACCCCCGATGTGGCCATTGTTGATCCGGAACCCCCGAAGGGCATGCCGGCTCTCTTAGTGTCCCACACTGGTATGGACGCTTTAACCCACGCCATCGAGGCCTATGTCGCTGGCTGGCATTCCCCCTTCTCTGATTGCAACGCCCTGGCGGCTGTTGACATGATCAACACCCACCTGGTCAAGTCCTATCAGGGCAATATGGCTTCCCGCGAGCAAATGCACTATGCGCAGTGCCTCGCTGGTATCGCCTTCACCAACGCCCTTCTGGGTATCGTGCACTCCATGGCCCACAAGACCGGCGCCGTTTGGAAGATTCCGCACGGCCTCGCCAACGCCATCTATCTGCCCTTTGTCATTCAGTTCAACGCCAAAGTCAGCGCCAACCGTTTCGCCACGATCGCCCGTTACATCAAGATCGAGGGCACCAATGACGAGTACCTGTCCGACGCGCTGGCCAACTACGTCAAAGACCTCAATGGCAAACTGAACATCAAGCAGACCCTCAAAGAGAACGGCGTTGACAAGGCCGATTTCGACGCGAAGATCCGCCAGATCTCCGAGCGCGCTCTGGAAGACGCCTGCACCGGCTCTAACCCCAGGCCCATCAGCGTTGACGAGATGGAGAGACTGTTCCGTTACATCTACGAAGGCAAGAACATTGACTTCTAGTCATTAGACCTGTCCTCCTTTAAGGGGCCTTGATCTTCGGATCGAGGCCCTTTTTTTACGTCTTGGGTTAGGCCTTTTAGGCCCGAAAACCTTAAGGGCCCTTGATTCAATTTGACCTTTTTATTAAAGGTGTTTCTCGCTTTTCATTTATAGGTTTTGATAGTTACCTAATGACCCTCATATGATTCGAATAATAAAACCTAATATGACTTCTTTTCACGCTTTTTCTATTCGTGACGTTATATTTGATGAAAGCGGATCATGGCTTCTGGATCTTTTCCTGATTAACGAAATTAGCTTGACCTTAATCTTAGCTTGCCTAATAATATGTCCCAGAAAAGCTCGGCCCAATTCCCAAAAAAACGGGCCGGTTTTTGTCGCCAGGGTGGGTTCTCTCTTACGGAAATAGGGATATATGGCTAAAAACGCGCGCGGTTATCTGGCTTATGGCTTGTGGATAATCGGTTGGGTCTTTTGTTGGTGGGGCGGAAACGAGGCTTTGGGGGCTGGACCCCAGGAAATGGCGGCTGGAGCCGTCCAACCGCCGGCGACCGCGACTAGCGAGCCTTTAGCCAATGGCTCCGCTCCCCCGCCAGCTAACGGGACAACTAACGGGACGGTTAATGGGACGGTTAATGGGGCCGCCAACGCCACGGCCAACCCGCCGGGGGCCAGCGACCCAGTCGTTAAGACTCCGCCCGAGACCCCGCCCGAGCCGCCGGCTCAGGTCTTTAATCGCGAGAGCGTGGAGCGTTTGGCCAAGGTCTTGGCCAGTAAACCCTTTGTGGCCCAAGAATCCGCTAAGATCCGCTTTATCCGGGATAACATTAAAGAAGAGGACCATCGGGAGATAATTTTTAAGGAAGACGCTCTATTGTGGGCTAATGAGGGTAAGTTCGCGGTGGGCTTTGAGCATCCAGGCTCGGTCTACGACCAGACCGTGGTCATCAACCTGGTCGAGGAGGGCCGAGTTTCCCAGTTTCCCTTTAAACCCCACCTCTTTAATTACCCCAATCCTTCTTTACAACTGCGGATCATTGAGGAGGGTTTGGGTTTTTCCGGTTTTAGCCTCTATTTTCCGGTCCAAGGCGAGGCTAAGGAAAAGGGCTTGGTCTTCCAAGGGGCCAGTAACTTCCAAGCATTAGCTCGGCGCGCCGACTTGGGGTTGACCTCCAAGGGCTTGATCATCGATCCCGCTCTCCCGGAAGGGGAGCAGTACCCCTACTTTCGGCAGTTCTGGTTGGTTAAACCCGGCCCAATGGACGTGACCATGACCATTCACGCCCTTTTGGAGGCCCCCAGCTTGACCGGGGCCTTTACCTTTGTCGTTAAACCTGGCACTTCCACGGTTTTAGAGGTCAGCGCCACTCTTTTCACCCGCCAAGGCCAATCCTGGCCCCGGAAACTGGGTTTAGCCCCGGTTAGCGGCATGTACCTCTACTCGGAAAAAGAAAACGGCTCCCCTTACGACTGGCGGCCCGAGGTCCACAGTTGCGACGCTTTACTGTACGCGACGGATCTTAAAACCTTTTTCCATCGGCCCTTAAACAACCCGCGCCGCTTACTGGTGACCGACTTTCGGGACACGCCCATCATTGGCTACGGGCTCATTCAAAAAGATAATCTCTTTGACCATTACCAGGATATTGGGGCCCGTTATGAAAGGCGAGCCTCGGTCTACGTGGAGCCGGGGGATGGGTTTGGCTCGGGGCACTTGGAGCTTTTGGAGATCCCCAGCTCCAAGGAGATCCACGAAAACATCCAAGCCTTCTGGGTGCGGGACATGAGCTCCCAGAATGGGGCCAGAGAGCTAAGGTACGATTACCAGGTCTTCTGGACCGCCCCAGGGGTTATTCCCCACACCTTAGGCCAGGTGGTGGCTAACCGCCTTTTAACCCGTAGCGATCCCGAACACGCTGAGTTTTACGTGGACTTTGAGGGCGAGGCCTTAAACGCTCTATCCGGGGAAACGGGTTTGGCGAGCCAAGTGGAGACTGAGGGCGACTTTCCGGTTCTAGAAAAAAGGCTTTTTAAAAACCCGGTCACCGGCGGCTGGCGCTTACGGTTTAAGGTGCGCTCGCCTTTAGGTGGGGGGATGATGGACGCCATTTTAACCGGTCGCGTGGAAAACTGGCGCTCCCCTCGGCTAAGGGCGCGTTTAGTTCGCGGGGAAAACTTACCCGACCCCATCACTGAGACGTTTATTTATGACTTCCACCAATGACCAAAGCCCTATTAACGGCCACGCGGTTAGTCGTCGGGTTCTTTTGTATTTAGCGGTTCGCGGGTTTTCCCCGACCGCGAGCTTAAGTCTGGCCCAACTGGTTCTGGACCAAAACCCTAAAGATCTAGCCGAGGCCGTGACCTTAATGCGGGACCTACTCCCCCCAACGGCTGATCCTAATTGGCCCTTAAGCTTTCCGCCCTTAAACCGGCGCTCCATGATCACCGATAAGCTGGCCAATGGCGATTTTTTTAACGACCTGGAGTTATGATCGCCCTATGAGACCCGCGGAAAAATGGAAAAAAGCCGGTAGTTTAAGGCGGGCCATCCTTTTAATCTTAATCGCCTTACCCACTATCGCCGCCGCTTGGATCACCCACTCCCTTTTGCCCGCCCAAGGGGTCACTTGGCTCAACGCGGTCATGACCGCTTTGTTCGCCATCCTCTTTGGCTGGATCTCCGTGGGGTTCTGGAGCTCCTTGGCCGGGGCTTACGCTTTAGCTCGCGGGGGCGACGTCTTCGCGGTCTTAAAGGGGATCCCAACCACCGCCGATCTGCCGGACGACTTTAAAACGGCCATCCTTTTTCCGGTCTACAACGAGGACCCCCAGATGGTCTTTAGCGGGGTCAAAACGGTCCGGGACTCTTTAGACCGGTCCGGGGCGGCCCGCCATTTTGACGTCTTTGTCTTAAGCGACTCCACTGACCCCGACGTCTGGGTGGCTGAGGAAGAGGCTTTTACCCGGACGAAACTAGCTGACCCCCAAGGGTCGGGCCTTTACTACCGCCACCGCCAGATGAACCTCAAGCGGAAAAGCGGCAATATCGCCGATTTTTGTCGCCGTTGGGGGGCGGATTATCGGTACATGATCATCTTTGACGCGGATAGTTTAATGTCCGCCGACTCCTTAATCCGCTTAGTTAAAGTGATGGAGGCCCGGCCCGATATTGGCGTGGTTCAGTCCCCGCCCAAAGCCATCTTTAGTCAGACGCTCTTAGCCAAAACGCAACAGTTCGCCGGTCACCTTTACGGCCCAGTCTTCGCCGCGGGCTTACATTTTTGGCAATTAGGCGAGGCCCAGTACTGGGGCCATAACGCCATCATCCGGCTGGACCCCTTTATTAACCACTGCCAACTGCCCCGCATTCCGGGTCGCTCGCCCCTTAGCGGGGACATTTTAAGCCATGACTTTGTGGAATCGGCTTTGATGCGCCGGGCCGGTTATGGGGTCTGGCTGGCTTACGATTTAGAAGGCTCCTTTGAGCAGAGCCCGCCCACCTTAGTCGATGAGCTCATCCGGGATCGGCGTTGGTGCCAAGGTAACCTCCAGCATAGCCGCTTGGTCTTCGCCCGGGGCTTTTTCCCAACCCATCGAGCTTTGTTCATTAATGGCATCATGAGCTATGGCTCAGCTTTACTGTGGTTTTTCTTTCTCTTAGCCTCTAGCGCTGAGGCTTTAAGCTCCATTTTAGCCACGCCCATCTACTTTCCCGAAGGCCCTAGTCTTTTTCCCGATTGGCCGAGGTACTTTCCCGCCTGGGCTTTGACCTTACTTTCCAGCACGGCTTTACTCCTCTTTTTCCCCAAGTTTTTAGCTGGGCTCATCGTGACCGTAAAAGGGCAAGCTAAAGCTTTTGGGGGTTTAGGGCGGTTAGTTTTGTCCATTTTTTTGGAAGTTATGGTCTCCACCTTTTTGGCCCCAGTTAGGATGCTCTTTCACAGTTTATTCGTGGTGACCACTTTTTTAGGTTTTAAGGTCACCTGGAGCCCCCAGAACCGCGATAGCCAAGGTGGATTGACCTGGTGGGCGGCCACTAAGTTCCATTGGTTCGGGAGTTTACTGGGTATTGTTTGGGGTTTATCCATGTATGTGGTCAGCCCCGGGTTTTTTCTCTGGTTATCGCCGGTGGCTTTAGGCCTAGCTTTATCCATTCCCTTATCGGTTTTAACCAGCCGGGTCTCTTTGGGGACTTTGGCCGCAAAACTGGGGTTATTGCGCACCCCCGCGGAAACTCAAACTCCCTTGGAGGTCAAGGAGTTAGAGGAGCGCTTAAACGCCCCTTTACCGGCCTCGCTTTTACCCATTTCTTTCGCCAAAGGCTTTACCCGGGCCGTGGTCTTGCCGGCGACCTTGGAACTCCATTTAGCCATCTCTGGGCGGAAAAGAAAACTGGGGGTCAAAAAAGAGTGGCTAGAAAGGTTAACGGCTAAAGCTTTGGCCAAAGGGCCAGACTCTTTAAGCCCCAAAGAAAAGAAGGCTTTGTTAAACCATGGCCCCGAGTTAGTGGCCCTCCATTGGGCCGTCTGGCGCTTGGCCGGGGCCAAGGCGCGGCGCTGGGGCCTTTACGAGTGAGTAGGGCCTATTAGGTCTGACTAATGGCCGTGGGTTTAAGGGTCGGGGCTTTAAAGCGGTTTTTAATGGCCTTAGCGATGGTTTTCTCCATGGCCTTAAACATGGAGCCTAAAACTAAGGCTAAAGCGAAGGTTAAAACGGCGAAGAGAAGATAATTGGCTAAAATGGTTAGATCGAGGCCAGTTATGGCCAAAAGCTTAATGTAAACCGCCTCATGGATGATGTAGATATAAAAAGTTTTATCCGCGACAAAGAGGATGATTTGGCCAAAAATACCTCTAACTGGTTTTAGGGAGCAGAAAAAGACGAACATCCCCAGCTGAGCCAAAAAGTAGAAGACAAACTCCCGGACAAAGTAGCGTTGATCGACTAAACCATCCGGGGCGATGTTATAAGCCATGGTCAAAAGATAGAGGATTAACCCGCCTAAGAGGTAAGTTAAAAGACTTAAAGGGAGTAATTTTCCCCGCCATTTTCGCCAAAACTCCGGGTTTTTAAAGTGGATGGCCAGTTCATGGCCAATGAGCATGAGCCAAAGCCAGTAAAAAGGTTTTTCCTCGATCCACCAGTCCAGCTTCTGGGCGGTGAAGCTATCGGGAAAAGCGCATAAAATCGTTACCCGGAAAATGAAAAAAATCCCCCCCAAACCAATTAGATAACCTTTAAGCCGCTTAGCTTCCAGCGTCTCGGCGCAAACCATCTTTAAAATAGGTATACACAGGTAGCAAAGCAAAAGGGCGAAGCTAAACCATAAGGACAAAAAGGGGTTGTAATCCGGGAGATAGTCGTAGGGCCAAGTGGTGATAATGATCCGCCCCACTAAGATGAGGTTCTCCAGGTTGGGGCCCTTAAAGCAATCGGCGAAAGACCCTTGGCTGGAGAGCCAGGGGGTTAACTGGGCGATTAAGGCCATTATGACCATTAAGGGGATAAAGACTCGGGCCAAGATTCTCTTCATATAAAGAGAAAAGGGCTTATCCTGGGCGAAGAAAAAACCGGCTATCAGAAAAAAAACGGGCGTGGAGGCGCATTTGGCGAGACTCCAAGCTAAACTAATGGCTGGATAGGTCGGGATAAAAAAGTTTAAGTGGATCAGGATCACGCAAAAACAACAGTAGATCCGACCCAGCTCAATGCCGGTCTCGCGGGGAGCTTTGGTGGTCATAAATTAAGTCATTAATGGAGCCTTAAAGGCAGGGTATGGATCTGGCCACTGGGCTCGGTCATGGTTAGGCGGAGTAAGCGCCCATCCCCTGGCCGTTGGTCAGGGAGAGCCAAAAAGTTCCGACCGCTCTTGGCCTCGACGGTCCAGTCGGCTAAGACCGGGCCTTCGGGTAAATCCGGATCGCTTAAAACAAAACGGGTCGCCCCGGGCGTCTGGCTAAAAAATGGGATTAGATAGCGCCCTTTATCCGGGTGACGGCGGATCTCATAGGCGTCGGGCTTATAGCCCTGGCCAGCTTTATGGACCGTGACCACGGCCTCGGGAAACCCCGGTTTTAGTTTTGGGGAAAAATACCCTAAATCTTTTAAGCCCTTTTGGATTTCCGGATCGCTCATAAAAAGGTTCCACAAAAGGGCGGTCCGATGGTTTTCCACCATAAGGACAATGGGCAGTTGGTCAATGGCCAAAGTATGGGGGCTGACCCAATCGTTCTTTAGGCTAATGGCGTCCTTTGGCCCAAACCAACCCCAGACTTTGTCCTTTAAGCGCCCGTTTAGGTATTGCAGAACCTCCATGGAGTAATGGGGGGTGTAGGGCGTGGAGGCCAAGGCGGCGGTGGGGGCCACAATCCCTTGGTCCACGGTTGGGGACATGGCCGCGTAGCCAGCGTTCATGGTTTGGCTGGCCGTAAGACCCCAGAGCCGTTCCGAGTAGCGGTAAGCCGGGGGGGCGTAGTTTAAGCAATACTCCCGGTTGGCCAAGGTCTGGTTGACCCCCCTAAGGTAATAGCCGCTCGGGACCTTCTCGTCAGCCAATTCCCAAGGGTTGAGCCCGACAAAGGAGTAATGGGCCGTAAATAATGGGCCCCCGCCATAGGGCGAGCCTTGGATCTGGTAGCCAAAGACCCGGCGGGTCCGGTAGTTGGGGCCGGTCAGCCAGAACTGGTAAGTTTTTCGGCTAATGGGATGGGTGGGCGAGGCGGCGGCTAAAACGTAGGCGATTAAGGCTTCGTTGTAACCTTTAATCTTTAGCCCTAAGTAGCCTCTTTTGGGCGACCAGTGCCAGAAAATACCGCTCTCTTGGTTATCGGTGAAAAAGTTCCAGTCCACATTTTCCCAGATTTCCGTAATCTCGCGGCGCAAAAGGGTTTCGACCCCGGGGCCGTTAAAGTACTGGCGGGCGATTAATAACCCTTGGATGAGTAAAGCCGTCTCCACCGTGTCAATGACATCGCTACCGTTCTCAAAGTCAAAGGGCTCCATGGCTTGGCTGTTAATCCAATGGGGAAACCCGCCGCGCCACTCGGGCCGGGAAAAGGCCTTTAAAAAACCGGTGATCTTTAAGAGCCGAGACACGGCTTGATTTCTAGTGATCCAACCCCGTTCCGTGGCCACCGCCAAGGAAGCCACGCCAAAACCCGTCCCGCCCACGGCCACTGGTTTGACGTCCCAGCCAAAATCGGCCTCAAAGGCCATCCCGGAAATTGGGTCAGCGGCTTCCCAGAAGAACAAAAAGCCCTGTCTTTGGAGCTCAGTTAAAAGGGCCTGGTCCCGGGCTAGCCGCTCGTCCACCGGACCTTGGGCTAGGGCCGTGGGGGCCAGAGACGTAGCGGCTAAGCTGGCCCAAAAGACAATTCCGGCCAATAACCCTATAAGCGGCGAGCCAAGGGGCTTAGAGCGGCGATAACGAGCGATGCGGCGCATTAAATGGTTAATCCTTGAACCTTTAGTTAGACCGAGCTAACTTACCGGGCGAAAAACGGACTAAAGGGGGGCGGCTAGGCGGTCAGCGACTAAAGGCCCCATCCGTCTTTGGAATAAAATTATCCTATTTTAATCGTTAGGCCCGGAAAATAAAAGCGAGGCCCGGAAAACCACTAAACCCTTGAAATTTATAGTTTTTTGGCCCTAAGGATCGTTAGGGGGCCCCTGATAGCCCGTAGGGGAGGTTCCTTAAATCGCCTTTCTTGCGTTAGGCTTTCGAGCCCCAGGGGGAAATTTGGGCGACCTTAGCCAGAGTTAGCCATTGTAGCTAAAATCTTAACTAAAGCCCAAGTTTATATAAATTTAATGGTTATTAAAAGGTGAAAAAGCGGATAAAGGCCAGAAAATTGATTAAAGCGGTCAGAACCCACAGCCGCGTGGCCCCGGCCAGGTCATCGGCGGCGATTTTGAGGGGGTTAAAGGAAAAATCCTTGGCCGCGTCTAAAATGAGGTGGGACAGAACGCCCCAGACGGAAAAAATCCAGACCGCCATGATGGTCCGCCCGCCTTGGCCAGCGGCGAAGCAACTCCATAACCCGCCGTACAAAAAGGGCGTGGCCAAACTATGAAAGAGACCGCGCCGCTTGGTTCGGCCTTTAATGATCTCCATAAAGACCGTATTGAAAAGGAAAAAGGCCCCCAAAGCCGCTAAAGCCACATGCTCGGCTGGCCAAGGCCGCTTTAAAAACCGGCCTTGACCAGTGACGTAAGCCACGGTCATGGCCGCGCAGCCAATACCCACGATAAAGCTGGCTAAACGCCGGGGTTTGGGCTCAACTCGATCCAGATTGGGGACTAAACTACCGGACAAAGCGGCGATAAAAGCCAAAGAGGCGTCGGTTCGGTCCCAATCAAAGAAGATGGCCCCCGCGGCGATACCCACCGCCGCGGTGACCGCGGCCACCGGCGTATGGACCTCAAAATTAGGCAAAATAGTTCCTTTATCCGGCCTTAAAAAAATAAATACCACTGACAATAATATAAAAGATCCTGACGGTTAAAACAAGAGGATCCATTGTCTTAAAATAGAAAGCCGGCCTTGGAATAAAGCGGTTTTTTAGACTGTTAGATATCTTTCTGATATTTATTGTTTTGTTTACGCTATAGTTCGGCGGTTGGCTAGGGGGGTAAAGGGGGGTATTAAACTCCAATAAGCGAGCGCTTGGGTTGGACTTTTTCTAAGGTTAGCGCTATTTTTGAGTCAATAACTAGCCATAGGGCCTATTAATCTTCAGATTTTTCGAAAGATAGGAGCGTTATGCTCGGTGAGTTAAAAAGTCAGATCTATCCTTTAAGCTTAACCCCCATCCTGGCCGAAAAACCCTGGGGGGCCCGGCGGATTTCCATTTACCATGACCCTGGCTCCAAGGCGGCTTGGGGCGAAATCTTCTTAGCGATTAAGGATTTTGGCTTAACTTCCCGGGTGGCCAGTGGCCCCTTGGTCGGTCAAGGCGTCCATCAGGTGGGGCGAAATTGGGGGGCGGAGTTTATGGATCCCCCGAGGCCCACGGGTTCCCCTTTGCCTTGGACCATCTGGCTGGAGCGGACGGGCGATAAACCCGGGCCAGTTCGCGTCAAAACCGGCCCGGAGTTCTGGTATGTTTTGGAGGCTGAGCCCAGCTCTTGGATCGGGGCTGGCCTTGATCCTAAGCAAAGCCAATGGCCCCAACGCTTGGCCCGGCGGGTGGCCGAGCCTTCGGACGCCTTTATCTTCCCGGCGGGGTCGCCCCAGGCCCAAGGGCCAGGGCTGACGATCATTAAAGCCGGGCTGGCCAAGATAGATTTGGCGACCCTTTACGATTGGGAGCGCCAGCCCGATGTCTGGGACTATCAGCCCACCCCCGGGCTGGTCATTGATTTAACCACTGAGCCTTTGACGGTCTTAGAGCCCCCGGACCCCACCAGCGAGCTAGCGGTTTTAGGCCAGCTAAAAGGGCTGGAGGTTAAGCTTTTGCGATCGACTTTTCAGTCTTTTAAAGGCGGTCAGTTCGCCATAATCTGCCCCATCAAAGGCCAAGGCCGGATCAACTCCTCCGGGGCCACCCCGACCTTACGCTTACGCCCCGGCGGGGCCACCATCATCCCCGCCGGGTTAGGGCCCCATTCCATTGTCTCCAACAGCTCTTTAACGGCTTTGATCTTCCAAGGAGTCGCCTAACTCGATCTTTAATAAGGCCCTAAAGGGGCCGAAAAACCCCTCTAGGGCGTTTTTTTAAGCCCTGGCCAAAAGAGATAGCCTTTAGTCTTAAAGGGCCTTTTTGGCCAAAATACGCGACTGTTAAGGGTTCAAGGCTCGGCGGAGGTTAGGTCCCGGGCTAGGGGGCTAAAATGACGGGAAGGCTAGATGATCGGCTCGCGGCTAACTTTTAGCGCTGAAGGCTTTCATACTGGCGCAAGATAGGTTGGGCGGCCTTCATGGTCTTTTGGACGGTGTCGCTGACGGCGTCTTTGACCCAGTGATAGTCAGAGTCTCTTTCCCCGGGGGCGTAATTTTCCCGCGAGCCTTGACGCTGGTCGTTTTCGTACCTTTCCACGTAGCGCGTTGACCCGTCAGGGTATAAAGCCTGAACTTCCCCCTCAATAAGGCCATTGGCCAAAGAATCGATGACCATCTTTAGGTTCCCCGCCTCATCGAAAAAGAAGCCTAGGCCCTCCGATTGACCGCGCGAGTAAAACAAAACTTCGCTGATCCCCTCGCCCCCCAAGGTCGCGCTTTTCGGGTAGAAAGATATGAACGGGCCGTCCAAAGTCCCGTTGGCGTAAGACTCTAAGGCCAGGATACGACCATCGGAATAGAACTTGACCCCGATGGCGTAGGGTGAGCCATGCTTATACTCGGCCAAACTGGCCAGGTATTTTTGGCCATTGTCCGCGGTTAATATTTCCCCCACTAAACCCTCAACGGGTTGCCCGCCTCGGGTCTGACACAAGATAGCTGGCGTGGTTCGACAGTTTAAATCAGCGTAGTCCATAAACTCCCCCCGCGGCCTGGGCGAACTCCGCTTAGAGCTTGGGCTAAGATTAGGGCTCGGGCTAAGATTAGGGCTAGGGGAGTTTTCCGGGGAATAGTCTGGGGCCGGATAATCGTAGTACTCAGTGGACTTGGTCACGCCCGATAAAAAAGAGGAAAACGGGCTAATATGGCTTAAGCGATCGGCGTAGACCCCGAGGGCGCAGACGAAAAAGGCCATGACCGCGACCAGGGGCAAGAGGAGCTTATCTAAATCCGTGTTAGCCAAAAAAGGCTTGGACGGGGCGAGGGAGGCTTTGTACAGGGTTTCTCTTTCCTCTTCGCTCATTTGGTCTGGCCCGCCCCCGCCTTCCTCCAGTTTTTTGCGGGCTAAAGAGGCTTTGCGGGTTTTAACGGAATAGCGCGAGATGGAGCTATTTCGGATGACCCCAAAGAGTAAAGAACCCACTAAGCCAATGACGATGGGCGTTATTAAAAAAACGTCTTTCACTAAAAAGGCGGCGATTCCCACCGCCATAAGGGCCAGGCAAAAGGGGATATAACCATAAGTGATGGCCTGGGACCGGGCCGTGTCTTTGGGGAGGTTGTCCTTATGGATCAACGACAAATCCAAACCATCGGACCAGATGTTATAGGTCTTCCCCTTATAGGTAAAGACCGCGTGGGCTAGGGGGGCCAAAGCGGGCTTAAAATACTCGCTTTTAAGGTCGCTATTCCAGTTCCAGTCCCTTTGGCGATCGCCTTGGGCGTGGCTATAGACGGCTCGCTCGACTACCGCGTCGATTAAAGGGGCGGCCGCCACCTGAGCCTCTTTAGGCTCTTTGGTCACCGGGCTTAAATCATAGCCCGCCACAAAGCCAGGCTGAAAGGAGGTCGTGGCGCCCAGATTAAGTCGGCTTATTAAGGCGGCCACCTCTGGGGGCAGATCGTCACTCCCATAGACCGCCACCAGATAGGACCCCGAGGCCACGCCGCTTTGCGGCCGCCAATCGGTCACGGTCCGGTAACGGGTCACCTGGACTTGCCGCCGCCGCCCGTTATAGGTCTGGGTCTCAAAAGCCGTGTAGGGCTCTTGTCGGTCATAGCCAAAGGAGGCCGTCCAGTTGGCCCGAAAGGAGCCTTTGGCGATATAGCAAGGGTAATAAGCGATGGTCTCGCTCTCTATCTGACTGACGTCCAAGATGTCGTCCGGGGCCAGCTCATCTTTGATCATGGTCTCATGGACAAAGTCATGGAACTGGGTTTTGTTGACGGCCGCCGGTAAGACCAATTCTGGCTCTAAAAGGCCGCAAGGCTCCTCCGCGAACAAAGAGTTGACCGTGCCGCAGTAGGGGCACTCCACCGATTTTTGGCCAGGTGTAACCTCAATGTCCGCTCCGCAGCCTCGGCATTTTAAATGGGTTATCGGTTCCATCGGTGGGATCCCCCCTGGACTTAGTCACCAGCTAAAAAAATCGTGGGCTCTTTCGTTTAAAAAAACTTTTTTGTCTAAAACCTAAAAACCGCCCCTTTTGGCGGCTTGACTGGCTAAAGAGCGCCTTTTAGCGAGGTTAACCAGATCGTTAATGGCGCTTATGGCCGCGGCTGAGGGCTCGCTTAAGCCTTCTGGGGCGGCTTTATCCAGAGCGTCGATCTTTTCCGAGATATCGGCGTCCTCGCCCACATTAGCCCCGGGGTTAAAAAAGCGGATGTCCTCAATTAAACGGGCGAGCTTTTCTCGTTCCGGGGAATTCGGAAATCGCTCCAAAATGGCCCCGAGCCGAGCCCCTAAATCGTTTAGCCCCTCGCGCCTTAACCCCGCTTGAGCGTCATCTTGGCGGCTTTTCCGACCGGCCGCGAGAAAAATGAGCTCTAAGGCCACGAAACCCCCAATAAAAGCCACTTCCAAGGCGATGAGAAAGCCAAACTTTTCTGGGGCGAACAAAATGTAAAAAAGGGCCGTAACTGAGCTAGCTAAAAGGTAAAACCCGGTGGCCGAGTAGGTCCCGAGCCTAAATTGCTTGGAGTTGGAGCCAATGAGATTCCCCTCCACCACGCACAAAGAAAAGGTGGCCACGATTAAGGCGATGAGAAAGAAGATAAAAGCCACCGCCTGGGTGGTCGAAGGGGAAGCCACCGCGGCCCAGAAGGCCACGCAGGCCACAAAAACCGCGATGGCCCCAATAATGAAAACTGTTTTAAGGCGGTTCGGCTCGGCCATACCATTCTCCCCCTAGGGTTTAAGGACGCTTAGACTTTTTGACCGCAGTTAGGGCAAAACTTAGTGGATAACGGCAGCTCCATCTGGCACTGGGGGCACTTTTTGGCTAAAGCCCCACCGCAATTGGGGCAGAACTTGGCCTTGGGGTTGGGCAAAGGTTGACCGCAAAGGGGGCAAGGCTCGGGAAAAGACTGTCCGCAAACGGAGCACTGGGTGGCCCCGACCGGCAGATCCGCCCCGCAGTTGGGGCAAGGGTTATAGGGATCGCCGCACTGGGGGCAGAACTTGGAGTTCGTGGAGTACAGGGCCCCGCACTTGTCGCACTTGACCATCTTGGGGGCGCCTAAAGGGGCCCCGCAGTTAAAGCAAAACTTTTGGGTGTCATTGACCTCAACCCCGCACTTGGGGCATTTGAGCTTATTGGCCGGGGCGGCGGTGGGGGCTTTTAAAACGTCGGCTAAACCCCCCAATTGCCCGCCTAAGGCCCGACCGGCCTCAAGGCCAAGCCCCAAACCCATGGCCCCGGTCATTAGCCCATTAGCGGGGTTTTTGGCCGCGCCCTCCAAAGCGTTAAAGGTCCGCTCTTGCCGGTAGTCATAGCCGATGATGTCCATCTTGGCCCTTTCGGCTAAAGCTTCCTTTAGTTTGACTATGGCCGGGTCATTGTCCGGGAAATTGACGTCGTTAACGTAAAAGTTCAGAAGATTGATCCCATATTCCTCTAAGGTGGGCTGGACCAACTCCTTCATGTGATCGGAGAGCTCGCTCAGGTGGGCGCTGATCTCCAGAACGCTAATCTTTTTGGTGATTAGATAGGAGGCCACCAGATCTTTAACCTTCGTGAGGTAAAGGCCGCGAAAGAACCGCGTCATGGACTCCTGGTCAAAGACCGGGGTTGTCCCCACCAGCTTAACCAAAAACTTTTGGGAGTTGTTCACCGTGATCCCGAATTGCCCGAAAGAGCGAACCGGGACGATGATCCCGAATTTTGGGTCTTGCAACTGGATCGGGGAAGGCGTGCCCCACTTGATATCCAAAGAGTGGGCCTTATTGACGAACCAGACCTCCGCCGCGAAGGGGGATTGGCCGCCAAAGGGGATCTTCAAAAGGGCGGTTAAAAGCGGCAAGTTTTTGGAGTCTAGCGTGTGGGAGCCGGGGCCTAAGACGTCTAAAAGTTGACCGCCCTTAAAAAAGACCGCCTCTTGGGACTCGTTTACGATGAGTTGGGTCCAAGTGCTTAATTCGGAGTTGGGAAACTTCCACGCCAAAACGCTGGATGGCCCACTATATTTCACCACATCAATCAAAGCCATGGAAACTTTCTCCCCCTTAAGGCCGACAAAATCCTTGAACGCGTTTTTATAATATCTAACAAGAATATTACAAAAACAAGAACAGTAATTGAACGCTGATTAATTAAGTATGATAGTGTAAATTTAAAAAAGAATCAAGGTTTATAATAATCGATCATCGAAAAAAGACCTGGCTAGAAAACCAACCAGGTCACAAATCCCTTAGCCCCAAAATCACTGGGCTTTGGGGTTGGGGCCGAAGCGGTTATCCTCCGGTTGAGTGTCAATAATAAACATGATGAAAAGGGCTAGAGAGCCCCCAGGAACCAAGTGGAGTAACATGAATAAGCCGGAAAGACCGATGTCATGCAACCGCCGGACGCCCAAGCAAACTTCTGGGACAATGAGGGCTAAAGAGGCTAGAGCCCCTAAAACCAAAAACAAAACGGCTAAAGTGTGGCTAATGACATAGCTTAAAGCTATGAGAGCGAATAAGGCCATAGAGGCCAAAGCGTGCCAAACAACGAACATCCAAAATTCCCGCCGCCGAGCCCGTCCAAAAATCGACGCGTATTTCTTGTTGATAACATCCAGAAAATCCCTCTGAAAAGACTCCATAGGTCCTCCAATATACAAAATTATATGTAAATAATGTTGTGAAAAAATGAAAAAAATAGAATGTTTACGCCTAAGAAAATAACGGTTAACCCGTCAGGTCGCTGGCTATTTAGTGAAAAACCCCCCATTGGCCTTTTTAAAGCGCTTTGGAAACGCTAAAACCTTTAAGGCGCCTAAGCTTAACGATAAAGAGCGCGTTATGGGCGATCGCCAAAAACGTCAAAAAAAGAGCTTAGAAGACCCGTTTTAAGCGATTCTTAAAGGGGTGGGGTTGGCCAGATATTAAGTCTGGGGCGAGAAAAAGGCCGACCAAAGGTTGGCGCTTTAAGGCGCCAAGGCCGTCTTACCAAGACCCAAAAAAAAGCGGCGGGTGAACGGTTACGCCAAGGCGATCATGACGTCCCTAAATAGGCCACGCTTTTCTATTTTGTAAACCATTCATTTAAAAAATTCAAGTTACTATCTAGGTTAGGGCTAGGTTAGGGCTAGGCGCTAGCCAGACCGAGGGGCTTAGCTAAATCCTAGGGTCTTAGGTCGGCTAGTTTTCGCCGCCTTTTAGTCAAGTCAAGGCCGTCAAGTTTGATTTTGGGTCTTTGTTATAATTTTAGATTAATATTTTAGCGTTATATGCTGTAATATTAAAAATAGATTTTTTATTTAATTTGGTAGTGAAAAAAATTAATAAACAGAAATATTTATTATGATTTCTTGTTTAGAGCAATAATGGTTACTGATATTATCATAAAAACTTTAATCTAACCAATAACGCTATCTTTAACGGCATAATGAATAATAATAGTGGTTATAATAAAGAAACAAGCGATGAAAATCGCTGAGCCTATAGGAGGGCTCATCGCGTCATAAAATTGGTGGCGCCATAAAATTGGACGAAATTATTTTTTAAACCGACTGGCCACGATCGCGGCCAGGGCCCCAGCGATACAATAACCCACAAAACCTCCTAAACCAAAAATGTTTTTAACAATCATTAAAGAAAAATAAAAAGCGATAAGTAAAATAATTAAATATAACCAATCAGGTCTCTTTTTCTGTTCATTAGCCATATTTCAATTTTCCGTATAGTGGGCCTTTATTATGGCCTAAAGACGCTTTTCTTTAGTTTCGCTAGGGGGGCAATGGACTAAAAAACGCCAATTTACGACCCGGATGGGCCACTATTTCGCGACTTTTCGCAATACCCGCCGTTAAGGCCTTGGGGCGGTCAATATCAACCGTTTCGCGCTAAATAGCGGCCCATTTTAGTCGCGGAAAGTAGTGAGATTGACGCGGTTTTGAATATCTTGATCGTCTTTTATCCCTATAGTATACTCTCGTCATTGATCTATAGCCAGACTTAACCTTAGGGTTTAGGGGAAGAGCGATTTTTTCGGCCTAAATTTACGCCCTTCGAGCTTTTCACTTAGCCGTTTCGGGGTTAAGAGCGAGGCCTTCTAAGGGCGAAAGCCTTACGCCAACAATCTATCTGTCAAGTTAGGTGGCCTTATGAAAGTTTTACGGAACATTAGTCTATTTTTAGTCGCGTTTAGTTTCACCGCCTCATTGGCTTTAGCGGACATCAAACTCCCGCCGCCCACCACTGAAGGGGGGATGGGGGTTTTTGAGGCTTTAAAAAAACGCTCTTCCGCTCTTTCCAGCGATTTTAACGGAACTGAGCTGTCCCTAGAGGAGCTTTCCACCGTCCTCTGGGCGGCCAGTGGCCTTAATCGGGAACCCAAGGGTTGGACCGTGCCCATGGCCATGGGGGCCGCCCCGTATTGCGAAATTTACGTCGCCGGAACCTTAGGGATTTGGCTGTACGACTGGAAGGACCACAGCTTAAAAGAGATCGGTAAAGAAGACGTAAAAGCTAAGGTGGCCAAGCAAGGTTTTGTCAGCCAAGCCTCTTACGTCCTGATCGTGGTCGCTAATGGCGAAGCCTTAAAGAGCTTTAGCGACCCAACGGCCCAGATCGGCTTCGCCAATGTTTTAGCCGGGGCCATGACCCAGGACGTTTATTTAGCCGCCGCCTCCTTGGGCCTTAAGGCCCGGTATATGGTCGGCATGAATGTCCCGGCCATTCAGGAAGTCTTGAAACTTCCGGCTAATGACACGCCCATTTGTATTATGCCGCTGGGTAAGTGAGGGCGAAGTTTTTTTACTTGGGGTTTTTGGCCGCAAGGTTAGCTTCTCGCTCTGGCCCTTATATAATATACAACCTTGGGCTTAAAAGACGTCTAGAAGGGGATTTTCGAGCGGTTTTTGGGGTTGTTTTTTGGCGGATCGACTCCAGAAGTTACCCCGATGGTCTTTCGCCCGTTTAAGGATTCTTAAACGGGCGAAACTTTTTAGGGGCCTTAACTATTGGGGGGGATTAGCGCTCTCAGTTGGGGCTGGGGGGCTAAAGGCGATTTGGCTTAAGTAGGTCACAAGCTCCTTTAGCCAAACCTTGTAAGCCGCCGGGGTTAAGTGAACGCCATCGTCGGTGTAACCGTCCGGTAACTCGCCATCCGCCTCGGCCATGACCGAATAAAGGTCAATATAGTCCAGTCCAGCGGATTGGGCCGCTGGGGCCAGAAGAGCGTTGGCTCGGCGGACTCTTTGGTTGGTTAAGGTTTCGATGATCCAGGCGAATTTGGCTTTCCTGACGGGCGCGAGGGACAAAACCACTAACTTCACCCCGGGGATCCGGGCGGTTATGGCTCCCCATAAACGCCGGTGGATCTGCACTAGCTCCGAGGGCTCCCGGCCTTGGGCCAGATCGTTAATCCCCACCTGGAGGAAGACCAGATCCGGTTTCTGGCGGGCCACGAGGTTTAAGCGATAATACACGCCCATGGCCGTGTCGCCGGAAAGACCTAAGTTAATCACCCGGCTATTTGGGTCCAGAGCGTACCATTGGTTCCATTCGGTTAGGCTGTCGCCTAAAGTCACGATTGTTTTATCAGCCATAGGTCGTAAGCTTCCTGGTAGGGAATAGGGGGTATCGATTTTTCGCTATTTTAAAACGGTAAGAAGAGATCGTCAAACAAAAATGTTTAGCCGGGCCACTCGCCGTTCTCGCTAGCCTTAATTTACCCTATTTATGACCTATTTAGTTTATTAACGTGTTTATAAAAGCCTTATTGTCAATAGCTAAAAGTTTAACTCCCCCAAAAAAACCGGGACCAAGAAGCCAAGATGGCCGCCTCATCCCGGGGGAAGCTTTTCCGCCTAGGGCCCATTCGGGCCAAAAACCCTTTACTTTAAGGCCTCGTAAGCTTCGAGGATTCTATTTAGATTGTCCGTTAAAACTTTGATCTCCTCCGTTGACAGCTTTAAGTAGGGGACCGGTGGGGTGGGGGCGGACTCGGGATCGGGTTTGACCGCCACCATGGAGCCAAAGGGCACTTTTTCCAAGATATAGCGGAGTCGGACGATACTAAGGCCATTATCCTTAGCGAACTCCAGTATTTTGCGGCCCTCGGGGTCGCTAGTGGCCTCGGGGTTTTTACGAGCCTCATGGCCCCGGGTCAAATAAAGGTACTTGAGGTAAACGTCAATGTCCCGGGCGGTGAGCGGGCCTTCAGCGTTTAAATCGGCCAGGGTGACGTCATAGATACCTTTTTCCGGGGCGATTTCCTGGGCTTGGGCGCGGGTAGCCCCGCCGAAAACCAGGAGGCTAAAGAAGGAAATAGTTAATATTTTCTTTATAAACATAAATATCCTTTCAAATAAGGAAAATTATAGTGGTAATTTAAAAGATAGCTTTAAAAGGCGGGCTTAAGATTTCCGGCTATGGCCAGAAGAGTTAGCGGTTTAAGGGAAAAAATCTCTAGACCAGAAAAACATTGGTTTTTAAAAAGACCAAACCAAATCGCTTCAAAATTTTATAACAAAAAGTCCGAAAAATAAAGTGAAAGCGGCGTAATTTTAATAACAGTTTATTTTATTAGTTATTTTATAGATTTAACTTTTATTTTATATAATAACAATCAAATACATTAGTTTTCATAAATATTGACGCGCTTAAAGAATTAAATTCGCCTCCCGCCCTAACGCCGTTAATTAGGGGCGTTAAATCGATTAAAACGGAAGGTTTTTAGGCTGGTTAGGGGGTAGGGTTGGCTTACGGCGGACCAATAACCGTCTGGCTGGGAGCGGTTTTTTGGCAACCATTAGCCATTTGCTTTTTGGGCTGGGGCAAAGCTTGGATTTAAGGTTTTTCGGGCCAGGCCGTTTTTGGCCTCAATCCCCTCGGGCGGCCATAATCGCCGCCCGCTGAGCCAGGGCCGCCGCCAGTTGGTTGGCCTAGAGCCGGGCGGACTCTAGGCGAAAGGCTTTATCAGTCAGACTCAAAAGTGGGGCTAAGTTTATTGAGATTGGCGGACAAAAGTTTTTTCTCTTCGTTGGACAGTTCCAAATAGGGGTCGGTCAGGGGCGGGACCAATTGGGGTTCCGGGGCCGTGAGAACCATGACCCCGAAGGGGACCTTTTCCACGATATAACGGAACCGGTTGAAGGTCAGGCCATTATTTTGGATGAAGGCCATAATTTCCTCGTCTTGATCGTAATCAGGATCCGCTTCCGATTTCTCGACCAATTCATCGTACAAAGCGACAAACTCCAGATAAAGATCGATATCTTTTTGAGTGAGCGGGCCTTCCTGGTTTAAATCATTCTCGTCGCTGTCTTCGATTGAGTTATCCTGGGCTGGGGAAGGGGCGGCGAAAGCTAAGAAAAAGGCTAGAAAACAGGCGATCGCCCCCAGCGACAATTTCTTTAAAAGCATAAAAATCCTTTCTGAATAGAAAAAAATATAGACGTATTTTAAATGATAGACCTAAGATAAAAGCGCCTAACTATGGCCACAAGTCCTTAAAAGCGGCCAAGATTCGGCTTTTATTGTCAGCTAGGAGTCGCTTCTCCGCCGCGGACAGTTTTAAGTAAGGGGCGTCCCCGGCGCTTGGTTGTTCTGGCTCCGTTAGGCCCAAGTTAACTTGAATTTTTTCCAAGAGGTAATAGAGCCGGATGGTCGTTAGATTATTGTCTTGCGCGAATTTGACCCATTCGTCCTCAATAACCTGGGCCCATTCGCCTTCTACGCTGTACCGGGGATCTTTTTCCGCTAAGGCGATTAAATCCTTGGACAAGGCCACGTATTTGATATAAATATCAATGTCCTTTGGGGTGAGCGGGCCTTCC
>JAISRZ010000057.1 GCA_031273455.1 Deltaproteobacteria bacterium | reverse complement strand
GCTGGAGAAAAGCGCCACCGAATGAAGGCGCTTTATGGGCCACCTATGGTCGGCTAGCGAACGGTTTTCGCTAAAAGAAATTGTTTTAGGGAACATACCGATTTCTTAGGTGGCGGGGCAAAATCCTTTTGACTCTGAGTATATCTTAAGGTTGACCAACTTAGCTAACCCTCTGGATCCTCGGGGGTTCCGCCCCTTTAACCTTGCCGTTGCCTTCCCCGGTCTCGCCCTAAATTCCAGCCGTCTCACAACCTAGCGATCGTAAGGGGTCTTTCCATTTAAGGCTAAAACCTTTATAGTGGCGCGACTAGCTAGCTGGCTCGATTAGCTGGCTTAGTCGCCCCAAAACTTATCTTTTAAGGCCTCTTTCGCCCTTAAATCCCCTAGCCCCCAAAAATAAAAGTTAACATGATTGTCGATTTTTCTGGGTCAATTATCCCCTCAAAACGTGGAAAACCGCCAATAGCCCCATTTTTCTGGACTCTAGAGGTCCAATTCGTCAAAGAAAAAAATTGCCCTGTCGCTAAAGATCAAGTAAAATCGGCCTATGTCCCCATTTTTAAATCTTAGGCCCTGGTTTTTGGGCTTACGATTAAGGGTCTTTTCTGGTTAGCGGCTAGACCGGCTTAACTGGTCAAAAACAACCAGAAATGTCCCCGCGATTGTCAGATTTAAGTGGCGCCCCGGCCCCAAGGGCTGATTCCCCCAGGCCGTCAATTATCCGCCGGCTAAGCTAAAACGGTTCGGCGAGTAGGTAAGGAGAACCTTTTTTCAATGACTAACCAACTCAAATCCAACGACGCCCTGGGTATCGCTAACCGCGGCAACCCCGCGGAATCCGGGCTTTGTACTCTCTGCCGGGCTGACTGTCAGGGTCGCTGCGAGGTCTGGACCTCCTGCCTTAAAGGCCGGGAACTTCTGTATCCTAGGGATTTCGGCTCGACCATCGCCGGGGCGCAAAACACCGCTCCCGCTGGTCTGTCCTACAATGGCCTAAGAATCATGGGGCCGTGCTACGGCGCCCATGAGGCCCCGCCCTCGGCGGCTAAAGGGGACGCTCTTTTTACCGAAGTCTCTTTGGAGTCCAGCTTTGGGGCCAGCAAAATCACCAAATGCCGGGCTCCCTACATGGCCGGGGCTTTAGGGTCCACCTTTATCGCCGCTAAATACTGGGACGCCATGGCCGCGGGCTGCGCCATTTGTGGGGTGCCCATCGTCATTGGGGAAAACGTGGTCGGGGTGGATCGGGCCTCGGAAATCAAAAAGGGCCGCATCGTCAAAAGCCCGGAGATGGATCGCCGTTTAGCCTCTTACCTTAAATACTACGATGGCTATGGGGCGGCGATTGTCCAGCTTAACGTTGAGGACACCCGGAACGGCGTGGCCGAGTACATCGCCGAGCATTATGGGGACAAAGTCATTATTGAGCTGAAGTGGGGCCAGGGGGCCAAAAACATTGGCGGCGAGATTCAGGTTAAAGACATTGAGTACGCCGACTTCTTAAAGGGCCGGGGATATTTAGTCGATCCCGACTGCTCCAAGCCCGAGGTCCGGGAAGCTTACAAAAGCCGGGCCATTGACGGGTTCGCTCGGCACAGTCGCTTAGGCTACACCAACCTTTCGTCCTTTGAGGAGGTTAGGGAAGCCTTCTTAAAAGAGGTTAAGCGCTTAAGGGGCCTAGGCTACGAGCGCATTTCCCTAAAGACCGGGGCTTACGGCATGGAGCCCTTGGCCATGGCCATTAGGTTAGCCACCGAGGCCAAACTGGATTTACTGACCATCGACGGGGCCGGCGGCGGCACGGGCATGAGCCCTTGGGACATGATGGAGCATTGGGGCGTCCCCTCCATTCTCCTCCACGCCAAGGCTTACGAGTACGCTAACATCCTAGCCGCGGCTGGCCACAAAGTGGTGGACATGTCCTTCGCCGGCGGTTTCGCCCGCTCTAGCTCCATTTTTAAGGCCCTAGCCTTAGGCGCCCCCTTTGTCAAAATGATTTGCATGGGCCGGGGCATGATGATTCCGGGCTTCTTGGGCTCCAACATTGAGGGTGTCTTAAAGCCGGAAAACCGGGCCAAGGTCAATGGCAACTGGGACACCTTACCGCCTTCGGTCAGCGCCCACGGAACCACCGCCGAGGAGATCTTCGCCTCCTACTATGACGTCCAGAAGAAGCTCGGGGCCAAAGCCATGAAAGAGGTCCCCTTTGGGGCCATCGCTATGTGGGGCATGCTGGACAAACTGTCCGCCGGCCTCCAGCAACTCATGGCCGGGGCCAGAAAGTTTAAGCTCTCGGCCATTGACCGGGGCGACATCGCCGCGGCCAATCGGGAAGTGGCTAAAGAGACGAGCCTACCTTTCGTGACCGAGCTGGGCGATGAGACGGCCAAGAAAATCTTAAACCAAAAGTTCTAAGCGCGTCTTTCGCTTAAATTTTTAAGGCCAAAACCCCCTTTTCGTGGGTTTTGGCCTTTTTAGTCTCTTGGTTAATCTAAAGCCGTCCTAACTGTAGCTTTTAGCCCTTTAAAAACCTTAAGGCGCCTTCTGGCTTAGAAGGTCGGATACGACCTTTTTTAGCCCCTAAAACAGCCTAAGTCGACCCTAGCCTTCGACCCAACACCGTGGACCAAAACTCCAGCCTTAACTTTAGAGGAAAATAAGCCTTGAGGCGCTCTGTTTAAAGCGGCTTAGCGGTCAATAATTTTCCCTAGCCTATTGATTTTATTAGAAAAATCAGTATCATGCATTGTACAACAGTAAATAAAGCCACATTTAACTCCAGCTTGGGCTAGGATTTTCGCGTTCTATAACCATAATTATTTGGTAACCTAATATTTTATCGTATTTACGGGCATATTTACGAGTTAATTCGGAGTTTTTTCGTATATTACGAAAAATTAATCCTTGATCTATTATTTTATTTGATCTAAAAAAGTATTCATGAAGAACCGAGAAGCTGACCATGCCTTTGTCCGGGCGTTCCGAGCGGAAATGGAGAGACGCGGATCTGGAGCCCAGACTACCCTGGCCAAACGAACCGGGCTATCCACCGGTTTAATTAACGACATCTTAAAGGGCCGCACCTTTGGGTCCTTAGAAACCCAGCAAAGTTTGGCTCAAGCCTTAGGTCATGAGATCTTAGACGATTTTCTGGAGTCCGGTCGCCGCTTAGCCCGGGAAGAGTGCTTAAACGCCATTAAATCCGGGAACCCCCCAGCCTTTCCCACCCATTTGGAAATACCGAGCTTACTGGAAATCTTGGTGGAAAACCGGGCCTTACGCCTGGAGCTGGAAAAAACCCGGTTGGAGCTAGAAAACATCCGCCACGGTCGTCCTTTAGGCGAGAGCGACCCAGAGGCCCAGATTAAAGGGGAAAAGTAGGAAATCCCCTTAAAGCTATTAGCCTTGGGGCCGTAAAACCTTGGGCCATCCCCCAAAAGCCATCCTAAAAAGGGCCTTACCGGTTCCAGCGCCTTGATTTTCCTAAGTTTTTTTGGTAGATCCTAATCAATAATTTACGATAAAGAAGTGAACTACCGCTCCACTAAAGTGTTCCGGCTTCTTCGGAAGCTCCACTATAGTGTGTACCGGCTTCTTCGGAATTCGGTTAGTTTACCAGACTAAGTTACGAGAAATTGTAGCTACGTTGATTACGTGAGGACACCCTGGGTTGCCGCCTCAGACCCTTGCTCACTGTCGCGG
>JAISRZ010000003.1 GCA_031273455.1 Deltaproteobacteria bacterium | reverse complement strand
TAAGGCGGCCAAGTCGGTTAAGGCGGCCAAGTCGGTTAAGGCGGCCAAGTCGGTTAAGGCGGCCAAGTCGGTTAAGGCGGCCAAGTCGAATCGAACGGGCGAGTCTAGCTGGTCCAGCTGGCTTAAGTTTAGGCCCAGCTAAGGTCTTGGGCCGCCAAGGACTCTGACCGAAGAGCGGCCCCGCTGGCCACGCCCGCCCTACCATTCCAGTGGCCCCAAAAAACCCGGTAGGTTTGGCCTAGCGGCCTTAATAGCCCCAAAGGCGGGTTGTGGGGAGTGGGCCAGAAGATTTTTACGGCCCTAGCGGTTTTTTCCTCAACGCCTGTCGCGGGACCTGGGGGGCTGGAACCGGGGTGATAGATCCGTGACGCTGGATCGGTGACGCTGGATCCGTGACGCTGGCTCAGTGAAGATCGATCCGTAACGATAGTTCCGGGGGGCCAGAGGCCCCCAGGAAAGCTTTATCGTGGGGTTAAAGAGGATTAGGCCATCTTGGGGCCAAAAGCCCCCAAAAATGGAATGGACCGAAAAAAAACCTGGTTAAAGCCCAACTGGGACTAGCGAAAAACAGGGTATTTTAAACCCATGATTTTAATAAAACTTGCTAATTTATTCATTTTATTATTCTAAGAAAATAATATTAGTTAAATTAACATGGTGTTATTTTGTGGTCTAATATATACTCTTGTTAAAAAACGTTTGGCTGAGAATATTAAATATTCATTAATTTTTTAAAAAATTCATTAAAAAGTCAACTCAATTTCTTATTGCCAAAAAAAATCGGTCGGGTTATAATTAGACGTATCTGGCCCCTGGTTAATGACGAAATAAAATTTGGCCTTTTAGGCTTTCTTTTCTAGCCAGGGCTCGGAAACGTACCGGCGTTTAGCGACTGTAAGCGTAGCTAGTCTTTTAGGAAATAGACGCTCATAGGTTAGCTTAAACCCTAAAGCCTGAGGGCTCTTTACGCCCGTCCATCCCAACAAAGGTGCTTCTTACATGAAAGCCTGGCAAGCCGATCTAGCCATTATCGGGGCGGCGACCATCTGGGGCATGTCCTTTATATTTACCCGTTGGGGCCTTGAGGAATCCTCACCCGCCCTTTTCTTAACCTGTCGTTTTGGTTTAGCCATGATCGTGTCCATCTTTATATTTGGCCACAAGTTGCATGGGCTCTCCCAGACCACGGCCAAAAGAGGGCTTCTTTTAGGGTTGCTCATGGGGGGCGGCTATCTCCTCCAGAACTACAGCGTTAACTTTACGGAAGTGCCGAGGGCGGCCTTTATCGCGTCCCTAACCTTACCGGCCATTCCGATTGTTTCCTTTATCCTATTTCGGGAAAAGATCAAAAAACATAACCTTATTGGCGTCATTATGGCCTTAATTGGGGTCTACTTCCTTCTAGATCCCAGTTTTGAGGGGGTCAATTCCGGCGATATCATCGCTTTACTCTCAGTTCCCCTTTGGGCCCTCTACCTCATCTACATGAACATCTTCACTAAAGACCTCCAAGGCCAAACTTGCCAGCTTTTGGTGCTCCAGTTCATGGGGGCTTTACCGTTAACCATTATCGTGGCCGTTCTGTTTGAGACCGGCCTTTGGACGCCTCTCCACCCGGATCTAGCTAAAGGGATAACCTTCTCCACCCACTTCTGGATGGGTTTACTTTACTGCTCCTTATTGGCCTCCATTGGCATTGTCTTTATCCAGACCGCTTGCCAGAAGTACACCACCCCGGTTCAAGCCATGCTCTGCTTCCAGTTTGAGCCGGTGACCGCCTCCGCCGGGGCCTGGCTGTTCTTAAACGAGACCGTGGGGGTTATCGGCGTGGTGGGCTCCATCGTTATTATCATGGGCGTTTTAACCTCCGAGCTGGGCGGATTGATGAGCGCGCCGGACAAAAAGTCGACCGAACTGTAGCCCCAACTTTTAAGACGCTTATGGCTTGATTTTTAAGGTCAGAGCATAGATGAGCCGGGGCTTAGGTTACCTAAGAAAGCCCATTTTAGGTTTTCAAGACTTCGCTACGCCCCCCTATGGGGGCGGAATATAGCCGGAACTTGGCCGAACTTGGCCGAACTTGGCCGAAACACTGGCCGGAACCTGGTTTGAAACATAGCCCAGAGCCAAGCTTAAACCCACCCAAAAATATTCCCTTAGGACCACCAGCGGAGCGTTGCGGTTCCCTAGCCCCACCCTGAACGACCTAACTCCTTAACCACTCTTAGCCAAAAGTCGCGACCATCTTGGCCTAACCCAGAGCTTTAGGTGGATATAGCGCCTAAAGAGCGATTAAGAACAGTCTGGATTTTGGGGAACCTAACCGTATGGTCGAGTTGGGGAAGAGGCTGGGGAAGAGGCTGGATAAAAGCGCGTCCCTAAGGAAGATCGCGTAGCGGAGATTTTCTGGAATTTTAGATGACTTGGCTGGGCTTAAGCCTTTGTTTGGCGCTTAGGCCCAGAGGCTTAGCGAGTTCGAGCGTTAATTCCTCGTTAAGCTTTTCGAGCCTCGCGATTGCGGCGATTTTGGTTCTGAGCTTCTCCGCCTCTTTCTCGGCTTCTAACTCGGCCTCTAACTCGGAGATTCTTTGATTCAGCGGTTCGATTGTTTGGCGCTGATCCTCACCTGACCCATTAGAGGGAAAAATCTCACTCATGGTATCGAAAAATGGGTCTTTTACCCGGTCAAGATCGTTTTAAAAAAACTAACTTTCGCCTACACTATATTTGTTAATATTATAAAAATACTTTATTTGACAGTTTTTATTGGAGTAAGACGGATTGATTCACTTCTTCCTATAAATCATGAATTAAGACTCTAAGCTCTCTGACCAGGTGAGTCCAATAGAGGCAAGAAGCCTAAAGGAAAAAAGTTACAACCAAAAATACCTAAGGCCAAAATTATTTAGGCGACCATAAAGGCGCGAAACCCCGCTCTTTTTTGGCTGGCCGAACAGGTTTAAATAGGCCGCCGAAAGCTTTTGGCTATGGCTCAAAGCCAGTTTCCTAGCTCAAAAGGTTAAGCGAAAACACGTATTATTAGGATAATGGCGAAAAGTTCCTATTGCCCCTAAAGTCGGTTGACTAATCATCGCCAAAAATAACCTTGACCTCGCCTCGACCAAAAACGCCCACGCCCACCGTCAGCGCCTTCTGGCCTTTAAGGTGGTAATGTTGGCCATACTTTTTATCCTTGATGGCCTTCAAGGCGTCTATGGCTCTTTTATTTAAGACAGCCTCAACATTATCTTGGCCAACGTCTTTGGCGTACTTCAGTTCCACAATCACATAGTTCTGGCCTTTTAGGGTCAGAGTCAAATCAGGCGTCCCTTTAGAGCCAGGTTCTTCAGCCTTAGCTTCTTCTAGCAATACTTTGCAGTATACCCAAAGAAGGGAAAGGTAGAAAGATTCCCTTGGAGTGCGTCCATGTTCGTCAGCCGAATCTTGATCGGCGCGCGGATGGTGTACAGCCGGGAGTTCGGCGTAAAGGGCCGCGATGATTTTAGATAAGGCCTCCGCGTCGCGTTTCAGGAAAGCGGTTTCCAATTTTATAGCTTCTTGGATTTTTTCAGTGTCTTTCACTAAAAGCTTAAACAAATACTTAGAAAAATTAGAGTAAAATTCATTTTTCAATTCAAAATTAGGAACTTTCAGTGAAAAACACTCTATACTATTCTTATAGTATCTCTTATCGATCGTTAAATAACCTGTCTGAAATAAAAAAGGCACTGCCTTAACCTCGCCTGGGTTTAACTTAGCTAGGTCTTCTAAGGGGACACCTTCCAACTTGTCAAAAGTTAATTCAAAAGATAAATTTTCGAAGACATTCATTAATAAATTTTCCGACGGGCCGGTCAATTGCCAAAATCTTCTAAAAGTATGGCTATTCAAAAATTTAATGATAGAAATAGGATTTAGGACTTTGGTCAGACCATCCCAAGAATAGCCATCATACCAGTTTAGCATTTCATTTTTAAGGTCGAGCGCCGTGGACAATACCTGGCTCCCCGACTTAGTGGTCACCAAATAGTTGTCCTGATTTAAGGTTTGGAGAATGGCGGGATAACGTTCGCCAAAATAACGATCCATCTCTTCAGGGGTGAATCCGCAGATAGCGGCGTACTTCTTATCAAAAGAAATGTCGTAAAGGTTGTTCAGCCCAGCCGATATCCCCATCATCGCGTAACGAGTGACTCCGGTCACAAACGCCAAACGCAGAAGAGGACTTACGGTCTTGAGACCAACGTAGAAATCAGCCAGAACTTTGGTATTTTTCTTGGATAGGGTCTTATTAGGCAACGCTGAGCTAGCCGGATATTCATATTCGTCAATTAAAACCACAACGTCTTTTTGGTGTTTTTCACGCGTTAGCTCAATCAATTCCTTAAGAGCGCTACTAGGGAGCGGGGATTCCAAAATCAGATTTTCCTTTTTCGCCAAATTTTTTAGCATAGTCATGATATCTATTTCCAGTTTTTCCGGGCTGGAACTGGAAAGAGACATATCTAATCTTAAGACAGGATATTGGGGGAAATCATACCCTAATTTTTGAATTTGTAACCCTTCAAAAAGAGCCGCGTCTCCACTAAAAATTTCCGCTACGGTATCCAATACCAAAGATTTGCCAAAACGCCTGGGACGAGAAAGGAATATAGCGTTTTCGGGACCCAAGACAAGTTCACGCAATAAACCGGTCTTATCCACATAGACATAGTCACCTTCGATCAGCTTTCTAAAAGAAGTTAAACTGGTTGTGAGTTTTTTGAAGCTGGTATTCAAAGGGAACCTCTAGTGAAAACGCGTCCACCAAAATACGTGGCTGTTTGATTCTAGCCCCCAAAAGCTTAGGCCGACCCATGGACGCGTCAATAATTGGCCTATCGTTAAGCGCCCCAAGACTTTATTGATATAGGTGAACGACCAAAAAGCGACTCAGGGCGAATAATATATTTATTAGATCATAACCCCATTCGTTTAGAAGAACAACTGAAAAATTGACTAAAAACCGCTGAGACTCCAAAATACTTTATTCAGTTTTTTTTGATAAAATAACAAAAACAACACATTTATTATTATTATTATATACGTCTTCAAAACTAAGTTAAGCTATTTTTTTCCGTGGGCAAGCCCTTTTGGTAGCGTAAAAACCTTTCCTTTCGCGGTAATATAGGGAACGTATTAGGGTCCTACGCCATTTGAGCCCACGAAATTAACTATGGCCTTCATAACTATTATATCAAAAAATGGGAGAATATAGAACTAGCCCAGGTAAGATGGTAAAATTCCGTGAAAGTAACCAGGTAACTAAGCCGGAGCCTTAGGTGGTCCTTAAGTTGGCTGGTAAGGCGGGTGGGAGAACAACCGTGACTGAACCAGGTGAGTCCAATAGGGCCGGTTCCGGCCTAGGGGCGGAGAAGCGCGCTAAGCGCTCCCGCCGCCACCTCAGCGGACCCACATCCTCTTTCTTACCGGTTAGGAGCCGCTCCATGAAAAACACTGAAATTGATAAGACTTTTTGAGTCGTCCTGAAAACGTAACATTATTTTAGTACATTCAACTATCAATATATATAAATTCATACCACAAGCGCTTATATTATCAAGCTATTTTTCAACCCCTTCTTCGAAACTGACGGCGGATCACTTACGCTTGACGGTTCCAGTTTTTCCCAAAAGACCATCACTTTCGCTGGGAAATATCATATCTTATAGAAAAATAACAATAATCACTTGACAGCGTGTTAGACCCTGTGGTAAAAACATTGTCTGGAATTTATGATTATTTTATTTCCACCTAAAGACAAGTAAACTTTAATCTATATACGCGACTGACGACCCTATAATGGGCTATGAGCCGCCCAACAGGTTTGGGTTTTGAGTCAATCGCTCAGCTCAAGAGCGTAATCGCTATAACTGGCCAAAAATACGCGGTCAGGTAAAATTTTGGAAAATATTGGATTCAGACCCAAAAAAGTTAGCCGCAATAGGTCCGTTTTTTCTGGTAAGGCTATTTTTTCGGACAATAATGAGCGAAATTTTGGCCCCATCGGCCAAGAAAACTATTGGTTAATTAAATGACTTTTCATGATATATTATTAAAATATCAGTCTCAATCTTTGTCACAAAGTGAACAAGGAACTTACTTTGAAAAGTTAATGGCTAATTTTTTAAAGACATATCCTGTTTATGAGCAAAAATTTAAAACTATTTGGTTATGGAACTCTTTTCCGTTCCGCCATGACATCAACCCCGGTGGCCACGATATTGGTATCGACCTAGTGGCCTTAACTGAGGATGACGAGTACTGGGCGGTCCAATGCAAGTGCTATAAACCAGAGGCCTATATTGAAAAGCCGGTCGTTGACTCTTTTATAGGGGCGTCTGGTAAGCGCTTTAAGGACGACACTGGCCAAACCCGGACCTTTGACAATCGTCTCTGGATCTCGACCACGAACAAATGGTCCGCCGCCGCGGAAAACGAGATCAGAAATCAAGATATCCCCTGTTTTAGGCTTAGCCTTTCTGACCTTGAAACCGCTCCAGTCGACTGGGAAAAGTTAGACCAAGGGGTTAATGGCCAAAGAGCGAGGTTGCCTAAAAAAATCCTTAGGCCACACCAAATAACCGCTCTAGAAAAAACCCTTGAGCATTTCTTGACCAAAGACCGCGGAATTATCGCAATGGCCTGTGGGACAGGAAAGACCATTGCGTCTTTACGCATAGCCGAAAGTCAGACTAAAGGACGTGGCCTAGTTTTATTCTTAGCCCCTTCCATCGCTTTAATCTCCCAGACTTTAACTGAATGGTCCACAGAAGCCCTTAATCCGATCCACTCGATTTGCGTCTGCTCGGATCCTACAGTATCAGAAGGCGATAAAAAAATCCAGGACGATCAACTATCTTTCGGAGTGGAAAATCTGGCCCTACCCGCGTCCACTAATGTGGAATCTATAGTCAAACAGATTCGAAAAGGGGAACAAAGGTTCTCAGACCGTCTGACAGTGGTTTTCTCGACTTATCAGTCTATAGACCGCGTCTCTGAGGCTTTGAAAAAACTCAATAAAACCGTGGATCTAATCATCTGCGATGAGGCCCATCGAACCACCGGGGCTATCTTTGAAAAACCATCAAATAAACAAACTGATAAACAATCTGATAACGCGTCAACGAAAAAAGAAATGAAAGTCAGTGACTTTGTTAAAGTCCATGATGACGCTTTCATTAAAGCGACAAAACGCCTTTACATGACCGCCACCCCGAGGATCTATCACCCGGACAGCAAAAAGAAAGCCGAGGAGTCATCAATTATCCTCTGCTCAATGGACGATGAAAAACTTTATGGAGAAGAGATCTATCGTTTAGGCTTTGGCGAGGCCGTGGACCTTGGTCTTCTTTCAGATTACAAAGTGCTTATTTTGACGGTTAACCGAGGTGAAATCTCCAAAACAGTCGATCGAGTGGCCTTGGAAGGTCCCAAAGAGATTGAGACCGATGATGTGAATAAGCTAATTGGTTGCTTAAACGCTCTATCTAAAAACATGTCCATTGATGGGCGGATTTTAAGCGAGGCTGACCCAGGCCCCATGAGACGGGCTGTGGCCTTTTGCCAGACAATCGCCAAGTCCAAGCGCGTAAGCGAACTGTGGAAAATAGCTTGTGATAAATGGTTATCTGAGAGCCACGGAGTTGACTCAAGCAAGTTGGTTAACATCAAAACCGATCACATAGACGGTTCAATGGGGGCTGGGGATAGAGGCAGGAAATTGGACTGGTTAAAAAAGTCCGATTCCCCGGATTCCAATGAGTGCAAAGTCCTTTGCAATGTTCGCTGTCTCAGCGAAGGAATAGATGTTGCATCTTTGGACGCTATATTGTTCCTTTCAGCCAAAAATTCCCAAATAGATGTCGTTCAGTCAGTGGGCCGGGTTATGAGAAAAGCGGAAGGCAAAAGGTTCGGTTACATCGTGATCCCTATAGTTATTCCGAATTACGTGGACCCTAATGACGCTTTAGACGACAATAAGCCTTTTGAGGTTGTGTGGACAGTTCTAAACGCCTTAAAGTCTCATGATGACCGCTTTCAAGCCACGGTAAATCGACTCCAGCTTAATGAAAAGAAGCCAGACGGAACTAATCTCATTAACATCGGCTCCATAGCCTACTCTGACTCTGACGATAATGTCACCATATCAAATCCTCAACAGCAAGATCTTTTTAAGACTTACGCCCAAAGTGATTACGACCTTCACGGAGCTATTTACGCCCGTCTAGTCACAAAACTCGCTGGCAAGCGGGACATGCTAATATGGGCCCAAGACGTGGCCAAAATCGCGGAAGGGTTTGAAAACCGCATAACTAAAGTCATTAGCCAAGAAGGCCCTCATAAGGCGGAGTTTGATAACTTCCTAAAAGGCCTTAGAAAATCGCTAAATCCTTCCATTACCTCCGAAGACGCCGTGGAGATGCTGGCTCAGCATCTAATCACTAAACCAGTCTTTGAGGCTTTATTTGATTATGAAAACTACTCCTTTGTTCAGCTTAACCCAGTTTCTAAATCCTTGGAAGCTATGATAGACGTTTTGGACGATCAGGGTTTGGAAAAAGACAAAGTCGTTTTGTCTAGGTTTTATAAAACAGTTAAAGATCAAGTGGCCGGAATTGACACTTTAGAGGCCAAACAAAGAATCATCGTTAAGCTCTACGACAATTTCTTTAGATACGCCGCCCCTAAGGCGGTGGATAAACTGGGCATCGTTTACACCCCAATTGAGATAGTGGATTTTATTATCCATTCAGTGGCGGAAGTCTTAAAGCGCGAGTTTGGTCGGGATATCGCGGATCCTAATATTTCTATTTTAGATCCTTTTTCGGGAACTGGGACGTTTATCACTAGACTTATACAATCTGGGCTGTTAAAGGAATCTATTGACTATAAATATGCGTCTGAAATATACGCTAATGAGATTATGTTATTGCCATATTATATATCTAGCGTCAATATTGAAAACGCTTATCATGCGATGACTAATAATAACGAAATATATAAACTTTTTAATGGAATTTGCCTAACTGACTCCTTTCAAATTTATGAAGATACTGAGAAAGGTAAGTTATTTGATGACAAACTGTTAAAAAATTCTGAACGCGTTGAAATTCAAAAAAACGCGCCTATTAAAATAATATTAGGAAATCCACCTTATTCTGTTGGCCAAAATTCGGCTAATGATAACGCTCAAAATCAAAATTATCCGTTTTTACATAAGAAAATCGCCTCTTCTTACGCCGCATTTTCATCCGCTACTCTCAAAAACTCTTTGTATGATTCCTACATTAAAGCGTTTCGTTGGGCCACTGATCGACTTGACTCTAAAACAGGCGGAATCATCGCGTTTGTCACCAACGCCGGTTGGCTTGATGGTAACGCCACTGACGGATTGAGAAAATGTTTTTCCAAAGAATTTAGTCAGATATATGTCTACAATTTACGGGGCAATTGCCGGACTTCCGGGGAATTACGCAAAAAGGAATCAGGAAATGTATTTGGTTTAGGCAGTCGCACGCCTATCGCCATAACTATGTTGGTCAAGAAACCTCAAGAATCGTGCCCGGCTAAGATTCACTATCATGATATCGGGGATTATCTGTCAAGAGAGAACAAGTTAGCCATTATCGCGGAAAATCACGATATTTATAACTCTAACATAACATGGACAACAATTAACCCAAATGAGTCAGGAGATTGGATAAATAAGGGTATGGAGTTATTCGCGGAGTATACTATTTTGGGTGATAAAAAAGATAAGGACAACCTTAAATCTTTTTTTATACCTAAATTTTCTGCAGGTTTAAAAACAAGTCGAGATATTTGGTGCTATAATTTTTCTATAAAATTATTATCTCAAAATATTAAATCAAGTATTTCTTTTTACAACAGTCAAGTAGAAAGTTTTTTAGCACAAAAATCTTCTATTTCTTCTTTAAAAGCTGAAGATTTTATTTCTTTTGATACTAAATTGTTTTCTTGGGATTACCAACAAAAAATAGACATAAATAACGGTAAAACTTATACATTTAACAATTCTTCTGTTATTACATCTTTATACAGACCGTTTCAAAAACAAGTATGCTATTTTAATCGATCACTTAATAATAGGGTTTATTTATTGCCTTCTCTTTTCCCATCGAAGGCTCATCAAAATTTGGTGATTTGTGTGCCTGGCCCTGGTGGAAATAAAGAGTTTACTCCTTTAATCACTAATTTACTGCCAGATCTTCATTTTAACGGAGATTCTCAATGCTTTCCCCGTTATTACTACGAGCCTTTTGATGAAAGGCAAAAAACAATATTTACCCAAGTTGTTGACGGCTATGTCCGTCATGACGCCATTACTGACTATATTCATAACGAATGTAAAGTCATTTATGACTCTAAAGTTTCCAAAGACGACATTTTCTACTACGTTTATGGTTTACTTCATTCCGAGGATTACCGAACCGCGTTTTCCAACGACTTGAAAAAGTCCTTGCCCCGCCTACCGCTAGTGGACTCTAAAGACACCTTTATGGCCTTCGTCAAGGCTGGCCGGGATTTAGCTGATCTACACATCAACTACGAATCCGCTAAACCTTATTTAAAAGTTAATATTACTGGCGATCAAGCTGGCGATTTTGATGTTGTAAAAATGCGATTTGGCAAAGATAACAATAATAAAGAAGATAAATCAATTATTTATTATAACAATAATATCACAATTTCTGGCGTTCCTTTGGAAGCTTATGAATACGTGGTCAACGGCAAATCCGCCTTGGAGTGGATTTTGGAAAACTACCAGATTACAACTGACACTGAAAGCGGTATCAAAAACGATCCAAATTTATGGGCCCAAGAGCGTGATGAGCCACGTTACATTCTAGATCTTCTTCTTAAGGTTATAACAGTTAGCCTTGAAACTATGAAAATAGTTAAAAATCTACCTAAATTAGAATTTTAACTACTTTATAAAACAGTCCTTAGTTAATTTTTATAAGGTTAATGGCTAACTTTTTATGAGCGTAGCCCGAGTGGCCAGAGTGGTCAGCGTAGCCCGAGTGGTCAGAGTGATCAAAATCCGCCCCAGCCAGAACCACCCCTAACCGTATAGGGGCTCATTGCCTTCACCCGGCCTAAACCATAAACCCCGAAAAACCGCCCTTAATAACCCAACGACGCTTTTTGACCTATTACCTTAAGTCCATCTGAATCTTAGCCTAAAAAGCGGCAAAATTTCCCCGCCTATCGCCCTAAAAACCCAAAGGCTAGCTAATAGTGGTGGCTTTAGCTGGCACCCATTTTAAAAGAGCCTGATACAGTTCCGGCAGGTTAATGGGTTTAGAGATATGGTCGTTCATGCCAGCGGCCAAACTTAGCTCCCTATCCCCACTCATGGCGTGGGCGGTCATGGCCACAATGGGAATGGACTCAAAGCCGGCCATGGACCTAATGGTCCGGGTGGCGGTTAAACCATCCATCTCCGGCATCTGGATATCCATTAACACCAGATCAAAGGTCTCGGCCTGGATCATATTGACGGCCTCCACCCCGTTATTGGCGATTTTCACCTCAAAACCGGCTTTACCTAAGATCCGACTGGCCACCAACTGGTTGACCTCATTGTCCTCGGTCAATAAGATCTTGGCCCCGCGAATGGCCTTTAGGTTATCGGCGATCATGACCGCCCCGACGGCCTTGGTCTTATCCAAACTCTCTTGGCCCTTCTGGTCAATCTTTAAGCGGGCGGTAAAGCTAAAGACGCTCCCCTTGCCCACTTCGCTCTCGCACCAGATCCGGCCATCCATCATCTCCACTAACCGTTTGCTGATGGTTAGGCCTAAGCCCGTGCCCCCGTACTTCCGGGTGGTGGAAGTGTCCGCTTGGGTGAAGGGGGTGAATAATCCCTTGATCTGCTCTGGGGATAAACCAATGCCCGAGTCGGTCACCTTAAACAAAAGAAGGGCGTTATCCTGGGACCGCTCCTCCACCGAGACCTCCACCTTAACCCCGCCATTGGCCGTGAACTTAATGGCGTTACTGGATAAGTTGTTTAAGATCTGGCCTAAGCGGACCGGGTCGCCTAAAAGATGGACCGGGGCTTTCGGGTCTAAGCTTAAGGTAAAGTCTAACCCTTTAGACACGGCGGTGACCTCTAAAACGTCCACCGTGCCGTTTAAGACATCGGTTAGTTGGAAACTCGTCTCTTCCATCTCCAGCTTACCGGCCTCAATCTTGGAAAAATCCAAGATGTCGTTAATAATGCGCAGTAACGCCTGGGCCGCCATCTCGGTCCGATGGATATAGTCCACTTGCTGCTCATTCAGCTCGGTTTCTAAGACCAAGTGGGTTAAACCAATGATGGCGTTCATGGGGGTGCGGATCTCGTGACTCATGTTGGCCAAAAACTCGCTTTTGGCCCGGGCGCTTTCCTCAGCTAAGTCTCTAGAGAGCCGTAAATCCCGCTCGTGCTCTTGCATGGAGAAAAACTCCATCTCCATCTTTTTCCGGTCATCAAAGTCAAAGTGCCCGCCCACCATCCGTAAAGCGTTGCCCTGCTCGTCCCAGGTGACCACCCGGCCAAAGTCATAGGTCCAGACGTAATGGCCGTCCTTATGGCGCATCCGGATTTCGCTGGCGTACATGCTGTCTTCCCCGGACAAAGCCCTTTCCAAAGCGGCGTTGGTGGCCTCCAGCTCATCCGGGTGGACAAAGCTTTCCCATTCCTCAATGGTCCCGGTGATCTCCTCTGGGGTGTAGCCCAGCATGTCCAAGTAGACATCGTTAAACTTGATGGTCCCGTTGGCCACGTCCCAGTCCCAAGCCCCAATGCGGGCCGCGTTAAAGATTAAAGCCAATTGCTCGTTGTTCTCGGCCAAGGACTGCTCAATCCGCTTCTGGTGGGACACGTCGATCATGACCCCAATCAACCGGTGGGCCTCGCCATTCTCATCGCGCTCAACCACCCGGCCCCGGTCTTGGGCCCAGACAATGGAGCCATCCCGGTGCCTTAAGCGAAAGACGCAGTCATAACGGGGGGTTAACCCTTGACAATGGGCTTCCACGGCCTTATTGGCCCTTTCAAGATCCTCCGGCAGAAGGGCTTTTTCCCAAGTGTCGACCACCGGCTTTATCTCATCCAAGTTATAGCCAATGATCTCGGCCCAACGCTTATTGTAGATGACTTTCCCGGTCTGGATTTCCCAGTCCCAGGTCCCCAATTCCCCAGCGTCAATGACCGCGGCCAAGCGCTCCCGCTCCAAAAGCAGCTCTTTAGTGGTGACGTCTTTTTCCTCTAAGGCTTTCTGTAAGGCCTCTTGGGCCAAGCGGCGCTCATGAATGGCCTCGATTAAGCCAAAGAACCTTTGGGGCTCTTCGGACCCCTCTTGGACAAAGGGCCGACCCACCAGTTCGCACCACTCCCAACCCTTAATGGCCGGCGACCACAACCGGGCCTCCATGTCCAGATATTCGCCCATGGCCACGCTCTCTAGACGAAAGAGGAAAACCTCGCGGTCTAAAGGATGGATCCATTTTTTGGAGAACTCGATAAAGTCCAAAGCCCCCGCCTCGGCCTTGGGGTCCAAGAACATCCTCCGGGAAGTCTCGTCAAAGGAGAGGGCCGCGCCGTCAAATCCGTTGGGCCCTAGCCTTAGCTCCCACAACCCAACCTTGCCGCGGGTCAGAACGCTGGCGAAAACGTCTTGGGGTATCTCGCCTTGGGGAAAGATTTTTAAACCGTCCATACAGCTATTCCTTATCCAGCGGGGTTATATATCTAGGGTAATATATCTAGAGTTATTTAGCTAGGGCTATTTATCTATGGTTATATATCTAGGGCTATTTATCTAGGGTTATATATCTAGAGTAATTTAGCTAGGGCTATTTAGCTAGGGTTGTTTATCCCTAAGCGGCCTATGGCTCTAGTGGCTAGGCCAAAAACCGCGCGCCAGAGGGCTATTTGGTTCTTCAGACTCTAGCTAAACTTAGCGATTAAGCCTTTAGGTTAGCCCTGACTCTTACGCTAAAGCTAAACGCGGTTAACTTTAGCCCATAGTGTAATCTAAGGGCTAAGGCCGCGAACCGGGCTCTAAAACGCTCTATGAGCTAAAACAGCGGCCAACCCAAAGGTCAGACCCTCTTCGCGGCCAACCTTAGCTAGCGACCGGCCTTTAACCCACGAGTTAAGGCTAAAACTTCAGGGTAATTCTTAAAATCAGTTAAAACTATAGCTACAATCGACCGAAAAAACAGAATTAAACGCAATATTCGTTCAATCAGAAGATAGATGTTAAGATATTTATAGCTAAGTATATGTTAAGAACTAGTAAAGATTTATAATTTAGTTAATAACGCCTAAGGCGATTGACCGCTAGCCACCGCGAAACGATCTTGAGCTTAGCTCTTTAGATATTGGTCAATTATAACAGCCAAGGCCTCAACGCCAATAGATTTTTTGGGCCCATCCGTTTGGTCGGAGGTCAGCTTAAAATTTACAATAAATATCTATTTAAAAACTTTAAATAAAGATTAAAATATTTTATATAAATTATCGCCCGATTTTTAGTCTTTAATAACTGAATTCGGGGGATAATAAGAGGCTTTGGTCGTCTTATTGGGCCAGAGCCGGGAGTGGGGCCCTAATAAAGTCCCCGGGGCGGTGACGCTATTGCAACCCGTTTCCGTATAGTCGCCAATAATGGCCCCGAGTTTTCGGCGGCTTAAAGTTATGGGCCCAAAAGGGCCTTTAACGGTGATGGGTTTATCGCCCATATTTAAGTTGGCCAGCTTGGTTCCAGCCCCTAAGTTGACCTCTTGACCCAAAACGCTATCGCCTAAGTAAGCGAAATGACCGGCTTTGGCCCCGGTTAAAAGGAGGGTGTTTTTAACTTCCGTGGCGTGGCCAATGACCGCTTTAGCTAAACTAAAGACCTCGCCCCGGACGTAAGCCCCTTGCCGGACCTCAGTCCCGGGGCCTAAGATGGTCGGGCCTTTCAGGTAAGCCCCGCTTTCCACCATAACGTCCGGGCCTATTTCCACTCGCTCGTCAGCGATATAAGCCCCAGGCATGATTAACGCGGCCCCCGGGAGCTTTTGGCCGCCCACAAAGACCTCTAAAAGCCCGTTTTCGCCCTTTAAGTTATACCGCTCGGCCACCAAGACTTCGCCTAAGTGGAGGGCGAACATTTTATCGACTAAACCCCCGGTCTTTCTTAAGGGGGCCACGTTGGGGCGGATTAAATCATTAATCCACCCGGCTAAACGGTCTAGGATCTCCCAGACCGCCTGAACTTCCGCCAAAGGGGCCGCGAGAGGCCCCTCTGGCGGAAGATTAAAATAGGCGGTTGGCTGGCTAAAGTCAGTCACAAGCTAATAGTCCAAACCCTTCCGGGCCGGGATCCCGGCCCGAAAGGCGTGTTTAACGTCCAACATCTCGGTGACCGTGTCGGCTAAGGGGATTAAGCTATCCGGGCAACCCCGGCCGGTTAAAAGGAGGTTGACCGTCCCGGGGCGGTTTTTAATAAACTCGGCCACCGCCGAGGGCTCCAATAAGCCTAAACTCATGGCCACGTTAACTTCGTCTAAAACCAAAAGATCGTATTTATCGACTAAGGTTATGGCCAGCTCCAACCCCTCCAAAGCCAGCTCGCGGTCGGTCTGACTGGGGTTCCGCCCGACAAAGCCTTGCCCCCGACGGGAGTAATAGACTTGCCCGGGCTTTAAGGTGGCCATTTCCTCTAAAAACCGGCTTTCGCCAGTGTCTTGGGATTTAATGAATTGGATAAAGGCCACTTTTAAGTCGTGACCCAAAGCCCGGGCGACCACGCCTAAGGCGGCCGTGGTTTTGCCTTTGCCTGGTCCTGTGTTTATAAGAACTAGTCCGCGATCCATAAATCTCCTTTCTTAAGAAGGGTTTCGCTTAGGCAAACCAGAAGGTATAATACCACATCCTTTGGACCTTGGGCCATAGCCTTAAGCCTCATTTTCAGAAAGTAGCCTATAAGATGTGTGGAATTATTGGAATAATTAGCCAAAAAGACAATGTTGTCCCCCAAATATTGGCGGGCTTAAAACTTCTGGAGTACCGGGGTTACGACTCAGCCGGGATCGCGGTTTTAGACCACAACGGGGAAATTAAACGCCAACGGGCCGCCGGGAAGATCGACGTTTTAGCCGCCCGTTTAGCTAACGACCCTTTAACCGGCTCCACTGGCTTAGGCCACACCCGCTGGGCCACCCACGGCCCGGCCACCGAGACCAACGCCCATCCTTTAACCACGCTTAAGGCCGCGGTCATCCATAACGGCATCATTGAGAACTTTCAGGATCTAAAAACTGAGCTAACCGCCTTAGGTCACCATTTTGAGAGCCAGACCGATAGCGAGGTCATTGTGCGGCTCATGACCCAGAAGCTTGGCGAAGGGTTAGAGCCGGAAGCGGCCACTAAAGAGGTCTTAAGCCGCTTGGAGGGGGCCTTCGCTTTAGTCTTTTTATTGGCCAATCGCCCGGACATTTTGATTGGGGCTAGACGGGGCTCCCCTTTGGCCATTGGTTACGGGAAAGGGGTCATGTGCTTAGGCTCGGACGCTTTGGCCGTCGGCCCTTTAAGCGACCGGATTTCTTACTTAGAGGACGATGATTGGGTCATCTTAACGGCCAAGGGGGCCAAGATCTTTGACCGGACGGGCCGCGAGGTCACTCGGCCCATTGTGGCTTTAGACCCTTTAGTGAGCGTCTCGTTAGGCAAAAGCGGCTATCGCCACTACATGCGAAAGGAGATCCTCGAGCAACCCCAGGTCATTGGCGACACCTTAGGGGCTCTACTGGACACCGACGAAGGCCGCTTGGCTTTGGACTTTCCTTTTCCCTTACACCAAACCCCGCGGTTTAATTTAGTCGCTTGTGGAACCTCTTACTACGCGGCCCAGTTAGGTCGGCATTGGCTGGAAACCTTGGCGAGGATCCCCGGGGACCTGGAAGTGGCCTCGGAGTTTCGGTACCGGAAACCGGTCTTAACCCCCGGGGGAACCTCCCTTTTTATCTCCCAATCCGGGGAGACGGCTGACACCTTAGCCGCTTTACGGTTCTGTAAGGCCGAGGGGCAAAACGTCATTAGTTTAGTCAACGTCCCCGGGTCCTCCATTGAAAGAGAGGCCACGGTCAAGCTTCTAACTAAAGCGGGCCCGGAGTTTGGGGTGGCCTCCACTAAGACCTTCACCGCCCAGTTGGTTATCTTAGCCGCCCTAGCCGTCATCTTAGGGGTTAGGCGCGGTTTAATACCTAGTTCCGAGGAGAACCGCTTAACTAGGCTCTTACTGGAGGCGCCAGCTTTAATGGCCGAGGTTTTAAGCCGGGACGAGGAGATTAAGACCATCGCCAAAAACCTGGTGGCCCCAGCCCGGGACGTTTTGTACTTAGGTCGGGGCCCCAGTTACGCCCTAGCCTTGGAAGGGGCTTTAAAATTAAAAGAGCTGTCCTATATCCACGCCGAAGGCTACGCGGCTGGGGAACTTAAGCATGGGCCTATCGCCCTGGTTGACGAAAGCGTCCCGGCCATCTTTATCGCCCCCTATGACGACTACTTCCCCAAAACCGCCTCCAACCTTGAGGAAGTGCGGGCCCGGGGGGGCCAAGTTATCTTTATTGGCGATTCTTTGGGCGCGGCTAAGATCAAAGGGCCTTTAGCCGGTCAACTCCTTTTGCCGCCCACGGATCCTTTAATCGCCCCCTTGGTCTACGCGGTGGCGGCTCAGCTTTTGGCTTACCACGCGGCGGTCTTTAAGGGCACTGACGTGGATCAACCTCGGAACCTGGCTAAATCGGTCACCGTGGAGTAGCCAAGACCTTAGGTTTTTAAAAGGAAGAATAGCTTAGCGGTTGAACCTCGCGGCCTTTAAGCTTAGAAACTTAAAAGATCAGGTCGTAAAGCCTCTCTCCGTGGAAGCTAGAGCCTTGGAAGCTAGCGCTTGGAACGCTAAAACTAGCGGTTAATGAGGGCCAGAAACCCTTGGGGCCAGAAGCCAAAAAACGGCGAACCTTAGCCAAAAAGACCCTATGGGGCCTCAGGTCTTCAAGGTTAGCCGTATGTTTAAGCGCGCGGTTGGAGTTCGGAAGGAACCAGCGGGGCCAAGAAGAAGTCAAGATAGAGGGAGAAAGTTTCCCAAAAAACGGAGATAATCCGCGTTTCCCGCCAAAAAGTCCAAGACTACCAGGTGACCACTACCAGGTGACAACTATAATGTGACCACAACCAGGTGACCACAACGCGCGGGTCACATTTATTAGCGGCTATGAGGTTGGTCTCTCTCTTCTGAATATCGTAAGCGTTCACACGGGGGCCATTTTAGCCACGGACCAGCTACGAGACAAGCTGGAGTCTATGTGAAATTGCGTTGAAGCCATGGTAAGCGTTCACCCACGTAATATGGGCGGACACCTCTAGATCTCAAGGCTTGAGGGCAGTTGGCCTTCCTTTCTTGGCCCCGTTGGCTTGTCGGGTTCTTTATAAGTCCTTTTTAGCCTCTGTCTCAGAAGGAACGCTTAAGGAATAAGCGTAGCCATCCCCTCTTTGGAGGAGTTTAGCGTTTTTGGCCGAAAAATAGATTATTTTCCCACCCGGCCTCTTAATGTAGAACTGCCCATTAGACCGCACTGTCACGCGCCCAACGTGGGTCCCTTGGTTAGGGCCCCTAGTAACGGTCGCTTGCGCCAAATCGCCAGTCATGAAGCCCTGGATCATCTTGTGTTTCGGCAAGGCTTTGTAGCCCTTGCGGGGGAAGCCGTACTTGTCCAAAATGTGGCGCCGCCTCTGGCCATGGCCAAAGGCGATGATTACCACGATCATCAGACGAACCATCGTCAATTTCGACAACTTCCCAATGGCGGCCGCGTCAGTGACGTGGGATTTAACTAGATTGTGTCGAGAGCGATTGTATTTGGTCTCGGCCGCGGAGGCGCTGTATACCGGTAACCCTAGGCCCATCAACCGCTCTTTCAAGGCGTAACGGACGCTGTTCATGGCGGCGGCGCCCTTTAAGGG
>JAISRZ010000135.1 GCA_031273455.1 Deltaproteobacteria bacterium | reverse complement strand
GTCTAACCGCTTTGCCCCGCCGCTCGAGCTGGTTTTCTGCCTCTAGCCGAGAAGTAGGGCGCCCTGGGATTGCCCCTCCTCCTCACGCGGGCATTTCCCAGGGTTATTTGGGCCAGGTTTTTCAATTTGACGGTCATTTAAAGGTCTTTAGAGTCTACTTGTCTGACGTAAGAAACGATTAACCCCACCTCGACCTCCCCAAAATGGATCCGTCTACTTGGATCTGTCCTTTTAAGCTAACCGTCTCCGGCCAATTATCCTTAAGCCCCTGGACTACTACATTATCGCCTTAACTAACCAGAGCTTAAGATGATTTTTTGGGAAAAGATAACTTTTTTACCCATATCTCACCCCTTGGCCAATAGCGCTTAAGACCTTGGATCCCCTATAACTTGAGGAAAGCCTCGATTTTCCTAGCTTATCTAGAGGTCCCCCAGACCCAGCCGGAAGATATTATTCACTTTAGCTCCGCGTCCTAGCCAAAATTACGCTCAAAGATTAGGCCAATAATTCCGCGTTTTATGGAAAAGTCCCACAGGATAAGTAAACTTCGGGAGACATTAGCGGTTCTATACCGCGTAAGACGAAGAATAATTTGACAAACAGTTGACTGGGCGCTAAATTACTAAGCAACTATTTTTTGCGACTTTGGTTTTTCCTTTTTCACATAAAAAGAGTGATTTACTGCCTTATTGGAGTCTTAAGTGAGACGAAATCCTGATATAGCTCAGAATAACCTGCTTCAGGAGAGGATACGCAACTTTTTCTCAGATAAAATGTTGTTCGGTCCAGATCTTATCCAGTTTGGCTTGTTTCTTGCTCTCTCTCTCTCTCTCTCTCTCTCTCTCTCTCTCTCTCTCTCTCTCTCTCTCTTATCTTTATTTAACTAACAAAAATTTTTATAATAATTTTTCTCTAATTACGCCCAGATCTTACTTAAGTTCTTGGTTTTTTATTGTTAAATTTGCGAAAAAGAATCTTTCGCTGATTGTATTATTAATTATTAAAATATATTCTAAATTATGTATTAACAACTCGCTGAATATTTGTCATGAAGACAAAATTAGCCAGATAGCCGTAGCTTAAAAGTCCGGTTAAAAGTCCGGTTGAATCTGCCTTTCTGGCCTTCAGTTTTTCCCTAAATAATCAGCCATTAACTTAATGGCCTAGATAATAGTCACGAAGACCGCCGCCCTTTGACCCCAAAGGGTCTGGCGGTTTTTTTTCGGTCACGAAGACCGTCTTCCTGTTTTTAAGGGAGGCGGTTTTTTTTTCGGTCACGAAGACCGCTTCCCTTTGACCTAAAAGGGCTGGCGGTCATTTTTTTGGGCGAGGGGCGCGACCTTGGCGGCTAAGGAGGTTAAGACGCCGGGGAATTTTTTTTAACGTTTTAGGACCCTAATTGGTATTTTTTTTATGTCTTAAGGAGAAACAAATGGGCGATTTTTTGGGCGAATTATAGTTTTTAGTCTTCTAATCTCCGCTTTGGTCGTTATGAGCGGCCTTGAGGCCTTGGCTCAGGAAGGCTCGCTGGAGGAGTTACGGGAGATCGAGGTCAAAAGCTCTTTTAGGCGGGAAGAGTTGGAAAGCACCAGCGCCACGGTCTTAAAAAACAGCGACGTGGCCGATAGGATTTACCTCTCGCCTTTGTACATGCTACGGCAGAGCCCGGGGGTCATGATCCGGGAAATTAACGAGCAGGGCGTGGCTTCGCCTATCCAGATCCGGGGTTTCACTGGCGGCCATTTTGGCGACATTGGCTTTTATTTTGATGGCATCCCTTTAAACGACTCCGGGCACGCTGACAACTACTCGGACACCACGGTCTTAATCCCCTTGGAAATCGAGTCTTTGGAAATCATTAAAGGCCCCTCCTCAGTTTTGTACGGTCGGGGCAACGGGGCCGGCACCGCGGCCTTCCAGGGCATCAAAAGGGGCGATTTCACCAACCTTTTGGTCAGGCTGGGGACGTACAACACTTACGAGGTCCAGGGCGTTATCGCTAAAGACGATGACAAGTTGCATCACGTTTACGCCTTCCAAGGCTACTACACCGACACCTTTCGGGATAACACCAACTGGAAAAGGCTCAACCTATCCACCCGCTGGACCTACGATGTCTCGGATAATTTTGAGGTCTCCTTAAACCTCCGGGCCGCCGTGGCCGAATGGGCCACTGGCCTTCAGGCCCACAGTTGGGAAGACCCGAAAAAGGGCTCGGACGATGGCTCGGGCGAGGGCAACATGTCTGGAGGGCACCGCGATCGATTTGACGCGAGATTGTTCCTTAATTACTTTATTAACAGTAAATCACAGCTAAGCTATTACTTTTTCGCGACAAGTTTAGAAAATAACATGGCTGAGCTGTATTCCCCAGCCAACCCCCATCCCGCCCCGACCGATTATTGCGATGGGTCGAATGACGACTGTTATGACCAAACCGGTAAACGGGAAGCCTACGGGACCGGCGTCTCTTACAACTACAAGGGCGTGGTCTTGGATTCGCACGACTTCTCTTTAACCGTAGGGGCCGATTATCTGTGGGAGAATTTTAAAAGGACCTTTATAGCTTGGCTTGGGGAACCGGCGACCACCATGTTAAGCAACTCGAGGAAACCGAGTACACCTTAAAAACGGTCTCGCTATTCGGGGAAGTCAATTACCAACTCATTAGTAACTTACGCTTAAGGCTCGGCGGTCGCTACGATCGCTTGTGGGGGGACATGGACTTTGGCCCCAACCACACCACCGGGCCCCAAGGTCACTTCTCTTCCAAGAAAATCGGTATTTTTAGCCCCAAAGTCGGGTTATTATTCACTCCCCTCGATAAGTTGGACATTTACGCCAACTATGGGGAAGGCTTTAACGTCCCCGGGCTAATGGATGGCCAGTTTTTCAGCGAGCATCAGTTAAAGATGACCAAAAGGAAGCAGTACGAGTTGGGTTTTCGTTCTTCCCCGTATACCTGGATGGAATTTGGGTCCGTTATCTATCTGGCCAACACTAAGAACGACATTCAACAGAACCTCACCACTAAAAGGATGGAGAACGCTGGCCAGACCAGAAGGCGGGGCGTGGAGACTTATGTCAAGTTTTTTCCGGTTCAACATTTGACCATTTCGGCGGACTACGCCTATCAGGATGTCAAATACAAAAAGAACATTCAACATCCCACCTGGGAAGGGCGCCGTCTCCCGCAAGTCGCTCGCCATATAGTTAACGCTGAAATAGCTTATATTCCCCCGGAAGGTTGGGGCGGTAGGGCCACTTTAAACTATAACTTTGATTATTTATTGCAAGAAAACCCCGAAAGGGCTCTTCATCCCCATTATAAGGGCCATGACTTTGGCACGGTGGACGCGCAGGTTAATTATCGCTTTAACGATAAATACAAAATCAGCCTGGACGTTCTGAACGTCTTTAACGATCGGCCCAAACAAGGGGTTCCCAACGCCCAAGGGTATTTTAACTATTGGCCAAGCAACCCGACCACGGCTTACCTGACCTTAGAGGTGTCTTTCTAGTTTAGAAATGGATTTTTAGGTATTTTTTACCTAAATTATTACGCTTTAAATTAAGGCTGGGATAAACGGGCGGCCCCGTTAATCCTGGCCTTTTTTCTTAGGGCTTAGGTAAAACTTTAAACTGGGTTAAGCCAGACTTTAAGGGTGTCGTGACTAACTGGAAAAGGCTCAACTATCCACCAGCTGGACCTACGATGTCATCGATGGAGGTTGGTTATGGAAGATGAGTTTAACGATCTAGCCTCAGGCGTCCAGACGTTTGCGGAAATAATACAAGAAGAGTCGGTTTATGTGGATAAGACCGCCTTCCTAGCTAGGATGATATCAAGCGGCAATAAAGTCTGGTTTCTGGCCCGCCCGAGGCGGTTCGGGAAATCTTTGACCGTGTCCACCTTAGAGGACTTATTTTCGGGGCGGAAGGAGCTTTTTAAGGGGCTTGTAATGATTCGAACTGTTCTAAAACTGATTGCCTTGTTTTGTTATTGATATATATGCAGATATTTGTGTCTAGCATATATTTTGAACCTATTATCATAAAAATTCACGTTTTTGAGGTGGATCATCTACACGGTCGATCAAAAAATCGTCAGGCAATGAACATAAAATTTCGACAGCTCTCGACAAGCCTTTAGCTGACTTTTGTGGCTCGTTTAAAGTGGTTCCAGTTTCGTTTACAGTCTTTGGAGGAATAACTTTTGGAGTAGGGACAAACCAAATCATTAGTTCAGCTTTCCCCGGAGGAAGACTGTCAGGTAACTCCAACTCCAGCTTCAAGCGTCTATCAGCTGGAATGTCAATGGTCTTCGTAATTGTGGTCATGGATAATCCTCCTCACGCTCACTTTTCTATGCTTCAATAATCCTAACCTGATGTCAACTCATTTTAGGAATACGGACAAGAAATCTATGTTTACTTATGGATGAGTCTATTAGACCGAAGATTAAAATTTCTACAAAAACTTTTCCCTAATTATATGGAATCAAAAAGAACATTGAAAATCCCACCTTGGAAGGGCGCCGTCTCCCGCAAGTCGCTCGCCATATAGTTAACGCTGAAATAGCTTATATCCCCCTGGAAGGTTGGGGCGGTAGGGCCACTTTAAACTCTTTGATTATTTATTACGAGAAAACCCGAAAGCGGATATTCATACTCATTATAACTCCACATGGGTTGCGGCCGGCCCACCCCCCCCCAATGAAACTTTAGGTTCACTCGCCGTTCTCTGTCGCTAGCTTTTGGCGTCCAGCGGCGCTGACGCGCCGCTCACTGGCGCTAGCTTTTGGCGGCCAGCGATTTTTTCCCTCCATTGTAACATTTTACCTTATATCCTTTATTTTTCCCTCTAAATGTGTATTATTTTCTATGGAGGCTAGGACTCAGCACGAATCAATTTATGTAGCTTCGTTTACGCATTATAACTTGTGCCGTTGTTCCTCTGCGTACCCCATCCTGTCGCGACCTCTAAGGTCTGCACGTATAAAAAACTGCTTACGTGTCTGATCTCTTGACTAGACACATAAAGTTGTACCGGGAACGACTCCTAGCCTCCAATCTCTATTATAACCCTTAACATTTGACAACTCAATGGAGGCATTCATTTATGTCAAAAGTTAAATCAACCAAAAAGGGCTCCAAAGGCTCTAAGCCCAACACTACCGAGGTCTCTGTCGGTATTGTTGACTCCGACTCCAACGAGGTCTCGGATGTTGGCGACTCGCTAGTCTCGGATGATGTCGTCAAGCTAGTCTCGGATGATGTCGTCATAATTAAAGGACTTCCTCCCCAAAAGTTGGAGGTCATTTATAACGTGACAGTCGGCATCGATGTCCACAAAACGAACCTCGTGGTCTGCGTGTCCTGGCCTGACAAATGTGAGGTCAGGACATACCCCAACATGAAGTGCCATAGCAAACAATTGGCCATCTGGCTTAATGAATGCGGCGTTGAGTTTGTTGTCATGGAAAGCACAGGTATCTTTTGGCGAAGCCCTTTCGATATCCTCCGCAACAATGGCGTAAATGTGGTAATCGTTAACCCCAAACATCTCAACCGCGAAAAGGGCCACAAGACCGACATAGAGGACGCCTGCTGGTTGGCCACTTTAGCCAAGTTAAATAATGTCCTCAAATCAAGCCGGATCCCCGCCAAAAACATTGAGGAACTGAGGGCCAGATGCCGTAACCGCCAAAAGTTTATGGAGGATCAGACCAACTGGAAAAACAGAATCCTCAAGTCCCTGACTAGCTCTGGATTTGGGGTGAGCCAAGTCGTCACCGACCCTTTCGGGAAGACTGGACGAGCCATCATTGACGGGTTAACGCTTGACCTCTCCCCGATGACAATCCTCATGTTAATTGAGGATCAAATGGGCTACAGGATCAAGGCTTCTAAAGATAAATTGGTTTAGTGGAAAAGGAAATAACCGTGACTTTGGGGTTTAACCGGGAAAAAAGGTAGTTTTAAATATTTAACGCTCGTTGGGGAATTCGCGTTTATAGATTGAGCGGCCTAAGCTTTCTAGTTCCATCAAGGTAATGACGGGCGTGTTTGACCCTAGCGTGGGCGTAATTTTATTTTTGGCTTCTTCGTTAGAACTTAAGAGTTTAACCTTAAGACTTAATAAATGAGAAGGGCCTTATCATAAACCCTAAAACGAAAGGCGTAACCAAAATCGGGAGCCCGAGAGCTTTTTTCGTCTCATTTAATGAGAAAAACGTAGGTTAAAAGCTATAAATACCTGGTCATATTAATAATATATTATTATAGTTCATGTTTATAAAGTTCAATAATGATAGTTTACAGATAACTTTTAACATAACTTCCTATCTAGGTCAGGTGGAGTCACGCCCGCCTGGCCTATTCAGCGACAGACCTATTCAAAAACAGTCCTCTTCAAAAACCGCCGTCAAAATATGACTTCACCATAAAACAATAAAATATAGGCTTATTAACGATTTAGTAACGCTAAAATGATGCGTGTTTTTTCTGAAAAAAGCCCTAAGAAATCCGCTTTATTAGTAACTTACGCTTAAGGCTCGGCGGTCGCTACGATCGCTTGTGGGGACATGGACTTTGGCCCAACCACCCAACCGGGTCCCACGATCACTTCTCTTCCAAGAAAATAGGCGTTTTTAGCCCTAAAGTTGGGTTTTCGTTCTTCCCCGTATACCTGATGGAATTTGGGTCAGTTATATCTATCTGGCCAACGCCAAGAACGGCGTTCAACTGAACCTCACTCTTTTAGGGGAGAGTCAAGAGGCTAAACTAAAGGCCCATAGCTTTTAGCGGCGGCGGCTTTGGTTTGGAGAAGGGTCGGGCGTTGAAGTGATTATCGACCGGTTTATGAGGCGGGCGGGGCGCTTACTCTAGGCGATCCATATTGTTGACCGCCCAGCGGATCTGTCGGCAGATCCCCCGTAAAAGGTCGCACTCGCCCACAGTTAATTGGCTCCGGTTAAAGATCTTTTTGATGTTCATGAGCCAATGGCCGGGGTTATCCGCTGGCAAAAAGCCTATTTTGACCAAGGTGGTTTCTAGGTCATCGTACATATCGTTTAACGACTTTTGGGCCGCGGGTTTGACGGGCGGCGGCGGTGGGGTTTCCCCGCCCGCGGCCATTAAGAGCTCATAGCCTAAGATGAGGACGGCCTGGGCCAGGTTTAAGGAGCTGGACTTGGGGTTATCCGTGGGGATCTTAACGTACTTATGGCATAAGCGAAGATCCTCGGTGGATAGGCCCATCCGCTCCGGGCCAAAGACAAGGGCCGTGGCTGGGGCGTTGGGAATTAAAAGGGTTGGGGCGATTTGCCGCGGCGACATTAAAGGCCCCCGGCGTCCGCCAATCCGGGCCGTGGTGGCCACCACCAGCTCATAGGGCTCCACGGCTTCCCGTAAGGTCTCGTGGATCCGCATGTTGGCCAGCACGCTTTCCCCCGCGGCGGTGGCCATGGCCAAAGACAACTCCGGGTTTAAGGTTCGGGGGTTGACCACCACCAAAGAGCCTAAACCCATGTTGGCAATGGCTCTCGCGGCGCCCCCGATGTTTTCCGGTTTCTGGGGGCCATTTAAGATAACGTCAATATGACGGCGGCTTAGAACCCGGCCACAAGGGCCGGGTTTAGAGGTGGGGCTGGACAAAGGCTTTTACCGAGATTTAACCAAAGTCCAAGTCTCTTCGTACAGACGGGAATTGGGGCCAAGGTCCTTAAAGTACTCCATCTTTTTCTTCAGCTCCTCGGAGGGGTACATGCCCGGGTTATTCCGATCCTCTTCCGGGATATAAGCTAAAGCCTTCTGGTTAGGCGTGGCGTAGTTATTAAAGGAGGCCAGCTTAGCCGCGGTCTCGGGCTCCATCAAGTAGTTTAAAAACTCGTGGGCCAAGTCCAAGTGGGCCGCCCCTTTGGGGATGGCCAAAAGATCCAGCCACTGCTCGCAACCTTCCTCGGGGATTAAGTAGTGGATATTTTCCTCCTCTTTGGAGGCTTTAATGGCTTCGCCGCTATAGACCTGGGCGATGGAGGCCACTTGGCCGATGACCTTGGCCAAACCGCCCACGCCGCTGTCAAAGCCCATAAAAGTTGGCTTTTTCTTGGTGGCGACTAATAGATCGCCGGCTTGTTTAATTTCGTTAATGTCCACGGTGTTCATGGAGTAGCCGAGGTGTTTTAAGGCGCTGCCTAAAGCGTCCCTCGCGGTGTCGAAAAGCAAGAAGTTATCCGGGTTTTTATCCTCAAAGACGATCTTCCAAGAGGCGGGCGGCGGGGTTTCCGCGTGGGCCACTAACCCAGAGGTGCCCCACTGGTAAGGGACGGTGTACTGGTTCCCGGGGTCAACCGTAATCTGGGTGAACTCGGGCATAAGGTTGACGATATTGGGTAGCTTTTTATGGTCCAAAGGTTGGATGAGCTTTAAGTTGATTAAGGTGGGGATGTAATAAGTGCTAGGGATAATAATATCGTAGGCCCCCTCCAGGCCGCTCTGGAGTTTGGCGATCATTTCCTCATTGGACTCATAGTAGTCCATGCGGACTTTAACGTTATGGGTCTTCTCAAAGTTGGAAATGATCTCTGGATCCATGTATTCCGACCAGATGAACACGTGGAGCGGACGGGGCTGGTCCGCCGCCCGCGCGGCCAAAGGGGCCAACCAGAAAGTTAGAGTCATGGCCAGGGCCACGACCAGACTAAGACCAGAGCGGAAATTAACCATCAAGATCTCCTTTCAAGCGTCAAGCGTTGAAACGCGATTGAGCCAACTGGCTCTTCGCGGGATAGAAGGGTGAAACTCTAAAGCCCAAGCTTACCTAAAGCTATAGTTAGGCTTAGAGCCAAAATAAAAAGGGGGGAACGACTTTTGGGGCTTTAAGGTTAGCCTTTCTAGCCTTCACTTAATGGCCTTTAATCACCCTTGTCAGTCAATTAACGGCCAAAGGGTTTATAAAGCCATTTTTCAGAATTGGCAAATAATATCTTAAACCCCAGGCGATTAACAGGGTTTTTTTCGCGGTCAAGGCGACTTATGGGGGTTAGCGGCTAAAAGCCGCAGCGGGCCGGGGTTAAAACCTCCAGTTTTGGGCTCGCTTAAACTTTTAAAGAAACCTTAATTCACTTTTATTTTTAGTTAATTATATCTAAAAATATTAAAATTAAAGATTATAATTTTCTGGGTTTGACCATGACTTAATTACAAAAGGCCCCGGTAAAATTATTGTGAAGGCTTAAGGGGGGCAGGCTTAAGGGCCGAAGATATGGCGAAACTTTGGAGGCGTATTGTCAAGGGCCGCGATTTGGAGTAGTTTACCCCCCAAAGCGATCCAATTAATTTTTCGCTAAAGAGCGCGGTTTTTTGTTAATAAAACCGCTAAGGAGAGGCTTTGTTGAAACAATTAGGCTTGTTTTTAGGTATTTTGTTTATTTTGATCCTGACTTCCCCTCAGGGGCTAGGGGCCGGGGAAATTTACCAAGGCACGGTCAGCGCGGTCAGCGATGGGGACACCATTACTTTACTCACCAAAGACTATGAGCGGATTAAAGTGCGGTTTTACGGCGTTGACGCCCCGGAAAAGAAGCAGCCCGGCGGGGCCGAGGCTAAAGCCGCCTTGGTTCAACTGATTGACCAACGCCAGGTGGAAGTGGAGGAAATTGACACCGACCGCTACAGCCGCTTGGTGGGATTAGTCCGGTTCAAAGGGGAGTTGATCAACCTAACTTTAGTCCAAGAGGGCCACGCTTGGCTCTACCCCCAGTATTGTAAGATCAAAGGGGTCTGCGCTGATATCGCCAAGGCCGAAAAAACGGCCAAAAACCGGGGTCTAGGCCTCTGGGCTAAGGATAACCCCATCGCTCCCTGGCGCTGGCGGAAAGGGGACCGCTAAGGGGCGATTCACAAGTTTTAGGGGGTAAATGGCTTTTTTTAAGGGCGAAAAAATCCTTGATCCTCGGCCAGGTTTTAGTTATCATAACCAGTTACCTAAACGGGGCTCTTTTCTCGGAGCGGGGTTATTGTTTTTATATCCAGCGCTTAGAGCCAAACTAGGCTCAAAAATGATACAGGAGTGATTGTCATGGACGCCATTACCCAACTCGACGCGGAGCAAACCCGCGTGGATCTGCCCTCTTTTCGCCCCGGCGACACGGTGGCCGTGCACGTGCGGATCAAAGAAGGCGACAAGGAAAGGATCCAGATCTTTAAGGGTGTTGTCCTCCGTCGGCGGAAAGGCGCCATGGACGCCAGCTTCACGGTGCGGAAGATCTCTTACGGGGTGGGGGTGGAGCGGATTTTTCCCTCTAACTCGCCCATTATCGATAAAGTGGTCATGGTCACCGAGGGCAAAGTCCGTCGCTCCAGGCTCTACTACTTACGGAAGTTAAGAGGCAAAGCGGCCAAGGTTAAGGCGAAGAACCTTTACGCGAAATAGCCTTTGGGCTAAGCCGGGGTATCATGCGTCCGCGGGCCAAAGACTCTACCGATTCGCGAACCGTCAAGGGGCCAAAGGTCCCTGACGGTTTTTTTCTGGCCAAAGCCCAAAGCTTGGCCGCTTTTGACCAAAAGTGGGGAAAAGAGCCAGTTTGCGGCTTAGATGAGGCTGGCCGGGGGCCTTTGGCGGGGCCCTTAGTGGCCGCGGCGGTCATCTTGGACCCGAAAATCACCTGGCTCGGCTTAGATGACTCCAAAAAGCTGACCCCCCAAAAACGCGAGGAATTGTCCGCTTTTATCCTCGAGCGAGCCTTAGCCGTGGGCGTGGCCGTTAAATCGGCTCGCGACGTGGATCGGCTAAACCCCTTGGGGGCCTCTTTACTGGCCATGAGCGAGGCTTTGGAAAAGTTAAGTTTAAAACCGGCCTTAGCTTTAGTTGACGGGAACCAAAAACCGCTTCTTTCTTGCCCTGTGGTGACCGTGGTTAAGGGGGACTCGAAATCCTTATGTATCGCCGCGGCCTCCATTGTGGCTAAGGTCACCCGGGATCGCTTGATGCTGGAAGAGCATTTAAAGTACCCGGTTTACGGCTTTGACCAACATAAAGGCTATGGCGTCGCGGCTCACCTGGCGGCCCTGGCTAAATACGGGCCCTCGCCCATCCATCGGTTAACCTTTCGGGGGGTCAAACCTCTGGACTCGGAAAGCCTCTTTCATGACCTTAAAGACTAACGCCCCGGGGCTGTACTTGGCCCCTAGCCCCATTGGTCACCTAGAGGACTTAAGCTTACGGCTCATTAGCGTCTTAAAGGCCGCTGATTTAGTGGCCGCCGAGGACACCCGCCGGGCTATTAAGCTCTTAAACCACTTATCTCTAAAAAAGCCTTTAATCTCTTATCGGGAGCAAAACCACGCTAAAGCTTGGCCGAAGATCAAAGCGGTTTTAGCCGAAAACGGACTAGTGGCGCTTCTTTCGGACGCCGGGGCCCCGACCATCGCCGATCCTGGGGTTAAGTTAGTGACCGCGGCTCGGGCGGCTGGTTACCCGGTCTGGCCTTTACCCGGCCCTTCGGCGGTGGTGACGGCTCTAATGGCCGCTGGGTTCTGGGCCGAGCGTTTTGTATTTGGTGGTTTTTTACCGGAAAAGTCCAAAGAAAGACGCTCTTTAGCCCTAAAATTAGATTCTTTAGGCTTATGTTTAGTTTTTTTTGAGACCCCGCACCGGCTCCAAGCTTCCTTAGAGGATTTAGCCGCCGTCTTCGGGGATCGGCCCGCCTTTTTAGCCCGGGAAATGACCAAAGCCCATGAGGAGTACTTAAAGGGCTCCTTAGGGGAGTTATTACAAGAAATAACGGCTAACCCCCGGAAAGGCGAGATAACTTTAGTCATTGGGCCTAAGGCCAAGGTCGCGCCGGTGGAGCCTAACTGGGCTCAAATCGCGGAGCGAGTTAAAGGGGATACCCGACCGCTAGGGGTTATGGCCAGCGAGTTAGCCTTAGAGCTTAATTGGCCGAAAAAAGATATCTACGGTTATCTAGCCAAGCTAAAAGAGACCTAAAAAGGTTTTAATGGCCTTAAAGCCTCCTTAGGCTTTAGGGCCAGAAACCGCAAGGGGTTAGCGATTTAGCGATTTAAAAGTCTTTTAATTTTAAGTCTTCATGATATTATTATGTTTTAAAGTTTTGGGAGGCTTTACGGTTGGGGGCGAACGGGTTTCATTAGAAGGGAAGTTTTTAACGCCAAAGGGGTTTAATGAGTATGTCTTTCGCCACCATTGAGGAGGCCTTAGAGGATGTCCGGGTGGGCCGGATGGTTATCCTGGTTGACGATGAGAACCGGGAAAACGAGGGGGATTTGGTCTTAGCGGCCGTCCACGCCACGCCCGAAGCCATTAATTTTATGGTCACCCACTGCCGGGGACTGATTTGTTTAGCTTTAACCGCTGAAAAAATCGATTCCTTGGGTCTCCAGTTAATGACCCAAGCCAACACCTCGCCCTTTGGCACGGCTTTCACCGTGTCCATTGAGGCTCGCCATGGGGTGACCACGGGCATTTCGGCGGCGGATCGGTGCCAGACCGTCTTGGCTGCGGTTAAACCAGGGGCGGGCCCTCGGGATCTGGTGTCCCCGGGGCATATCTTTCCTTTGAGGGCCCGGCCCGGCGGGGTTTTGGTGCGGACTGGCCAGACCGAGGGCTCAGTGGATTTGGCTCGCTTGGCCGGCTTAGAGCCGGCTGGGGTCATTTGCGAGATCTTAAACCCCGATGGGACCATGGCTAGACGGCCGGATCTGGAGATCTTCGCCCAAAATTGGGATCTAAAAATCGTCACCGTGGCCGATTTAGTGGCTTATCGCTTAAAGCACGAAAAGCTGGTCGAGCTGGTGGCCAAGACCAAGCTACCCACGGACCTGGCCCTTTTTGACTTATACGCTTACAAGTCCTCGGTGGATGGCTCCGAGTATTTGGCCATGACCCTAGGGGATTTAGCGGACCCCGAGCCCATCTTAACTCGAGTCCATTCCCAGTGTTTAACCGGGGACACCTTGGGTTCCCGGCGCTGCGATTGCGGGGACCAACTGAAGGAGTCCTTAAAAACCATCGCCGCGGCTAAAAGGGGGATCTTATTGTACGTCCCCCAGGAGGGCCGGGGCATTGGTTTAGTCAATAAGATTAAAGCCTACGCCTTGCAAGACGAGGGTTTGGACACGGTGGAGGCCAATCGGGCCTTAGGGTTCGCCGACGATTTACGGGATTATGGCTTAGGGGCCCAGATCTTAAGGGATTTGGGGGTGTCCAAGATGCGCCTTATGACCAATAACCCGGCCAAAATGGTGGCCTTGGAGGGTTATGGCTTGGAGGTGGTGGAAAGGGTCCCCTTGGAGGTTAGCCCTAGGCCGGAGAACCACCAGTACATGGAGACCAAATGCCGACGCATGGGTCATTTATTAGGGGCGGTTAAGGGGTTAGGCCCGGATAAATTGGACCCCCAAAAACTGGAGAAAGCATGAGCTTAAAAGTCATTGAGGGCCAGATAACCGCCCAAGGTTTAACCGCGGTCATAACGGTCAGCCGTTTTAATAGTTTTATCACCGACCGTTTATTGGAAGGGGCCAAAGACGCCTTTATCCGCCATGGCGGGGATCTAACGAAACTGACCGTCATTAAAGTCCCCGGGTCCTTTGAGTTGCCTTTAGCGACTCAGGCGGCCTTAAAAACCGGGGCTTACGACGTGGCGGTGGCCTTAGGGGCGGTTATTCGGGGGCAAACGCCCCATTTTGATTACGTGGCCGCGGAAGTGACTAAAGGGTTAGCCTTGGTGGGTTTAAACTTTGGCCAACCGGTGAGCTTTGGGGTTTTAACTTGCGACACCATTGAGCAAGCCGTGGACCGGGCGGGCGTTAAAGGCGGGAACAAAGGTTTTGAGGCCATGGTCTCGGCCATGGAAATGGCCGGGCTTTTAAAGCTGATTAACGGGGCCTCTGGATCTTGACCGTACGACCGAAAGAGCGCCGTTTGTCCCGGGAGATAGCCTTACAACTTTTATTCCAGTTGGAAGCCAGTCAATCGACCCCGGAGGAGACGGCCTTAAATTACCAAAAAAGCTTTGACCCCCGCAAGGACGCGGAAAACTCCTTGGGCCTAACCCCCGAGAGTTTTGAGTCCGCCTGGCCTTTAGCTTTCGAGTTGTTTATGGGGACCGCCCATAGCTTAGAGGAGTTGGACGAGGCCATCAGCCAGGCCACCGACCACTGGAGCTTAGACCGCCTGGCCCAGGTGGATCGGGCCCTCATTCGCTTAGCCTTATACGAGATGCGCTTTCGGGCGGACATTCCGCCCAAAGTCAGTTTGAACGAGGTCCTGGAGATAGCCAAAAACTACGGGGACGCGGACTCCACGGCCTTTATTAACGGCGTTTTGGATCGCCTCCTCAATGAGTCACTAAAGCCCTCATGATTAACTTTAGCCGCTCTAACCTTAGCCTAATGTCGGCTTGGGGGGTCTTGGTCGCCTGTCTGGCCGGTCTTTATCTGACGGGCTGTGGCTATGGCTTAGGCCCTCGGCCCCACCGTTTGGCCAACCCCTTAACTTTATCCATTCCAGTGGCTGACAATAAAAGCCGCTATGGCCATTTGGGGCCGGATTTGACTAAGGCCCTCATCGCCGAGCTGGCCGGGACTAAAGGGTTAGTCATTGATAACGCCGGGGCCAAGGCCTCTTTAAAAATGACCATCACCCAGGTGGTCATGGGCAGTGGGTCTTGGGACATTGTCCGCACCAATAAGGACGACACCCCGGAGGCCTCGGCCAGCCGCGAGGCCTACGTCACGGTGGACGTGGTCTTCACCAAACCGGCCAAAGAGTTTGGGGCCCCGCCCATTTCCACCCGCTCGCGCTTTTCGTCCTCTCGAACCTATCTGGTCAGCCAGATCCAGGGCCAGGTGGAAATGCAAGAGGCTGAGGCTTTGGCCTGGATCATGGCCGATCTGGCTCAAAAGATTGGTTTGGTTTTATTTAATGAATTTTGAGTGTATTGGCGTATGATTTAGGGAAGTAAGTATTTAAGACCTCCGAAAATATTCCATCTTCTTCCAGGGCCATAATAAATTCGCTATCAATACCGCTTTCTTGGCTCATGCTAGCTTAACTTAAGCTAGTATGAGCTATCATTAGAATTTTAATTTTTGTTCCGTATTATTTCCGCTTTAAATATAGTATTTTGTAAAATTTATTTGGTTGGTTAAAAGGCTAAAAACCGCTCTAAAACTGGCCTTAACTGCGCGCTCTAACTTTATGGTTAGGGGCGGGGAGTTTAACTTTAAAGACAGCTCTGGTCTTTAATAATCTTTTATTTAGGGTCTAATTTAGCTTTTTTAACCATAAAAATAGTTGTATAAGTTTACTTAAAATTTTCGTAGGTTTTTGTCTGTTTTTTGTTATAAGAATTATTTTGTCTTTTTAATGAGTTTTATTATGGAAAAGGTGCCAGCTCGTCAGTGGGTGAAAGAAGGTCAAGGCGCCAAGTGCCTCTTGTGCCCTTTCACTTGCCGCTTAAATCTGAATAATCGGGGTCGCTGTGGGGTCAGGGTTTTTTCCGAGGGTCAGGTCTGGACCCTCAACTATGGCTACACCGGGGCCATCGCTTTGGACCCCGTGGAAAAGAAACCCTTTTATCACTTCTGGCCTGGAAGCCAGACCTTTTCCGTGGGGACGCCGGGCTGTAATTTCACCTGCCTGGGCTGCCAAAACCATAGCCTGTCCCAAGTGGCCGCCAACTGGCCCGGGGTGGGCCACTCTTCCCCGCGCTTAGCCGAGGTCTTGGTCATGGAGGCCTTAAGCGAGGGGGCCTCGTCCTTAGCTTACACCTATAATGAGCCCACGGTCTTTTACGAGTACGCCCAAGATTTGGCCGAGCGCGGCCATGACAAAGGCTTACCCTCCTTGTGGGTGACCAATGGCTTTTTCACCGCTGAGACCTTGGATAGGCTGATCCACGTGGAGGCCTTTAACGTGGATTTAAAGGGTTTCCAAGAGGATTTTTACCATAAAGTCTCGGGCGGCAGTTTAAAGCCGGTCTTAAAAACCTTGGAAAAGATCGTCGCTTTAGGTCGCTGGCTGGAAGTGACCACCCTTCTTATTCCGGGCTTAAACGACTCGCCGGCGGAGCTAAAGGCCCTGGCCAAGTGGCTGGCCGATTTAAGTGTGGACATTCCCTGGCACATTAGCCGGTTTATCCCCCGCTACAAACAAATGGATCGCTCGACCACCCCGGTGGAGTCCATGGAAAGAGCCAAAGAGATCGGTCTAGAAAGTGGGTTACGGTACGTTTACATCGGTAACGCCCAAGGCCCCGGCTATGGGGACACCGTCTGCCCTAACTGCCAGAAGGTTTTAATTAAGCGGAGTGGCTTTTGGGTGGATGAGAACCTTTTGGGTAAAGAAGGCGAGTGCCCCGGGTGTGGGGCCAAAATCGCCGGTCGATGGCGGTCTTAGGCTGAAGTTAAAAGGTTTTTTGGGTTAGAGTCTTACGCGGGCGTAAGGCAAAGGCCTTCTTGGGCCAGAAAGGTCGGCGGGCGATTTATTAGCTGACCCCAAACTAAGCCTCGAACTTTTGGGCCTAATTTTATTATTTGCCAAGGTGGGTTAAAGGGGGTCTTTTTTCGCGGGTGAGGAGCGATTTTTGGGATTTTCGGCCAGCCCTATTTTTATTTTTTTTTGGTATTGCGAACTTTAGGAGAATGAAGTATAATATCTGGTTTAAGACTTCTGGCCAACATTAGGGTGGCTAAGAAATTAGGTCGCGCTGGAAGGCCTAAAAGCGATGTTTATTTGGTAGCTCAAATACAGTTATCAATAAACCTACCGCTAAAATTTATACGCTATTAAGGATTAAAGTCAAGTTATTAAACATTAAACTACGTTAGATTATGTTGGAGAGGTACCGAAGTGGCCGTAACGGGGGCGACTCGAAATCGTCTTGTCGGTGATGAACCGGCACGTGGGTTCGAATCCCACCCTCTCCGCCAATCTTTAAATAATACCCATCATTTACGCTCGTATATTGTCTCTTTTATTATCAAAAATTAATTATTTACATTTATATACATCGTACGCGCTGATAATAATTTTTTATTGGATAATTGTTTAAAAAATATTAACTAAGAATCATATTTTAGACGCTTATCATATCGCTTTTTCTTCATTTTATAAGGTTGATTTTTTAGTATCGTCTAATTTCAAACATATTAATAAACTAGATGTAATAAAAGCGGTTTCTGCTTTTAATTTAACTTGTAATTATCCTGAATTAAAAATTTGCGGCCCAGATGATTTATTTACTATTCAACGGAGTGATTATATGGTAAAAAACTACGATACTTATGAGGCTGAGCGAGACGCCTTCCGCCTCTACTTTTACGAGAAAACTAAAGATATGACATTTGAGGAGATTGCTGCGTTTATTTATCAGGAAGTCGATCCAATCAAAAAAAAGTATGGATTTCAGGTGATTTCTAGTGCTGAAGAGCTTGACCGTAAACTTAACACTCTAAAAGATAAATAATAATTATAAATAGATAGCTTTAGGTGATAATAATATCTATTGTTACTTAAATTAAGTTTATTGATATTATTAGTATAAAATGTTAACAATGGAAAACCGCAATCCGCCGATGGAGAGCTTCCAATGGTCGTCCACGCGCCATTCTAAAAAAGCCTCTACGATCACTGGTCTTGACGTTGGGCGAGGATAATATTAGCCAGGTTTAAAACGAGAATCAGGCGTTTAAGTATAGGCGTTCATTTTCCCGCCACTGGCCTTATGAGCCTTCCTTAACCCTTTAGTGTCAATCAACGCGTTCATACTTAGAAAGTCTTTCCGCGCGATAATCGTCAAGAGTTTTCCCGCTGTTTGGCACAATGCCAATGAGCGACTGCGTAATGGAACCGTCCATCATGTGATCAATGTTCGCCAGGTCAATTTTCGGCGTAGGCGCGTCTTCGGGTATCTCTCGAATAATGACTTCAACCCGCTTGTTTTTGAATGTCTGTGGTAACGCTATCACACCCAACAGCGCGTCCGCGTTCATAATCTGTCTATAAACCATAATCGCGCCTCTGGCGAAATGATGTCATTAGTAGAACGCATAGAAAGTCGCGCGAAGCGATGGAGAAACCGCCTACCAACGCGATTTTGGGCCACGGATTTAGGGAAAACCCTTGTTCCCACTCAAAAAATAGTCCTTGACAACCCCGTCCGAATGAGCTGAGAGGCTTTTTTGGTCTTAGCCCATGAAGTCAGGGCAACCTTTGTATTTTTTCGTTAAATCAGCGATATCTCTCTTTAAATTCCTGTTAATCCAATCCCGATCGAAAGATCCATTATTAAGCGCGCTGAGGCTTAACTGGTCCTCAAGGTCTAGGTCTTGAGAATCGTCATTTTCTTCGGAAATTTGGGCTAAATATTGGAGGCGATGGACCCCGCCGCTGTTCTCAACGATTCCCGAGCCTCTGCCTCTTAAGACTCGGGGGAATGACCCTGATTTCGCGTTCGGGTCGATATACGTTTTAATTAGTTTGGCCCGGACTCGCCAGTCATCGCCGAAGTCATAGATCAGCCTAAAGGCGGCTCCCGTCTCCGTGGTGATTTGCTTTAAAGTAAATTTATTTGGATTTAAAATTTGTCTTCTAGAGTAGCTATCAAGTCCAAAAGTGTCATAAATGAACTCAAAAAGCATACTATCTTCTCTTAGATTATTTTTTCCTAAGTACTCTAGGCTAAAAAGGTGAATACCTCTCATTTCAAACATCGACATTAAAGTGTAACAAAAAGTAGAGAGTTTTATATTATCTAATACTTCAAAAAATCTCCACACTTTAGGTTTAGAACCTGTAAGTTCCGCCCTAAATTGATAAATAGGGATTTTAGACATAAGTTTACCCTAAAAACTTAATTAAAGGTCTTTGGAAATCAGATAAATTATTGTTAAATACTGAAAATAAGTTTAAATTTACGCGTACTATCCTGAATCTGGCTAAGAGGGTCGGCCTTAAGGCGGATCTTCGAACGCGGTCGGGAGGAATTACCGCGTCCCTTAAGGCTTTAAGGCCCTAACGCGGGGGGGTCCGAGTCGGGCCTCAAAAGTCTTTTACCGCAAAAGCCTGGTCTCCGCGAGGCTCCGCTTAGAGGCGTTTAGCCTTGCCGAGCCTTATCGCCAAAAGCCCCGAGAAGCAAGGGCTCTATTAAGGGCGGGGCGCTTAACGCTCATAACCTCTCTTTAATAATTTGACGATTCGCGGAAAGGTCTGGTTCATTTCCTCCAGATCGAACTTATCGATATTAAAGGTGGACCGGCCTAGCCATTCCTTAAGCTCTAGGTATTCGGGGCCCTTTTTGACTTTAAAGGCGGTCCGCAACTCACTTAGGCCATGGGTCCCGCCACAGTCCTCCACAATGCCATAACCTTGGCCCTTGAGGATCCGGGGGAATAAGGCTGTATCGGCGTCCTGGTCGTTATAAACTTTAATTAGCTCCGCCCGGAAATACCAGTCATCGCCGAAGTCATAGTTAACCGTGAAGAAGGTTCCCGGGTCCTTGGTGACTTCCTTTAAAGTGTAGCTAGTGGGATCTAAAATTTCTCGACCGCCATAGATATCAGACGGATAAGGATTTTCTTCGGGCAGGAACTCAAAAATCATCCCGTTAATCTCGGGATTGGTCGCCGAATTGACCTCTAAGTTAAAGAGGTGATAGCCCTGAGTTTTATACATGGCCAAAATCAAGTAACTAAACATGGAGATTTTGGCGTTGCCTAACACTTCAAAAGTTCTCCATATTTTGGGTTTAAAGTCTAAAAGTTCCACTTTAAACTGATAGATTGGTTGTCTAGTCATTATTATACCGTTTATCCCCAATTGAGCGTCAAAATAGTTAATAAGAAAAGCGGCTATTAATAGGCGCTTAAAGTTGGCTATATGGTTATTATTAGATCGGAAAGGTTAGAGTTAAGGCGGGTGAGCGCCTTCGGAAACCGGTCATTTTTTGGCTCATTTATAAGGCCATAAAGCTTAACCCCCAGCGAAGAGCCAAACTAAGATTGGCGGCTATTTATTTTCATAAAAAAACGTCATAAAATTTACGCAATTACGCAAACTCTCGTTCAAATGGTCTAGATTGAAATTATTAATATCAAAATCATCAAGCTCAAGCGATTCCTGAAGTTCTTTATAGGTAGGGCCCTTTTTTAATTTGAAAGCTTTAACTAGGTCTTTTAAGCCTTCAACGCCGCCACAGTCCTCCACGATTCCATAGCCTTGACCGCTCAGGATCCGGGGGAATAAGGAGTTACTCGCCTTGGGGTTGGCTAAAATTTTGATCAGTTCGGCCTCCACCCGCCAGTCATCGCCAAAATCATAGGTCAGCGTAAAGATAGAGCCCGGATTCGGTTTAATTTTTTCTAAACTATATTCACTGGGAGATAAAATATCGGCGCCGTGGTCGCTTAGCGGGTCATCTTTATCAACGAACTCGAAAACTAGCTCCTCAGAGTCCCGCCAGTCATCGTCCTCCTCATCATCCCAGTCGTCCGCCTCCTCCTCCCAATCGTCCTCATCATCCCAATCGTCCTCATCGTCCTCATCGTCCTCGTCATACCAGGCGTCGTCATCGTCCTCGTCCTCGTCCAGATCGTGGTTCAATTGGACTTCCAAGCTAAAAAGATGACTGCCCGCCATTTGAAACATATCCATCATATAGTAACAAAGATGGGAGATTTTAGTGTCCCCTAAAACTTCAAAGACCCGCCATATATGAGGTTTAAAGTCTAAAAGTTGGACCGAAAACTGATAAATTGGTTGGGTCGCCATGATTGCCTTTTTACAGTTAAAAGATAAAATTTTATTGGTTTAATGTAAAAAATTATAAGTCAATAGAATAGAATTATAAAAATACAGACTTTTTAAAATTGTGTCTTTGGGTATTGTACAGTAAGGAAAATCAAAATACAAGGCTATTTTGTCGTAGCCAGCAGTTTTAAATTTGCGATAAGCACCCCCGGTGCCCCCGGGGTGCCCCCCCTTAGTGGCTGTATATATATTTAATCATAATTCAACTTAATATATAAAATTTAATTAAAATAATATACTTTTATTGCACAGAGAATTATTATTTATTGATATAATGCGATAATATTGTCATAATATTAGATAAATTAAATATATTGCATCTAAACAATTTTAGATACCATATTTTTTATGTTGACAATGGGTGTTTTTAAGTTTTACCAATAGATATACTAACTATCAAAATGATTTTACCACTTATAGCTTCCACGAAACGGACGGCCTGGCCTTTAGTTGGCAAATGTTTTAGACTCCCGGTATATCATTAAAGTGGCTTGGTGAAAAGGGTTTCGGGGATTTTAACGTATTACCTATAAACTAAAATTTTATGATTGCTGAGGCTAATCAATTTTTGATGCCGAAGAATTAATGAATTGACCTCAACTATTTGGTTTTGGTCTCGCGCTCGGGAAGTGAGAAAAGTTCATGCTCCATTATTTATGATGATTAATAATTTTAAATTATATTAAATTTTACTTCCTCTTTTCCATAATTTATTTCTATATCACTCAATTTACTGCTTTCACTCTTCCAACTCTTCCAACTAAAAAGATCTTTTTCCCTCTTGACATTACGCTCACTTTGGACGTATGATCCATGAGGAGTGCTAGAAAGGCTCAGCAACTCAAGATTAGCTGGTTGTTGTTATCCTATATATCGTTATTAAAAATATATTATTAAATTAAACTACTGTTATTAATATTATTTTTGTTATTCAATAAGATAAGACACCTATCTGAGGAAAAGAGTGAACAATTATGAAATGGAACTTTGCATCAAGGCTACTGAACAATAACATCATGAGTGTGTTCTCTTCGATTCCGGATATCCGGGTTGGGAAGAATATTTCTTATCCATTACAAGTTGCTTTATTGTATGCTTTAGCAATGTTTTTTACTAAATCACAATCTTTTAATAATTTTGCCAATACTATGATGGATGGTGCTATTCCCTTCAACAATCTTTCAAAAATTTTTCAAATGGAGAGGTGTTTTAAATTTATAAAAAAATGGGGTATGAAAACAAAGCATGTTATCACACCAAATACTGTTAGAAATATGTTAGATGGTATTGATACGACATATTTAGACAAATTGTTGCAACAAATGTCTGATTTAATTATTAAATCAACGGACAAAAAGGTCTTAAAAAATTTTAGATCATTTAATGGCAAAACTGTTATTGCATTAGACGGTTCAGGTATTTTTGCATCTAAAAATATAAATTGTATATTTTGTTGTACTAAAAAACACAATGGTAACACAGATAATCCTACAATAGAATATAATGAACATGTTTTAGCGGCCGTTATAGTATCTCATGAATTAAAAACAGTTGTCACCTGTGGCATGGAATTCATACGAAATAGTGCTGTTTTTAAAAAACAAGATTGTGAAATCAATGCCGCTAAGCGACTAATCCCGAGGTTATTAGAAAAAATTGATCCCAAAGAAGTGATCTTACTGGGTGACGACATTTATGCCCACGACCCCTTAATAAAAATGCTCGAACAATATCCCGGGCTTTCATATATCTTCACTTGCAAAGAAAAAAGTCATAAACATCTTTATTCATACAAAAACGGAATGAAATTACCTACTATTATCAAAGAAAACCAATTAAAAGGTAAGCATGGTGGAAAAGAAATCTTAACATATAGCTATATGAAGAATATTGACATTAAATACGACAAAGGTCAAGTTGTTAAAACAAATTTAGTTGAGCTTGAACAAAAAATTGTACAAGGAAACAAGGAGACAATTTCGCATTTTGCATTTATTACCAATATTGTCCCTACGAAACAAAATGTAATCGATATCGTAGAATGCGGTAAAGATAGATGGAATATAGAGAACGGCGAATTTAACGTAATGAAAAATCAGGGGTATAACCTTGAACACAATTTCGGTCATGGTAAAATTAATTTAGGGACGGTAATGGTCTATTTGCTGGCCATAGCTTTTAACATGCATGTCTTAGCAAATATATTTGACCAACAATGGATAACAGCTCAAGCTAAATTTGGTACCACCAAAGCTTTTTTTGAAGTTTTCAGATCTATTTTGATAGCGCGGCGTGCGCGTTCCATCTCACAACTGTTAGCTATTATTATAGGCTATGAGAAAATCAGGCCTTCTCCCGGTTAGCTCACCTGACTGTCCGCACCATATATCCAGTTGTTTGTTTTTTAAAGACCACAATTTGGTCTTAATCAATAACTTTACCCTAAATTCAGTGAAAAAATCAAATTTATCTTTAAAATAGCCTCTTAAACTCGAGCAAAAAATTTTTTCTCTTTTTTCATTATTTTCTAGATTCTCAATAAGGAAAAATAGCCTTAAAACCTTCTAAATCAAGGAATTCCTAAAATGAACCCTAATCCAAATTTAAAATTCCTGTGTCGTAGCCTTGGTGACTCTAGCCAAGGGTTTTCGCGCCTTTCGCGACCCCCTTCCTTAACTTTTAATTTTGGGGTTTGGTATTATAATATCTATTTTTTAGCCCTTTTCAAGAGCCCCTAGATAGAGGTGGATAGATGGATAGAGGTGGATAGATGGATAGATGGCCGAGATCTTGATCGATTTTTAGGGAACTTTAGCGAATTTTTTCGATCTTTTTAACGGAGCCCCCCTAAGCCTTAAGCCGCGATCAAGAAATTTTCCTCTAGACGCGGCCCCCAATCATAAGGGGCTTATTCTTCGCCCATAGGGCCCTAGAGTTTAGCGACTAAGGCTCGCGGTTGGGTTAGGGAGACTTTTGGCGGTCAACTAAAGACTAATCGGTTAAAAACGTATGATTATTAAGGGCGATAGCTAAGGAGCTAAGGATTGGCGGCGTTCACTTTTATTGATTTATTCGCGGGCATTGGTGGGTTCCATCAAGCGGCCAAGGCTTTAGGCGGAAAGTGCGTCTTCGCTAGCGAAATCGACCCAGAGGCCCGGCGAGCTTACGCGGCCAACTACCAGATGGAAACTTATGGGGATATCACCGCCATTGACGCGGCCCTTATTCCTGACCATGACGCTCTGTTCGCCGGGTTTCCTTGCCAACCCTTTAGCGTTATCGGGCGCCGCTTGGGCTTTCAGGATAGCCGGGGGCCCTTGTTCTTTGAGATCGCCCGGGTCTTAAAGGCCAAAAAGCCGAGTTTTTTTATCTTGGAAAACGTGAAGCTTTTAAGCCGACACAATAATGGCGAGACCCTAAAGATCATCCTATCGACCTTGGAGTCCTTAGGTTATAAGACGCGGTGGAGCGTTTTAAACGCCTTAAAGTTTGGTTTGCCGCAAAAAAGGGAAAGGACTATTATCGTCGGCTTTTTGGATCCAACGGTGGACTTTAAGTTTCCAGAAGGGGATCAGAAGGTTAGCCGGTTAGAGGATATCTTGGAGCCCGAGGGGACCATCCCGGCTAAGTATTTCGCGAGCCAAAGGATCTTAGATAAGCGCCAAACCGACCACGTGAGCCAATACCAGCCGAGCGTCTGGCATGAGAACAAAAGCGGCCATATCTCTAGCTACCCTTACTCCTGCGCCTTAAGGGCCGGGGCGTCGTATAACTACTTATTGGTGAACGGCCAAAGACGCTTCACCCCGAGGGAGCTTTTACGGTTACAAGGCTTTCCCGACTCGTTTAAAATCGTTTGCGCGGACTTCCACACCAGAAAACAAGCCGGTAACGCGGTCCCGGTCAATGTTATTAAAGCCACCTTAAAAGAAGTTTTAGCCGCCCTAAAGCCCCGAAAAGCCTCTAAATAACTGGCCTTTACTCCAGCGTTTTAAGGCTCTTACTAATAGCCTCCACAATCTTGTCCAGCTTGACCGGTTTAGCGATGTGGGCGTTCATGCCGGCCTTTAAGGCTTTTTCAATGTCGTCTTTAAAAGCGTTGGCCGTTAGAGCGATGATGGGGACGTCTTTGGCGTCTTTCCGGTCCAAGTTTCTAATGGCTTCCGAGGCCTGGTAACCGTCCATAATGGGCATCTGCACGTCCATGAGGATGATGCTGTAAGTGTTTTCCGGGGACTCGCTAAACTTTTTAACCGCCTCCGAGCCATCGTTGGCCTCGTCAATGGCGATGCCCGTGACCTTTAGCATGGCTCTAGCGATCTTCCGGTTTAAATCCACGTCGTCCACGAGCAAGGCTTTTTTGCCGGCGAAACGCCCGGTGGGATCGGTTATGATCGGCTCATTGGCGATGGTCGACTTAGTTTCCTTGAGCCAGACGCTAAACTTAAACTCGCTCCCTTGGCCCACTTCGCTGGTGACTTTAATATCCCCGCCAAAGAGCCGGACGATATGCCGGCTAATGGTGAGCCCTAGGCCGGTGCCCCCGTAGATCCGGGTGATTTTCCCGCCGCCCTGCTCAAAGGGCTGGAAGATGGCTTGCATGGCCTCATCGGAGATACCGATGCCCGAGTCTTTGACCGTGAACTCGATTAAGGATTTATCGCCTTCCCGGTCCAAACGCTTCACTAAAAACTCGATCCGGCCAGCCTCCGGGGTGAACTTGACCGCGTTCCCCAATAGGTTGATTAAAACCTGCCGTAAGTGCAGGGGATCGGTTAAGAAGGTCGCGGGCTGAAAATCCAATTCCGGGTGGAAAAAGTCAATGCCCTTGTCCCGGCAGCGGGTCTTCATGATGCTGGTGACCGTGTTGACCAAGACTTTCAGCTCCACCACCTCGTTGGTCAGCTCGATTTTCCCGGCCTCGATCTTGGAAAGATCCAAAATGTCGTTTAATAAGCCCAATAAGTGGAAAGAAGAGGACTCAATCTGCCGGACGTTATCCTTAACTTCTTGTAATTCATGGGAATCGGACTTGATGTGCCCCAGGTTGTCCTTCACAATGGCCGAGAGCCCGATAATGGCGTTCATGGGGGTGCGGATCTCGTGGCTCATGTGAGCCAAAAACTCCCCTTTATGCTCATTGGCCAGGTTGGCCGATTGGACGGCCTTTTCCAGCTCGATTTGCTTTAAGACCATTTCCGTGACGTTTAGGGTCTCAATGATGTAACCGGCTTTATCCCCGTCTTTATTGTAGAAATAGCTGGCCTTGCCCCGGATATAGCGATGGGCGTCCTCTAAGTAAAGGATATCCGCTTCCCGGCCCTCGATTAAGGCGGTGATGGGGCAGTATTTGGAGCCTTGGGGGTAAGCGGTGATGTCATCGTAAAGAAGGCCTTGGATTTCGGTGTTCTTGACGTGATAAAGGTCGGCCCCCAAAGAGTTCATGTAGATGATCCGCCGGTCCATGTCGATGATGGCCAGAGGGTTCTTAACGCTGGACTCAATGGCCTGGGCCATCTCGTCAAAGCTATCGGCCAAGGTCCCGAACTCATCGTGGACCGGGTAGTTAAACCGGAAGTGCCGTTCCCCGTCCCGAAAGCGGTTAATGCCCTCAATGAGCTTCGTTATGCTCTTAGTTAAGATGGAGGCCATCCAGATGGCGATAAAGACCACTAAGACGATGAGGATTAAGGTGGTCGCGCTCAACTGGATAAAGGTGCTTCTTAAGTACTCGGCCACGGTGTTGGACAGAGTCTTTTCCGTCTCTTTGGCCGGTAAAGTGAAAAAGTCCAACCCCGAGCCAATGGCCACAAAGCCAAAGCCCCGCTTGGAATAGCCATTGGCCTCCGAGGGGGCGTAGTGGCCGGTGTAGTAAGGTATGGCCGCGGCGGTGTTCAGTTTGTACAGGCCGCTCCAGAGGATGTAGAAAGAGCCCGAGCCGCCGGTTTTGGTCAGATCCATCCAGCCAGTGCACTGGGGGGCGTTGTTTAAGTAACGGCAATCTAAGCCCACTAGCCCGGCTTTGGTTAAAGCTGGGGCCGGTTTTTTGGTCCGGGACTGCTCATAAAAGATGGGGTAGTCTTTAACGTAGTCAAACCACTTGGGGTTACCGCTGGCCTGCCAACCATCGTAAATGGAGGACTCCAGCCAGGGGACCTGGGGGTCGCCGGTTTCCGGGTCAAAGCCGTACATGGAGTGGTGGCGCGGATGGACCACGCTCCGGCCCTTATAGTCCCAGATAAAGGCGTAGTTGCCCTCATAGGCGCTGGAGACTGGGACCGTTCTTTCCATCATGGGGGTTAAGTGGTCGATTTGCTCAATGATATGGTCGTGGTTTAAGGCTAAGGTCACGTAACCTATTTTTTCGTTATTTTCATCGTAAACCGGGGTGGCCCAACGGACAATACCCTCAAAGCGCTGGCCCACCGGGTTCTCGCGCCCGCTATAGGCCTGTTTCTCGGGCTGATAATCGATGTCGTACCCCCGGTCCTCGGAAGCTTTGGCCAAGTTCTGGGGGGTGTATAGGCCAATGTAGTTGGAGCCCACGTAAGCCCCAATGACATCGGACACGTAGATTTCCCCGGGGCCTAAATCCTTAAGCTCCTCAAAGTAGGTCTCGGCTTTAACGTAGGTGTTTAAGCGGTTGGACACGTCCTTTTTGGCTGGGTCCATAGGGTAGTGGGTTTTCCGGGACTCTGGGCTTAAGACTTTAACGATCTCTTGGCCGTTTAAGTCGATAAAGGTCATCTCATCGAACAAGGGTACGATATCGTACTCGTATGGGTCGGCGGGCCGGGGGTGGAAGCCGTCCATGTCCTCGTTTTCCCGGTTGGTGGAAACCCCATTGGGCAACTCCGGCGGAAAGGCGTTGGGCTCCCAGGCGTTAATCTCTGGGTCTAGGTGCCATTTACCGGGTTTAATCAACCGACCCCGGCGATTGTTGACAAAGGCCTCGTAGTTCTCTTGGGTGGGTTTAATCTTAGCCGCGTAGAGGATGTCGCTGTCCCGGGTGTAGAGGAAGGTGGCCACCCGGTCGGCCGCGGTGGTGGACATGCGCTCAATGTTCTCAATAGCCGAGTTGTTTAAGGCCACGGACGAGTCGTGGACGGCGATATTTTTTAGAGCGTCCCCTTGGATGGTGAACTGCCGCCAGGCCATGGTGGCCAGGAGAATAAGGGGAATAACCTTGACCAAAAGGAAGATAATGATCAGCTTCGACCGCATTCCCAGGCGGTTGAAAAGGTTTTTGATTCGGGAATAGAAAGAGGTTGGCCTGGGATTGTCCATTTACGCTTGCTCTCCAAGGCGCTCGCGCCAGTCCTAGTCGCTAAGGACGACCGCGCGGCTAGGGTCAGGGCCCGAACGCGCGGAACCAAGGAACCTTAAGCCGGGTTAAAAAAAGGCGGCTAGGGTTCCATTTTAACCCAGCTTAAACCAAGAAGTCTAAGGGCTGGGCGACTAAAAATAAGATTGTTTAATCTATATTTTTAGAAAAATCAAGCTAAACCTGATTTTAAAGACCCAAGCGGTTCCCTGAGAATTCTCCAGGTTGCTTGGTTTTTTGTATAAAAAGGTTAATAAATAAAATGTTTTTAGTTTAAATAATTAAATTACAGTCTTAAGGCGCAAAATAACAGGTTAAAAGGTTTTAATAAAAATGTTTGTAAGTATATCTTTGAAATTCAATTGTTAAAAACATGAAAATGGAGTTTAGCTTAAGTCTCTCTAGCGCGGCGGGTCAAGTTTAACTTATTTGATCCAAACTCTAAAAAATTAATATAAATAAATGCTTAGCCTATTTCAAGCCTAAATTTAAAAATATCGCTCTTATTGGGTTTCGCTAGCTCGGGGCCTTAACAATTTCTTTAGAAAAACTTCACTTAACCTCCGGCTTTGGGCCAGACCTACCCCGGTTAGCGCCCCCAGGGTCCGACCTCAAGCCTTCCCTAGGCCGCCCGAGCCGCCTGAGCCGCCTGAGCCACCTGAGCCGCCTGAGCCGCCTGAGCCGCCCGAGCCGCCTGAGCCGCCTGAGCCGCCTGAGCCAGCCGAGCCGCCCGAGCCGCCCGAGCCGCTCAAGCCTTCCCTAGGCCACCCGAGCCAGCCGCCTTAATTTTTAGGGGCCGGTTCATAATAACCTAAAACCCGCGGTTTTGCCCCTCCCCCAAAGACTGGCTAGCGAATTTTAGGCCAACCTAAGAGGCGCTAACCCTTTTTTGACGATTTTACGACCAATATTAAGGCGGAAGGCCCCTTTTACGACCGAGCTAGGGCGGAGTGAGGTTTTTATTTTTGACATTTTAGTTACAAAAAAAATAGCCTTCCAAGATTTTCCGACAAAAATGTCGGGGAATTCCCAAGCCCGCGGCCCGGGGAAAAGGCGAGCGGAAAGCCCGTTAGAGGCTACTTTGGGCGGTTTGGGGCCATTTTTCGGGCCTTTGGCCCGCATTGTGCAGATAGTCCGAAAGAGTTCCTAAAATTCGCTGGTAAAACCGCTTTTTAGTCCGACCTCGTACTTTATTTAGCCTTAATCACGGTCGAGGGGGGAGGCCATATAAGCCCTTAAAAGACGGGACCCGCCCTCTCGCTTATTAAAATCGACTCTAAGCCCTTTTGGAGGTTTGTATGAAGTCTAATTTCGCTCACCGGATGATCCTGGCCCTCCTCGTGGCCCTCTGTCTTAGCCTTAGCGTTCCGATGATGGCCCAAGAAGCCCCGAAATCCCCAGACACCATCAAAGTCGGGATACTCCATTCCCTATCCGGCACCATGGCCATTAGCGAGACCACTTTAAAAGACGTTCTTTTAATGCTCATAGCTGAGCAAAACCAAAAGGGCGGCCTTTTAGGGAAACAATTGGAGGCCGTGGTGGTTGACCCAGCCTCCGACTGGCCCATGTTCGCGGAAAAGGCCCGGGACCTTTTGACCCGGGACAAGGTGGCCGTGGTCTTCGGTTGTTGGACCTCGGTTTCGCGAAAATCGGTTCTCCCGGTCTTTGAGGAGTTAAACGGCCTACTCTTCTACCCCGTCCAGTACGAGGGCCAAGAGTCCTCCAAAAACGTCATCTACACCGGGGCCGCCCCCAACCAGCAAGCCATCCCAGCGGTGGACTATCTCCTGGGCGAGGGCGTTAAGCGCTTCGTTTTAGTGGGCACGGACTACGTCTTTCCTCGCACGGCCAATAAGATCGTTGAGGCTTACCTGTTAAAAAACGGCGTGGCCCAAGAGGACATCATCACCTACTATACCCCCTTTAGTCACTCCGATTGGCAATCCATTGTGGCCGATATTAAAAGAATTGGCGGCTCTGGCCGGAAGACCGCGGTTATCTCGACCATTAACGGCGACGCCAACGTGCCCTTCTACAAAGAGCTGGCGGCCCAGAACATCTCGGCCAGCTCCATTCCGGTCATGGCCTTTTCCGTGGGCGAGGAAGAGCTTTCCGGCGTGGACTCTAAACCCCTGGTGGGCCATTTAGCCGCTTGGAACTACTTCCAGAGCGTGGACAAGCCGGAAAACTCCGAGTTCATCGTCAAGTGGAAAGAATACATCAAAGACCCTAAAAGGGTGACCAACGACCCCATGGAAGCCAGCTACATTGGTTTTAACCTCTGGGTCAAAGCCGTGGAAAAAGCCAAGACCACGGACGTGGACGCGGTCTTAAAGGCCTTAGTGGGCTTGTCCACCCCCAACCTAACCGGCGGCGTGGCCAAGGTTTTGCCGAACCATCACTTAACCAAACCGGTTTTAATCGGCGAGATTGAGGACAATGGCCAGTTCCAGGTGGTCTGGAGCACCGAGGGCGAGGTCGAGGGCGACGCTTGGTCCGATTTCTTGCCCGAGTCCGCCGACCTTATTAGCGATTGGACGCCGCCCATTAATTGCGGCAATTACAACGAAAAAACCAAAACTTGCTTAGGCGCGGAAAAACCGGCCGAAGAGAAAAAGTAAAAAATAACCTTTAATCTTCTGGGGGAAGAGCCTACGGCTCTTCCCCAACCAGTCCTTGATTTTAAGGAATAATGTGAGATCTTTGGCTAGATTAATCAACGTTTTCCTCTCTTTAAGCCTATTTTTTGGCCTAGTCTTGGGCTCTTTAGGCTTATTAGGCGAACTTAAGGCGGCCCGCTCGGACGATTCGCCGGTGGACCCACCGATGGTGACGACCGGAGAGGCTTCAACCGCGGAAGGCGCGATAACGGAAGTCGTATCAAACCCGGAAAGCCCGATGGAAAGCCCCATGGAAAGCCCGACCGAGCTATCGCCCGCGGTTCTCGAAAGTCTAGCTAGCTCCAAGGTGGCCGACCGGGACGTGGCTATCCAAGCTTTAGGCCGGGACGATTCGGATTTGGCCGGGGTTTTGTTGGAAGGGTTGCTAAAGGGTCGCCTGTATCTCGATCGCCCTAGCGGGGCCTTGTACTTAGGGGAAACGAGCAATCTAGCTTTAACTTGGCCAAATAATGGCCCCCTTAAACCGGCCAACCCCCGGAAAGTGGCCGTCAATAACCGGCAGCGGGAGACCATTGAAAGTTTATTGGGGACCAGATCTTTACGGGATCCCGACCCTAAGGTTCGGCGGGCGGTCTCGCGGGCTTTAATCGGAGCCCCTTTAACCAATAGCTCTTTAATCCAAGAGTTTTTAAGTCAGGAAACGGACGCGGAGACCAAAGACAACTTAAAAATTATCTTAGCTTTAGGGACTTTAAAAGACCCGAACCAAAACCCCGCGGCCAAACTTACGGCCATTAACGATTTAAGCGGCCTTTACGCCCCCGCGGCCACTGACGATCTTAAAGCCTTGGCCCAAGGGTCGGATCCTAGTTTAGCTACGGCCGCGGCCCAAGCTTTACGGCGCTTGGAGGCCAAGGCCCAGCACTTGGCCTTGGCCGAGACCATTTTTTTCGGGTTAAGCTTAGGGTCGGTTCTAGTGTTAATCGCCATTGGTCTGGCCATCACTTTTGGGGTGATGGGGGTTATTAACATGGCTCACGGGGAAATGGCCATGCTCGGGGCTTACACGGTCTGGGGTCTTCAAACCCTTTGGCCCCAAAGCCCAGGGTTAGCTTTAATCATGGCTTTGCCAGCGGCTTTTTTAGTCTCCGGGCTAGTTGGCGGGGCCATTGAGATGACCATTATCCGGCCCTTGTACCAACGCCCTTTGGAAACTTTGTTGGCCACCTTTGGTTTAAGCTTAATCTTGCAGCAAGCCGTGCGGAAGGGCGTCTCCTCCATGAACGTGGCCGTGGTCACCCCCGCTTTTATGAGCGGGCAATGGCGTTTAACCGCCAACTTAAGCGTCACCCAAGGCCGGGTTTTGATCTTTTTCTTCTGTTTACTCGTCTTCGCCTTAGTCTACTTAGTCTTAAGAAAAACCCGGCTGGGTTTGGAGATCCGGGCCGTCACCCAGAATAGGGGCATGGCTAGGGCCTTAGGCGTCCCTTCCCGGCGCGTGGACACTTTAACCTTCGCTTTGGGCTCCGGGGTGGCCGGGGTCTCGGGCGTGGCCTTAAGCCAACTAACCAACGTGGGCCCCAACTTAGGCCAAGACTACATTGTGGACTCGTTTATGGTGGTGGTCTTTGGCGGGGTGGGCAACCTTTGGGGAACCTTAGTCGGGGGTTTAATCATTGGCCTAGCCAATAAGTTTTTAGAACCCATTAACGGGGCCATGCTCGCTAAGATCACCATCATGGTGGGCGTGATCCTCTTTATCCAGCGTAACCCTTTAGGGCTCTTTCCCCAAAGGGGTCGCGTGGCGTCTTTTTAGGGGAGGAGCGCCGTTGCGGGTTATTGACCGATCCTTTGGGATCTTCACCCTGGCCATGGCCATCCCCACTTTCACCATTATTGGGGGAAGCTGGGGGTCGGATCCTCTGGTCTCCCCCTTTACCGTGGGTTTACTGGGGAAATACCTGTGCTACGCCATCTTGGCCTTATCCATTGATTTGGTCTGGGGCTACATGGGGGTTTTAAGCTTAGGCCACGGGGCTTTCTTCGCCTTAGGCGGTTACGCCTTTGGCATGTACTTAATGCGGCAAATCGGCGGCCAAGGGGTTTACGGGGACGCGGTCTTACCCGATTTTATGGTCTTTATCGGTTGGGAAACCTTGCCCTGGCATTGGCGCGGGAGCGAAATGTTTCCGGTGGCCTTAGGTTTAGTCATCTTAGCCCCCGGGGCCCTGGCCCTTATTTTTGGTTGGACGGCCTTTCGCTCGCGGGTCTCGGGGGTCTATTTTTCCATCATGAGCCAGGCTTTGACCTACGCCTTAATGCTGGCCTTTTACTTAAACAACCTAGGGTTTGGCGGGAACAACGGGTTTACGGACTTTAAGACCATCCTAGGGGTGGACGTCCGCTCAACCTTTATGGTGGCCGCTCTCTTTGGGGTCTCGGCTTTACTTTTGTGGCTAGCGGTCTTGGCCGCCCGGTTTTTAGTGGCCTCGCGCTTGGGTTTAGCCATGGTGGCCATTCGCGACAATGAGGAGCGGGCCCGTTTCGCGGGATACAAGGTGGAAAACGTCAAAGTGGCGGTCTTCACTTTTTCGGCCATCTTAGCGGGCTTAGGCGGGGCCTTGTACGCGCCCCAAGCTGGCATCATTAACCCCTCGGTCTTCGCCCCGGTCTTTTCCATTGAGATGGTGGTTTGCGTGGCCTTAGGCGGTCGCGGGACTATGTACGGGGCCATTTTGGGGGCCTTTTTGGTCAGCTTCGCTAAATCGCGTCTGTCGACCGCGGCCCCGGATTTATGGCCCTTTTTTTTAGGGGCTTTGTTCATCTTAGTGACCATCTTTGGCCAAGGCGGGGTTTTACGGTGGCTGAAAAGCTTGGTCGGCCTATTTAAAAGCTCGCGGTCGAGCGGGGCTAAGGGCGGTTATGACCCCGCCTAATAACCCGCCAGCGGCTCAAGGTATGGGAGCCAATAGCCAGACCCCTTTGGTCCTCCCCTGGGAGCCCAAAGCTTTACGGCGGCGGCGGCATATCCTGCTCCTGGAGGGTATCACCGTGGTCTTTGAGGGGTTTAAGGCTCTAAACAACTTAAACCTAGCTTTGCGGGAAGGGGAGTTGCGGTGCGTCATTGGGCCCAATGGGGCCGGGAAGACCACCATGATGGACGTGATAACCGGCCTCATTCGCCCGGACCGGGGCGAGGCCTGGTACCGCGATAGCTTAAACTTACTGGAGGCCGATGAGGTGGCCATTAACTTGGCGGGCATTGGCCGGAAGTTTCAAAAGCCCTCGGTCTTTGAGTCCTTAACGGTCTGGCAAAACTTAGAGCTGGCCTTAAAAGCCAAAAAAACGGTTTTTTCCACCTTAGTCGCCCGTTTAAGCGGGGCGGAGAAGGCTTACTTAGAGGAAAATTTACAACTTATAAACTTAGCCGAAAGTAAAGACCGCTTAGCCGGATCCTTATCCCACGGGCAAAAGCAGTGGCTGGAGATTGGCATCCTCTTGGTGCAAAAGGCCCAAGTTTTGTTACTGGATGAGCCAGTGGCTGGATTGACCACTCAAGAGATCGAAAGAACGACCGAGCTCCTTTTAAGCTTAGAGGGGAAGCACTCTTTAATCGTGGTCGAGCACGACATGAGCTTTGTCCGGTCCATCGCCCGGACGGTCACCGTTTTGCACCAAGGCGCGGTTTTGGCTGAGGGCGACATGGCGACCATTAGCTCCCATCCGGCGGTGGTGGAAGCCTATTTGGGGGCGGAAACGTGCTAACCGTGGCGGGGCTCAATCAGTTTTATGGGCAAAGCCATATTTTAAGGGACGTGACTTTAGAGGCCCCCAAAGGCCAATGCGCTTGCGTCATGGGCCGAAACGGCGTGGGCAAAACCACCCTTTTAAACTGCTTAATGGGTTTGATCCCGGCCCGTTCGGGCCGGGTGATCTTTGACGGAAAAGATATCACCAACGCCAAACCCGAAACTCGGGCGGCCTTAGGCTTAGGGTACGTGCCCCAAGGCCGACAGATTTTTCCTTTATTAACAGTGGAGGAGAATTTAAAGCTCCCTTTGCCCTGGCGCCGGGGTGGGGGCAAAGAGCCGCCCAGCTTAATTTACGAGCTCTTTCCCGTCTTAAAGGACATGCTGAAACGCCGAGGCGGGGATCTGTCCGGGGGGCAGCAGCAACAGTTGGCCATGGCTCGGGCTTTAGTCTTAAACCCGGTTCTTTTGATCCTAGATGAGCCCACCGAGGGCATCCAACCCAACGTGGTCCAGGACATTATCCGGGTGGTCCGTTTATTGACCGCCAATGGGCTAACGGTCCTGGAGGTGGAGCAAAAAGCCCCGGTGGCCCGGAAAGTTGGGGATCTTTACGCCATCATGGAAAGGGGTCAAGTGGTGGCTAAGGGGAAGATGAGCTCTTTGGACGAAGAGACCATTCGGAGTTTATTAAGTGTCTAAGGATAACGCCCCGCCTAAATCTCCTTGGCCCGCGAGCTTAAAGATCGAGATCGATCCAGGGCCAAAGGGGGCGGTTTTAGGTAAGGTTCAAAGTTACGGGCCTTTAACGGTTTCGCGGCCCTTCCATCCGGTCCCGGATCTATTGGAGCTTGCTTTATTGCATCCCCCGGGCGGGTTAGTGGAAGGGGATCGCTTGGATCTGGAGATTAACCTCAACCCCGGGGCCAACGCTTTACTAACCACCCCAGCGGCCCAAAAGTTGTATCGGGCCCGCGACTGGCAGACGCAAAGGGTGGCCATTAAAGTTAATGGCGGAACTTTAGCTTACCTCCCGCAAGAGACCATCGTCTTCGCTGGGGCCAAGGGGCGCCTAACTTTAGAAGCCGAGGTGGCTAGCGACAGCCGCTTTTTAGGCTGGGACATCATTTCTTTGGGCGGCCCGGAAAGCTTGGCGACTGGCTCCTTGGTTAAAGAAATGGAGATTACCCGGAACGGGGATTTACTTTTTAAAGAGCGCCTAAGTTGGTCTTTACCCGAGGACCTGGCTCTTTTAAAGTCGCCTTTGGGTTTAGCGGGCCGAAAAGTGGCTGGGGTCTTTTGGGCTTTAGGCCGGGCTGACTCCAATGAGGCCGCCCTCTTGGAAAGGGCGGCTGAAGAGACCCTTAAAGAAGCCCCTTTTAGTTTATGGTCCGGGGTGACGGTCAAAGAGGGTTTGTTATTGGCCCGGCGTTTAGGATCCTCGCCGGAAAAGGCGCGGGCTTTTTTGGAGATAGTCTGGCGGCGGGTGACCGAGCTATGGGGCGGGCGAGTTTACCGTCCGCGGCTTTGGGCCACCTAAAGGAGCCGCTGGGAGGCGATAAGGAGTTGCCATGGATTTAACGCCCAGGGAGCGCGACAAGCTTTTGTTGTTTACGGCCGGGCTATTGGCGGAAAGACGCCGGTTAAAGGGTCTGAAGCTCAATTACCCGGAAGCGGTGGCTTATATTAGCCTAGCCCTTTTGGACGGGGCTCGGGAGGGGAAAAGCGTCTCTGAGCTCATGGGGAGCGGTCGGGAGATTTTAACTCGGGCGGACGTCTTGGAGGGGGTCCCGGAAATGATCCCCGAGGTCCAAGTGGAAGCCACTTTTCCGGATGGCACTAAGTTAGTGACCGTCCATAACCCCATCCGCTAAAAGGTGAGCCCATGATACCCGGAGAGATTTTTCCGGCCCAAGGGGCCGTGGTCATGAATCAGGACCGACCCACGGAAACGGTTCTAGTGAAAAACTTAGGCGACCGACCGGTCCAGGTTGGGTCCCATTACCACTTTTACGAGGTTAACCCGCTTTTGGATTTTGACCGCCGGAAAGCTTACGGCCGCCGACTGGACATCGCCCCGGGGACCTCGGTTCGGTTTGAGCCCGGTCAAGAGCGGACGGTGACTTTGGTGAGTTACGCGGGTTTACGCGAGGTTTACGGTTTTCGGGGGGCGGTGATGGGCCCTTTAGGGGAGGGGCCTTATGTTTAAGATGGAACGCGGCCGCTACGCCGAGATGTACGGCCCCACCGTGGGGGACCGGGTCCGCCTGGCGGACACGGAGCTGATCTTGGAAGTCGAAAAAGATCTGACCACCTACGGGGAAGAGGTCACCTTTGGCGGGGGCAAAGTCATTCGCGATGGCATGGGCCAAAGTCAGGCCGGTCGGGATATAGCCGTGGACACGGTTATCACGCGGGCCTTAATCGTGGATCCTTTGGGGATAATTAAAGCCGACGTGGGCTTAAAAGACGGGCGGATCTGGGGGATTGGCCGAGCCGGTAACCCGGACGTCCAACCGGACATAGACATCGTCATTGGCCCGGGGACGGAGATCATCGCGGGCGAGGGGACCATCCTAACCGCTGGCGGGGTGGACACCCACATCCACTTTATCGCCCCAGGGCAGATCTGGGAGGCTTTAACCAGTGGGGTGACCACTTTAATCGGCGGCGGCACGGGCCCGGCCACCGGGACCTGCGCCACCACCTGCTCCCCGGGGGCTTGGCATTTAGAACAGATGATATTAGCCACTGATCCCTTTCCGGTGAACTTTGGCTTTTTAGGCAAAGGGAACGCGGCCACCTTAGCCCCCTTACGGGAGCAACTATTGGCCGGGGCGGTGGGCTTAAAGCTCCACGAGGACTGGGGCACCACCCCGGCGGCCATTGACGCTTGTTTGTCAGCGGCCGAGGAGTTTGGGGCCCAAGTGGCCATTCACACCGACACCTTAAACGAAAGCGGCTTTGTGGAGGAGACCTTTAAGGCTTTTAAGGGCCGGTCCATCCACACTTACCACACTGAGGGGGCTGGGGGCGGCCACGCCCCGGACATCATTCGGGCCGTCTCTTTACCCAACGTTTTGCCCTCCTCCACTAACCCCACCCGGCCTTTAACGGTCAACACCGTGGACGAGCATTTGGACATGCTTTTAGTCTGTCACCACTTAAACCCGTCCATCCCCGAGGATCTGGCCTTCGCTGACTCGCGCATTAGACGCGAAACCATCGCGGCCGAGGACCTTCTGCACGACTTGGGGGCTTTGTCCATGCTCTCCAGCGACTCCCAGGCCATGGGCCGGGTGGGGGAAGTGATTATCCGAACTTGGCAGACGGCCCACAAAATGAAAACCCAAAGAGGCTCTTTACCCGAGGACGAGGGGAAAGGGAACGATAACTATCGGATTAAAAGGTATATCGCTAAATACACCCTTAATCCGGCCATAGCCCACGGTTTAGCCGAGGAGATTGGCTCGGTTAGCCCAGGGAAGCTGGCGGATTTAGTCCTCTGGAAACCGGCCTTCTTTGGGGTGAAACCCCACTTAATCTTAAAGTCCGGGGCCATTGTGGCCTCGCCCATGGGCGATTTAAACGCCTCCATCCCCACGCCCCAGCCCTCCATTTATCGGCCCATGTTTGGCTCCTATGGGCCAGCGGCCCCGTCTTTGGCCCGGACCTTTGTCACCCCCTTGGCCTTAGACCAAGGGTTAGGCCAGCGCTTAAAAGACAAAGGGCTGCTTCGGTCCTTGGCCCCAGCGGCCAATGTCCGGCGTTTGGGCAAAAAGGACATGGTCTTAAACTCGGCCACCCCGGACATTTTGGTCGATCCCCAGACCTATGAGGTCTGGGCCGATGGAAAGCTACTGACCTGCGAGCCAGCGGCCGTTTTACCTATGGCTCAAAGGTATTTTCTCTTTTAGGGCGGTTTTACGGCCATGACGGAAAACGGCCAAAATTTAGGTCTAGCGGGCCAAAGGGGCTTAAGCCCGCTAGTTGATGGCTTAGAGGGCGAAAAGGCCCCTAACCGCGAAATAGACCCGATTTTGGGCCAGCGGCTAAGCGCTCTACTTTTTTTAGCCAGCCCGGCCCTTCCGACCGGGGCCTTCGCCTGGTCCAATGGGTTAGAGGCTTTAGCCGCGGCTAAATTGGTCACTAACCCCCGGGAATTAACCGAAAGCTTAGAGGTTAACTTAGCCGGGGGGCTCGCCACCTTTGATCTGCCGTTATTGCGCAAAGCTTACGCGGCGGCCCAAAGGGAAGACGAAAAAGAGCTGATGGCCGTTAATAATTGGGTCTTAGCTGGCCGGGAGACGCGCGAGTTTCTTCTGGCCGAACGGGTCATGGGCCGGGCCGTTTCGCGCTTAATTAAGTCCTTGGGCCCTCCGGCCTTTTGGGGCGGTGGGGATTTAGGGTATGTCGCGGCCTACGCCTTACTGGGGACGGTTATTAATAAAAATTTGGAGTTTAACGATTTAGGCCGGGCTTACGTTTACGGGTTTTTGGAAAACCAGTTGGCCGCGGCCACGCGGGTGACGCTCTTAGGCCAGACCGACAGCCGGAAGATTATCTTGGCCTTAGGCCCGAAAGTCGAGGCGGCCTTAGCCAGAGCGGCAAGGTTAGAGGACGGGGCGATTGGCTCGACCTTAATGGGTCTGGCCATTTGTGGCTCCAACCACGAAACCTTGGCCACCCGGCTTTTTAGGAGTTAAGCGTGTCGAGCGACTGTTTGCGGGTGGGCGTGGGCGGCCCAGTGGGCTCGGGGAAAACCGCCCTAATCCTCCAACTGTGCTTAAAGTTACGGGACCGCCACTCCCTAGCCGTGGTCACTAACGACATCTACACCAAAGAGGACGCTTTGTTTTTGATCCGGAACGAGGCTTTAGAGCCCAGAAGGGTCATTGGCGTGGAAACGGGCGGTTGCCCCCACTCGGCCATTCGCGAGGACGCCAGTATGAATATTGAGGCTGTGGAGGGGTTATTAAAAGAGTTCCCAGGGCTGGAAGTCATTTTTATCGAAAGCGGGGGCGATAACCTGTCGGCCACCTTTAGCCCCGAACTGGCCGACATCTTTATCTACGTCATTGACGTGGCCGGCGGGGACAAGATCCCCCGGAAAGGCGGGCCCGCCATCACCCGCTCGGATTTACTGGTCATTAACAAGATGGACCTGGCCCCCCAGGTGGGGGCCAGCTTAAAGGTCATGGAAGACGACAGCTTAAAAGCTCGGGGCGGCAAACCCTTTATCTTCACCAATTTGAAAGAGGGGGTCGGGGTTGAGGCCATCGTTGATTTTATTATAAAAAAAGGTTTTTTAGCGGTTAAGTTTTAGTTTATTTCGTGGAAAAAAAATCCAAATTTCAGGTGGAAAAATGAACACTGGCGACACAGCGTTTGTCCTGGTCTCAGCCGCTCTGGTTTTTATCATGACGCCGGGGCTAGCTTTCTTTTATGGCGGTTTAGGTCGCAGGAAAAACGTCATTAACAACATGATGGCCTCGGTCTTTATCTTGGGCTTAGGCATAGTCCTTTGGTTCGCCTTTGGCTACTCGCTGTCCTTTAGCGGGAATTCCTTTGGCGTCATTGGGGGTTTGTCGGACGTCTTTTTGGCGGGTCAAGGGCTGGACGCCCCTAGCCCTTACGCCGAAAACCTGCCCTTCTTGGTTTTCGTCATCTTCCAGATGATGTTCGCCTTAATCACCCCGGCCATTATCACCGGGGCGGTGGCTGGCCGCATGAAGTTTAAAGCCCTCTTTATCTTTATCGCGGTTTGGTCATTTTTGGTCTATTACCCTCTAGCCCACATGGTCTGGGGCTCGGGCGGGTTACTGGGGGCCGATGGCTTGGGTTCCATTGATTTCGCTGGCGGCAACGTCGTGCACATCAGCTCCGGGGTGAGCGGCTTGGTCCTATGCCTTTTGCTGGGTAAGCGTCAAGGTTACGAGCACACTTCCTACCGGATCCATAACGTCCCCTTCGTGGTCTTGGGCATGGCCTTACTGTGGTTCGGCTGGTTCGGGTTTAACGCGGGGAGCGCTTTAGGGGCCAACGCTTTAGCTGGCCACGCTTTTATGACCACCGCCTTGGCCACCGCGGCCGGGTTATTGTCCTGGATGCTCATCGACGTCGTTCGGAAACGGAAACCCAACCTTATTAGCTCCTGCACCGGCGTGGTGGTGGGCCTAGTGGCCATTACCCCGGGCGCGGGGTTTGTGCCGGTCTGGGCCGCTTTTATCATTGGCCTTAGCGCTGGCCCAGTTTGCTATTATGGAATAATACTGATAAAACAAAAACTGAAAATTGACGACGCTCTGGACGCTTTTGGGTGTCACGGAATTGGTGGTATCTGGGGCGGTCTGATGACTGGGGTCTTCGCGGACCCGTCCATTAATGGCGCCTCTGGTCTTTGGTTCGGCAATCCTTCTCAGTTTTTCGCCCAGATTGGCGGGATCTTAGCTTCCATCGCCATCGCTGTCGTGGGAACGATTATTTGCGTCTATGTAACCAAAGCTTTCACCGAGTTACGAGTTAGCCGCCGGGATGAGCTGGTTGGTTTGGACGCTTCCCAGCATGGCGAGAACGCCTACCCGTCATTTAACGGTTTGGATTAATGAGGAGAGTTTATGAGCATGATCAAGATTGAGGCGATTGTCCGGGAGGAGAAACTGGAAGACGTCAAGTCCGCCTTAAACGCCATAGAGGTCAACGGGATTACCGTCTTCCAAGTCATGGGCTGTGGAACCCAAAAGGGCTACACGGAAATAGTTCGGGGGACCGAGGTGGACGTCAGTTTGCTGCCCAAGGTCAAGTTCGAGATAGTCGTGTCCTCGGAAGAGTGGGAAATGAAGGTTATTAAGGCCATCCAAGAGGCGGCTTTCACCGGGCGGATTGGCGATGGCAAGATCTTCACCTACGAGATCAAAAGCGCCATGCGCATCCGGACCTGTGAGACTGGTTATGACGCTTTAAACTAATTTTAGCGATTTAGCCGAGCTCAACCGCTTGGGGGCCTAAAACCTCTCTAAACTTGGTTTAATCTTGGTTAATTAGTTAATATTTATAAGCCAATTTTTTAACTCGTTATATAACCCAATAATTAACCCAAAAAATTAACCCCAAAAATTAACCCAATTAACCCATGACCAAGCCTTGAAGAACCGATAGGCTTGGTCATGGGTTATTTTTTTAGGTTTTTAAAGGATATTTGGGGGGATATTTAGAGGTTTTTCCTTGAGCCTTCTTGGGGGCTGTTAAGCCCGCCAACTAATGGTTTAACCGTCTTTTTGGTCTTATCTTGGGCTTCTAAATAGGTCGCGTTTTGGCAAGGGAGAAATAAATCCCATTGTTTAGCGTATAATTTAGTGTTTAGGCCCAATAACCCGGCCAAAGAATGGAAGAGATGGTCGTGGGACAAGGGGTTGTGGGCGCGGGCTTTTAAACAGTCGAAATTAAGGTAAGAGCTGGTTTTTAACTCGTGGGAGAGCCAAAGGATCATGGGGACCTTTAATTGCTCCTCGGGGGCGAAACTGTAGGGCAGCCCGTGGAGGTAAAGGCCATTTTCCCCTAAAGATTCCCCGTGGTCCGAGACGTACAGAAGACCGGTTTCCAGATCGGGCCGGTCTTTTAAAACGTTAATGGCTTGGTTAATGATGTGGTCCGTGTAGAGAATGGAGTTATCGTAGGTGTTGACGATTTCCTTAGTCGGGCAGTTCTGGATGGCCGAGGAATCGCAGGTGGGGCTAAAGACTTTAAACGCCGGGGGGTATCTTTTGTGGTAAGAGGGCCCATGGCTCCCAATACTATGAAGGACGATTAAGGTCGGGCCTTTAACCGTGGTTAAGGTTTGGGCCAAAAGGTCGATTAAAACGCCATCATAGCAGCTTTGGCCATCGCAATATTTGGGGTCAAAGTCCGGGGCGATAACTTTAGCCTTAACCCGGTCGCAGACCTTTTTGCAGCCACCGTCATTATCCAGCCATAAAACGTCATAGCCAGCCCGGGCCAAGAGATCAACGAGGTTATCCTCGTTTAAGGCCTCCTTTTGGCGGTAATCGCTTCTTTCATTAGGGGAAAACATGGCTGGTAGGGCTTCGGCGGTGGAGGTCCCACTGGCCGTGACGTCCGAAAAGCTAATGATATCCGCGTTTTTTAGCTCGGGGTTAGTCTCTTTAGCGTAGCCGTTTAAAGAAAAATTCTTGGATCGAGCGGTCTCGCCTAAGATTAAAACAAAAACTGGCGGTCTATGGGGGTTAACCTTGGCCAGACTGACGTTGGGGTCGAGGATCTTAAAGGGCTGAGGGTCGGTTTGGAAGATGGAAAAATAGCGATAAGTGGCCCAAAGGTAATTAGTGGGGTTAATCAGGCGGGTCATTAGTTTATTGTTCCGGCCAAAAACCGCCCATTCTTTATAAAAACCAGTCCCCAAAAAAGTTAAGGCTAATAAAGCGATCAGTAAACCCAAGGCCCTATTTTTGAGCTCTTTTCCCCAAGGGTTGAACTTAACGTTGGCCCGGAGGATTAAAACCACCGGGATTAAGCCAGTTAAAGCGATCCAATAAAATAGGGACGGGTTAAGGTAATCTAAAGCCTCTTGACGGTTAGTCTCAAAGACATTGCGCATCATGGACGAGTCAATGAAGATCTTGTATTGGACCATGGCGTAGTTGGCTAAACTGGCCGCGAAGATTAAAAAGGCCAAGAATGCCTTATGGATGATTGGCCACAAGGTCAGAAGAAAAATGACCCCTAAACCTAAAAACAAAGTCAAAGGCGTGGACAGAGCGAAGAGGACATCGGTTAGGGAATTAAGCGGGATCTTTTCCCAGATAAAACGCCAAAAGCTTATATTTAAGATGACTAAAAAATATAAGCTAGCTATAACGATCAATTGAAAGCTAGTAAGACGCGGACTAAATAGTTTTTTTAGCCTTAATAGCATTTTAGGCTCCAAAAGGATTATTATTTTGGGTCTCGGTCCCCGGTGATTTATTATGATACCTAAATAGGCGTAAAGTAGGTTTTTAACAATGAAAAATATTGTTAAAACTTGTAAAGGCGGATAAAGAATTGTAAAGGCGTGATAAAAAATGTTAAGGCCAGTAAAGACTTATGAAGAATTGTAAAGTTTTGTAAAGTTACCTTAATCGCCTTGAGGCTAGGCGGGGTTGTTTGCTAGTATGGTCTTTGGGTTTTGGCCCCAACAGCCGTGACCTAACTAAGCTTCTAAAAAAAACGTCAATTTTTCTAACTCGCTAGAATTACGTTTCATTTAATAAATTCCGTAAAATATAGCTCTATAATTAGTTGTTATAGTCTAAATAAGTTTATATGGACCAAATATTAATCATCGATGACGATCAGGAATTCGCGGACCTTTTGTCCGAGTACCTTTTAGGGCATGGGTTTAAGTGCCTGGCGGCTTCGGACGGGTTAATTGGGCTAAAGCGGGCTCTAGAGGAACCTTGGGATTTAATCCTTTTGGACTTGATGCTGCCCGGGAAAAACGGCTTAGAGCTTTTACGGGAGTTACGGGCCAAAGGCTTAAGGACGCCGGTCATCATGCTGACGGCTAAAGGGGAGGTGGCCGATAAAATCGTGGGCCTAGAGATCGGGGCGGATGACTATTTGGCTAAACCCTTTGAGCCAAGGGAGCTATTGGCTAGGACCCGCTCGGTTTTAAGAAGGGCCCGGGATTTTAAGGCCGTGGCCCTTAATGAGCCACCTCGGGACAATCTGGAAAATCGGGGCCAGGTGGAGGCGAAAGAGGGGTTTCGCTTAGATAGGCTGGCTTTAAAAGCCCATTATGGGGACCGGGATCTAGATCTAACCCCAGTGGAATTTAAGATTTTAAGTCTTTTGGTGGATAACCTTGGAACCGTTATCCCGCGCGAGCGGCTTTTTTTAGAGGGGTTAGGCCGCGGATCCAGCCCCTTTGACCGGAGCTTAGACATTCACCTAAGCCGGGTGCGGAAGAAAATATGGCCCAATGGCCAAGGGGTCGGGGTCTTAAAGAGCGTGCGCGGGGAGGGCTATATCTTAACCCCGACCCGGAGCGAGTGATGGTAAGACCGGTTATTAACCTTTGGAATCAGCTCTCGATTTTCTGGAAAATCTTCCTCACCTCCATGATTTTATTGACCTCCATGGTCATTATTGGCGAAATGGCCGATGATTTTGGCCGGTGGCTCATCCAAGGCCAAGGCCATGGCTTCGAGGAAGAGGACATCATTGACGAGATCGTCTGGTGGCTATTGTCCATTTTCGTCTTTAGCCTGGCCGCTAGCTGGCTATTTAGCCGGATCATCACCCGCTCTTTAATTAGGCTGGCTGGCTTCGCCAAGAGAATATCCGGCGGGGACACCGGTTTTCGGGTGCCAGCCCCGGAAGTCAATCGGGGCGATGAGATCGGCGAATTGGCTCGGGGCTTTAACCAAATGACCGACAGCTTGGTTAAGCTCTTGGATAATGAGCGCCGCTTGATTCGGGATATATCCCATGACTTGCGCTCGCCCTTGGGTCGGATCCGGATCACCGTGGCTATCCTCAAAGAAAAGCTCCTTAATAGTTTATCTAAGGCCGATCAAAAGTACTTAAGCCAACTGGATAAAGACGTGGATCGTTTAGAGCGTTTGCTAACCATGACTTTAGAGCAAGCTCGGCTTACCTCCACCACGACTTTAGGCGTGGAAAAAAACGCTTTCAATCTAGCTAGTTTGGCCCGGTCCAGCGCTTTAGACATGTCTTATCGGGCCAAAGAGGAAGATAAGGAAATCCAAGTCATCGCCCCGGAAAAGCTGACGGCCAAAGGGGATGAGGAGATCCTAAAAAGAGCCTTGGATAATTTACTCGATAACGCATTAAGGCATACCCAAGACGGCTCCACCGTCGTTCTAAAGCTTTACCAAAGAGAAAAGGACCTGGTGGTGGAAGTTAAAGACCACGGCCAGGGGGTTAGCGAAGAGAGCTTAGGGGATATCTTTAATCCGTTTTTCCGAACCGATCAGGCTCGGCGTTTGGATAGTGGCGGTTTTGGGCTAGGACTGTCGATCGTCAAACAGGCGGTGACCTTACATGGCGGTCAAGTGGAAGCTAGAAATGTCCGAGGGGAAGATGGTCAAATATTAGGTCTAATGATTACCCTTTATTTACCGGAAATGGCGTAATTTTAATCTAATATTTTCTAAAAAGCTTTAACCTCGCCCACTTAGTCACAAAAACAAGGCCCGAAATCTTTCGGCCTATCTTGGCCAATAATACCCCGAAATTAGGCCCAAAATCAATCGGGGCTTTAAGCCACCTAAGGGTTAACCACCTTTGGTTAAAGGCTAAATTTTGACAATCGCGTTTTAATCGGCCCTGAAAAGGTTTTCTGGGGCTAAAGCGAGGTTTAAGGCCGTAACCAAGCCAAGGCCACCGGCCCTAAGGCCAGGGAGCCCACTAGCTTAGGCTAACCAAATTTTGGGAAATAATTTTCCTTGATATCTTAACTTAAGGTAGGTATTATAGGTAAAATTTATCCATAGGTTAGCGAGATGTCTTATAAGGTCAACCTCCAAATCCCGACTGGATGCGTCATTAAGCGAGAAGGTTTTAGGCGGATTGTTTATAAACTTGTCCCCCGTCTAAGCCTTAAGGGCCGGGTGGTTAAGGACAAGATCCCCATCGGTCATATTGATAACGACACCGATCTTTTGGACCCCAACGAAAACTACTATTGGTTCTATGATGAGGAGGAAAACGAGGTCGAAAGGCCGGCCATCGTTCCTTCCATCCGCTCCATCGGTCGAGCTTACCTCTTTCGGCGGATCTGCCAGCGTCTGGGGCTGGTTGAGATTCTGGAGGAATGCTTTTTGGATGAGAGCTCCGAATTGGTTCTGACCGCGGCCCTCTTCATGTTCGCCCGGGGCAACGTATTTAGGCGGATTGAGTCTTTTTGCGAGGAGAACACCATTTGGGAAATTCCGCTAACCTTACAGTACGCCACCAAACTCTTTCAGACTATAGGCACCTATACCACCCAGGAATTTTTTAAGCTATGGATGAAGGCTAAACCCTCTGGAACGCTCATAGCTTATGACTCTCAAGTTTTAACGCCCGCGCTTCCAAGTGACTTAGTTAGCGATTGGCGGCCCAACGACTCTAACATCTACGCGTCACATTTAAGCTTCGGTTGTTACGTTTCCTTGGAAACCAATCTGCCGATGTTCTATATAGTTTATCCCGCGCCAATAGTTAATAAATCTAACCTCGATAACTTAACGGAGTTAAACGCTAAACTAAAAGTCAAAGACAAAGACGTTGTTTTCGCCCTTTTCCCGGAATTCTTTAGCCAGACTAACTTGCGGTTTATGGCCAAAAAAGGCTTAACATTCATCGTGGAGTTGGATATTGACCACCCAATGATCAAAGAAACGGTGGCTGAGCTAGGTAAGGACATAAAGAATTCGTTTCATAACTATATCATCTCCGCCTCTGGTTTATTTTTCTGTAACTCAGCTGAAGGGAGTTACTACGGAACATCCGCCACCTTACATCTTTGTCACGACTCTTTCCAAAATTTTCGGCTGTTGCAAGAGGCGATGTTTCGTCATGATAACCGCAAGGAAATTATGGAACAACTTGAGCGAATGACCCCCGAACAAGCCAAGGACCCCGGGTTTGGGTGGATTGTGGACCTAGCCAAGGATGGGACTTTTACCTTTCGTAGCGATGACGATTTAATTAACGCTAAGTTTAAAAATTGGGGTCAGAGCGCCTTCCTTTCGAACTCAAAGTTATCAAGCAAGGAGGTTATTAAGGCCTCTCAGTTTAAGAAAACGATTGAGAAAAGGTATATAAACTTATTTAATCGGGTCGATGATGATAAGACGAAACCATTCTTCGATGAGATAAGAGAAGGCAAGTTGCTTTGCGCTTTCATCGCCCTAATTGTCGAAACCGAGTTTAGGTTGAGACTTGATTCACTTCTGACGAAAAAATCTTGGGACATGGAACTCGCTTTAGCCGAGCTAGATAGGATCCGCGTCATTAAAGATGGCGATGGTTTTAGAGCCCCAGACCCTTTAAACCTAACGCAACGGACGCTCTTAGAGCTTTTTGAGCTGGATGAGGCCGACCTTCAAGCTTACGTCAAAGGCGAGCGTCGGTGATTTCCAGTTAGGTTAAGCGTCCGCCAGGCTGAGGCTTTAGGGGATGTTGTGACTTTAATAGGTACGCTAGTAGTTAAGGTGGATACGGTTTCTGTAAGCGTTCACCCTAAGGGTTTTATAGCTTACGGAACAATAAATACGCTAATTATTAATAATATTTAACAATAATTTTAAAAACATACAATATTGAGCTTAATCGCCTGGCTTTCGCTCATAAAATCGTGGCTGTAGGATTTACCCCCTTACGCGCCCAACAACTCCTTACCCACCTTGACTTAGCGACTAAACGAGGACCAAGCTCACCCCAGAACCCCTTTTTAGCGTTTAGCGAGTTTTAATTGTTTAATTGGGAAAAA